>DASWTZ010000050.1:0-17625 GCA_036401875.1 Gallionella sp.
TGGCATGGATGCCCGCGCTGCTACAAAGAACCACGAATGAATACTGAATTTTGGCGGGAAAAAATTAGGCGAAACGTATTAAGAGACCGCAGAAACACATCCCTATTACGAGCGAAAAAGTGGAAGCCTATGAGGTTTTGGGAGCATGCTCTAAAAAAAGATACTGTTGTCGCAAACAGAATAATGAAAGCGATAGAAAAGTATAGGTGACTCTGAATTTGCTGGCACAAAAGCGATGCTCTTGTGGCAAGGTCTGGTCACAGACTTGCGATGCAAGACTGTGGGGCTGTAGACCGTATCAAGCGCGCAGTGGGATGACTTCTGCGCCAGCTTCAATCTTGTCGAGGTAGTCGGCCCACTGTTGCATGATGCCGCGCCGCTCTTCAAAGTAGGTGGTGCGGACATAGGCTGCCGCTGTCTGGTTCTCCAGCGCATGGGACAGCATTGCTTCCAACACTTCCCAGCGATGCCCCATTTCGCCCAGGATGGAGCGGGCAAGGCTGCGAAAGCCGTGGCCGGTCATTTTGCCTTTGTAGCCGATGGTTTCGATGATCTTTAATACGGTGTTTTCACTGATGACTCGACCGGAGCTGTTGCGGTTCGGAAATACATATTCGCTGTGTCCGGTGACTGGATACAGGTCGCGCAGTATTTTAACGGCTTGGGTGCATAGCGGCACGGCATGGGGATTGCGCTTGTCGCCCTTGCCCTTGCGTCCGATTTGTTCTGCTGGAATAACCCAGCATCCGGCATCAAGGTTAAAGTCCGCCCACTTGGAAAAGCGCACTTCACTGGTGCGGGTGGTGGTCAGCATCAGCAGGCGCAATGCGGCTATGGCAATCGGTGATACTTTTGCCTTGGCCTGATAGGCCGATACCGCGCGCAGGAACTCAGGCAATTCATCAGGAGTGATGCAGGCGAAGTGTTCCACCTTCGGGCGGTCAGCCAACGCCATGCGGATTTCTGCCGGATTATATTTGGCGCGACCTGTGGCGATTGCATATTTGAATACCGCGCTGATGGTTTGCAGCAGGCGATCCCTTGTCTCGAATGTGCCGTTGGTCTCGACCGTTCGCATGATGCCCACCAGTTCCATGGGTTCGATCTCGGCAATCGGGCGATCACCGATGACGGGCAGGGCGTATTTTTCCAGATTGCCGATCCACTGTTTGGCGTGACCAGGTGTCCACATCGGGGATCTGATCTTGTGTAATTCAGCGGCCAGTGTGGCGAAACTGTTATCGACGATTTCGATCTTAGCGGCTTTTTGCGCCTGCTTAACCGCGCCGGGGTCGGTATCGTTCGCCAGTAATTTGCGCGCCTGTTCGCGTCGTTCTCGTGCATCGCTTAGGGATACATCTGGATATACCCCAAGTGCCAGCGTTTTCTGTTTGCCGCCGAAACGATATGCCATTCGCCAATACTTGCTGCCGTTCGGATGTACCAACAAAAAAAGCCCGCCGCCATCGGTCAGCTTTTGCAGCTTATCCGTTACTTTGGCCTTTTTAACCTCTAGCTCTGTCAGTGCCATGATACCCACCTTCTTCTGTTGGTACATTCAGGTGCCAACATAGCATATACCAACGGATGTACCAACAAAAAACTGAGCTTCGCTGAGATTGCTTGATGCCGCTTGGGCGTTAAAAAACCCGCTAAAGCTATATGCAGCGCGGGTTTGTGAGGTGTTTTGAGACTTGTTGAGATTGAGTTCTGGCGGAAGCGGTGAGATTCGAACTCACGGAGGACTTTCATCCTCGCTAGTTTTCAAGACTAGTGCCTTCAACCGCTCGGCCACGCTTCCTGAAGAAGGCGCGCATTTTGAACCAAGGCGCGATCCCTGTCCAGAAAATCCATCGAGCCGCTTTGTGCAGGGCTGTGCGGTTATGCGACGAAGGCCGGCCTGCCGGCGTTGTGGCTGCGCACCAGCGGTCCGACCTCTTCGGCGGGCAAGGGTTTGCCGAACAGGTAGCCCTGGTAGTTGCGGCAGCCGTGGCGCAGCAGGAAATCCCTTTGCGCTTCGGTTTCCACGCCCTCGGCGATGACGGCCAGCCCGAGGCTTTGCGCCAGCGCGACCACGGTGCGGGCGATGGCCGCGTCGTTGGGGTCGGTGAGGATGTCGCGCACGAAGGATTGGTCGATTTTCAACTGGTCCAGCGGCAGGCGCTTGAGGTAGGAGAGGGAGGAGTAACCCGTGCCGAAATCGTCGAGCGAGAAACTCACGCCCCTGGCTTTCAGCTCGGTCATCTTGACGATGATCTCTTCGACGTCGTGCAGCATCAGGCTTTCGGTGATTTCCAGCTTGAGCCGGTTGGGCAGGATGCGCGTGCGTTCGAGCTCGGCGAGCACCTGGCCGACGAAATTCGGGTGGCGGAACTGCTGGGCGCTGACGTTGACCGACATCGTCAGGTGCGATGTCTCGGGCTGGGCGGCCCATTCCGCCAGCAGCGTGCAGGCGGTCTCCAGCACCCACTGGCCGATCGTCTGAATCGCGCCGATTTCCTCGGACAGGGCGATGAACCGGTCGGGGGTGATCATGCCGTGTTCCGGATGGTGCCAGCGCAACAGCGCCTCGAAGCCGGTGATCAGGCCGTCGCTGTTGGCCTGGGGCTGGAAGTGGAGCAGGAACTGGTCCTTCGCTATCGCCTGGCGCAGGTCGTTTTCCAGCGCGGCCCGGGCGGTAACGATGGACTGCATCTCGGGGTCGAAGAAGCGCAGGGCGTTGCGGCCGGAGCCCTTGGCCTGGTACATCGCCAGCTCCGCCTGCTTGAGCAGCTCGTCGATGCTTTGCTGGTGGCCGCCGAACAGCGCGACCCCGATGCTCGGCGTGCTGTGGTATTTCTGGTCGCCGAGCTGGTATTTCTGGTTGAGCGCGTCGAGGATTTTTTCGCCGGTGGCCTCGGCCTGGGAGGCGGCTTCGCGGATGCTGCCGCTCAGGTCTTCCAGCATCACGACGAATTCATCGCCGCCCAGACGGGCAACGGTATCGCCATCGCGCACGCAGAAGGCCAGGCGCTGCGATACCTGCTGCAACAGCAGATCGCCCTTGTCGTGGCCCAGGGTGTCGTTGAGCAGCTTGAAGTTGTCTAGGTCGATGATCAGCAGCGCGCCGCTCTGGTGGTTGCGCACGCTGGTTGCCATGGCCTGCCGGAGCCGGTCACGCAGCAGGCGCCGGTTGGGCAGGCGGGTGAGCGGGTCGTAGAAGGCGAGATTCCGGATTTCCTCGTCGGCGGCCTTGCGCTTGGTGATGTCGGTGAACATCGCGACGTAGTGGGTGACCGCTCCGTCCTCGCCCCTGACCGCGGTGATGATGAGCCACTCCGGGTAGATTTCGCCGTTCTTGCGCCGGTTCCAGATCTCGCCCTGCCATGCCCCGCTGCTTTTCAGGCTTTCCCACATGGCCTGGTAGTAGTCGGCGTCATGGCGGCCCGAGCTGAGTATCGCGGGCGTCTTGCCCAAGACATCGGCTGCCGGGTAGCCGGTGATTTCGGTGAAGCTCTGGTTGACCCGCAGGATCACGTTGTTGGCGTCGGTGATCGCGATGCCTTCCTGCGCCTCGAATGCGGTGGCCGCGATGCGCAGGTCAGTTTCGGCAAGTTTTTGTTCGGTGATGTCGGTGATGAAACCGTGCCACAGGACCGAGCCGTCGGCCTCGCGCTGCGGCAACGCATTGCCGAACAGCCAGCGCACGGTCCCGTCGTCGAATCGCGTGCGCAGCTCATGGTGCCAGGGGGTCAGGTGCTGCGCCGAATAGCGGATGGATTCCATTAGCCCGTCGAGGTCGTCCGGATGGCAGGCGGCAAATACCCCGGAGGCATCCTCGCGGATTTCCTCGGGGGAGACGCGGAACAGCTCGCGGGTGGCTTCGCTGGCGAACGGAAAGCAGTAGGTGCCGTCCGGGCGCAGCCGGAACTGGTAGACGACGCCGGGCACTCGGTTGGCGATCTTGCGCAGCAGGCCAAACGCCTCTTCCACGGCGTATTCGCGTTCGTCGGCATCGATCCGGTACAGGATGTTGTCCCGGATGCTGCGCGTGACACGCAGCGCATTGAGGGTGACAAAGAACAGGAACAGCGCAACCATCACGGCCATTTCGATCGCGTGTGCGCTTTCTTCGACCGTAAAACGCGCGATCAACGGCGCTAGTGCAGGCACCATGAAGCCGAACATCGACAGGCGGTCGATCGCCAGCGAGGCGACCGCCCCGGCACACAGCCCGGCGAGGATGAAGGCCAGCAGCACCTGATGCAGGACATCGCCGGCGGGGAACAGCAGCCACGCTCCCGCCCCCCAGACGATCCCGTTCGCGATTGCGCCGGCCCGGAAACGGTTCAACCAGCGGGGGATGTCCGCCTGCCCCCGGGCGTTGCGCTGCCAGGCAACCAGCAGCGCGAGTCTGGCCAGCAGCACCGCCGCGATTGCGGCGAGCCAGCCGGACAGTACGGGGGCGGGGATGGCATCCCGTTGCACGCCCGTCAGGATCAGCGCAAGCAGCGTGCTGATGGTCAGCGAGGCAGCGAGGGTCACGTAGAGCAGCTTGGTCTGCTCGTCCAGCAGGCTGCCTCTCTGTTGGGTGGTGTTGTCTGATGCTGTCGGGGAGTTCATCGGACTGCTGCTATCCTGCTACGCCAGTCAGGGACTAGCGGCCACGGGGCCGGGTGCAATCCGCCCAGTTGTTCGGCGTCTCGTACAGGCGCACCTGTTCAAGGCGCAGGTGGTTCCCGTAGATGTCCTGATAGGCCGGGTCGAGGATGGCGAACGCAGCCTGCGCGAGGTTTTCGGCGGTGGGCACGACATCGAGTGTCACGGTCTTGTGGCCCGGCAGGGTCGCGAGAAAGTCGCAAACCGGCTTGTCGCCCAGGTACGCGAGGAACGCGTGGTCCCAGGCATCCACCAGCTTCTCCTTGGCTATGCGCTTCACATCCGAGAAATCCATCACCATGCCCTGTTCGGAAGCGCCTTCTCTGTCGATGATGTCGCCCGACAGCGTGATCTCGATGGCGTACCGGTGCCCGTGCATGTGTTTGCACTGGCTGTTGTGGTTGGGGATGCGGTGTCCGGCATCGAATTCCAGGCGGCGGGTGATGAGCATGATGATTGCGGCTGGTTTAACGAGACGCGGATTATACCCTGTCAGGCCTTGAAGTTCGCGGCGCGTTGAAGGAATTCGCGCTGTGCCTCTTCGCCCTGGACGTTCCCGTAGCGCAGGGCGCTGTAGCGTTCGGCCAGGTCGAGGAAGGGGCCGGCAAGTTCCGGGCGTGCGGCGGCGACGCGTGCGGCATAGTCGCGCGCGCCCTCGTGGCCTGCGCGCGGCAGGCCGGCCTTGGCCAGCTTGCGGCACAGTCTGAGCCAGGCGGCCTGGACGCGGTCCGGATTGCGCACCAGCAGGTGGCGCAGCATGTATGCGGCAAACAGCGCGATCACCAGCGCCACGCCTACCAGCATGTTCATCGCGATCTTCTGCCAACTGAGCGACTCCATACCCAGACGGGTCAGGAAGGCGAACTGGGTTTCGCTGTCGTAGCCCAGCACCCACTGGTTCCAGCGGTTGGTGATTGTGTCCCAGTTCAGGCGCAGGTTGCGCAACCACTGCGGCGGGTTGCGCGCCATGAACGGCAGCGCGGCGGTGTCCGAAATTGCGGAGGACAGGCCGCGTTCCACGCGTTCCGGCGCGATCGCGCCGGTCGGATCGACGCGCACCCAGCCTTGGCCTTCCAGCCAGACCTCCGCCCAGGCGTGGGCGTCCGACTGGCGCACGATGTAGTAATTACCGATCTCGTTGAATTCGCCGCCCAGATAGCCGGTCACCACCCGTGCGGGAACACCGGCGGCGCGCATCAGGAATACGAAGGCGGAAGCGTAGTGTTCGCAGAAGCCCTGCCGGGTGGTGAACAGGAACTCGTCGATGCCGTGCAGGCCGAGCAGCGGCGGCTCCAGTGTGTAGACGAATTCCTCGCGGTTAAAATGGGCGAGGGCGGCGCGGACGATGGCGGCGCTATCGGTGTTGGCGCTGCGCCACCCGGCGGCAAGCTGCTGTGCGCGGGGGTTGAATAATCTGGGGAAGCGCAGGGCGCGCTTGAGCTGAGGCTCTGCTTCCTGCTGGTTGGCGCGGTAAACCAGATTCGAACGGGCGCCATAGCGCAGTCTGGCGCGAACCGGTTCCCTGTGCAATAACTGGAAATCGTCGGTCAGCTTGGCGGGAATGGCCAGCTTGACCGGCATTTCGAGCGCGAACAGCCAGTGCTTGTTGTGCGGCTCCAGCGTGACGGTGTATTCGATCTCCTGTCCCAAACCGGTGAACTCCGGCGTAGTCGTACCGACAATCCCGCCTTGCGTCCAGGTCGTTCCGTCGAAGTCCCACAGCACCGGACCGCGCCAGTACATCTGGCTGCGCAGTGGCACCCGGTCATCATACACAACGCGGAATGCAACCGCCTCTGACAGACTCAGTCGGCTCAGGCTGCCCGGCGACATCTTGTCGTCCAGACCGCTGCTTGAAAAGGCGTCCTGGGGCAATCCCCACAACGGGCCCTGCACACGCGGGAATAGCACGAATAGGATCAGCATTAGCGGGATGGCTTGCAGCAGCAGCACGGCGGCGACGCGCAATCGAGGCTGGAGCGCGATGTCCGGAGCATGCAGGTGCACCCATGTGGTCACGATCACCATCAGCGTGGCGAGCAGGTACAGCGCGGTGGGGATGCTTTGCGAGTAGAAGAAGTTGGTGATGATGATGAAGCAGGACAGATAGATCAGCACCATTGCGTCTCGCGCCTTGTGCATTTCCATCAGCTTGAGCGTCGCAAGCAGCATCAGCAGCGTGACGCCGACCTCGCGCCCGAACAATGAACGAAAACTGATCGCGATTCCGGCCACTCCGGCGAGGGTGACCAGCATCAGCAGCCAGCGCCTGGGCAGGGGCTTGCCATAATAGGCCAGGTAACCGCGCCATGCCAGCAGGCTGGCGCACATCGCGCTCACCCACAGTGGCAGATGGTCGGCATGGGGCGCGATGACCATCAGGATGCTAAGCAGCAGGCCGTAAATAAGGATTTTATTCATGAGGGCCATCCGGTGTCAGGTTGAAAAGCGCGATCCGGCGCAGGCATTCGTCGCGGTGTGCGATGCCGTTGTTGGAGGGCAGCTCACTGCCCGGCAGGCGTAGCCCGTAGCGCAGGCCCTGCTGTTCGGCGTCCAGTACCCAGCGGGTCATGCGAGCCAGCTTGTCCTCCTCGGCAAGATCCGGTGCTGCGGAAAAATCCAGCCATAGTTCATCGCCGACAGGCGTGGAGAATTGCTTGACCTGCAGGCCGCGTTCGCGGGCATAGGCTTTCCAGTCGACGCGCGGCAGCGCATCGCCGGCAATGTATTTGCGCAACCCGGAAAAGTCCTCGTCACCCGAGACACTGCGTTTGCCGGTGCCGTCCGGCGCACCGCCCAGCGGCAGGGGAGCGTCGCCCATCGGTTTGGGATAGACCAGGCAGCGCGTATCGAAGTGCAAATACGACCAAGCGTAAAACAAACCCAGCGGAAACTCGGAGGATAGCGTCAGCCGCCCAGGTTGCAGCCAGCCGCGCCGTGTGGCGGGGAGGGGAAGTGCGACTTCGTTATCCCTCCCGGCGGGTACATCGAAGGTAATGGGTACTTCAGGTGTTTTCCAAAACAAATTTCCGGTCTGGTTCAGACAAAGCTGATAACGTGCCAATTTGCTGCGGTTGTTGAAGTGCAGGATGAAGTGTGCCGTCTCGCCTGAGAATACCGGCTCGGTACGCCCGGCACGGATATCCAGATGCGCGAGGTTGCGGAATGCGTGCAGCATCGACATCACTGCCATCATCGCAAGAAGGAAGGTCAGCACGTAGCCCAGGCTCAGGTTGTAGTTGATGTTGCCAAGCAGCATCAGCAGCAGCACGAAGCAGAGCATAAATCCCTGCCCGGTCGGGATGATGAAGATGCGGCGCTGAGTGAGTGTAATCGTGCCGCTCTCGATCCTGGGGCGGAACAGCCAGCTGCGGAATCTTTGCTGGAGCGATGCAATCACGGTGTCAGGGGATCGCGACCGCTTCGATCAACTCGCGCACCAACGCGTCGCTGTTCTGCTTGGCGTATTCCCCGATGGCCTGCAGGCGGTGGCTGGCCACGCTGGGCAGCACGGCCTGGACGTCCTCGGGGGTCACCGCGTCGCGCCCGTCCAGCAATGCCCAGGCACGCGCGGCGGAGATCAGGGCGATTCCGGCGCGGGGCGACAGGCCGTGGGTGTAGCGCGATGATTCGCGCGTGTGGCGGATGATCGCCTGCACGTAGTCGAGCAGTGCCGGCGAGACGAATACCTCGCGCACGCGTTTTTGCAGGACCAGCAGTTCCGCGCTGCCCATCTGCGGATGGAGCCCGGCGACGATCTCGCGCCGGTCCACACCGGACAGCAGGCCGCGTTCCGCCTGTGCATCGGGGTAGCCCATCTGGATGCGCATCAGGAAGCGGTCGAGCTGCGATTCGGGGAGCGGGAAGGTGCCGATCTGGTGCGCCGGATTCTGGGTGGCGATGACGAAGAATGGCGAGGGCAGGGGGCGTGTCTTGCCCTCTATCGTCACCTGTTGCTCCTCCATCGCCTCGAGCAGCGCGCTCTGCGCCTTGGGCGTCGCGCGGTTGATCTCGTCCGCCAGGATCATCTGCGCGAAGATGGGGCCGGGGTGGAACTTGAATTCGCCCGAGATCGAGTCCGCACTGGGGCGCTGGTAGACCGAGACGCCCAGGATGTCGGCGGGCAGCAGGTCGCTGGTGAACTGGATACGCTGGAATTGCAGGCCCAGCGTGTGCGCGAGTACATGGGCCAGCGTAGTCTTGCCGACGCCCGGCAGGTCCTCGATCAGCAGGTGTCCGCGCGCCAGCAGGCAGGCGAGCGCATAGCGGATCTGCAAAGGCTTGCCGAGGATGATCTGCTCGGCTTGCTTGATGACGTTGTTCAGGTTCGAGCTCATGGTGGTTACCTAGATGAGGATGGCGGCGATCACCTTGCGGTTTTCCGCCGCGAGTATGTTGTAAGTGCGGCATGCAGCGGGGGTGTCCATGCACTCTACGCTGATGCCGGCGTCGGTCAAGCTGCGGTACAGGCGCGGGTGGGGGAAGTGCTGCAAGTTGCCGGTGCCCAGCAGCAGCACCTCGGGCTTGAGCGCGAGGAAATACGAGAAATGCGCCTCGTTCAACGCGTCGAACCCGGTTACATTCCAGTCCTCGCGCACCTCGTCTGGCGAGACGGCTATGCTGCGCTCGTAGCGTTGGCCGTTGACCATGACATGGCCGGGTCCGTAGGCGGTGAAGATCCGGGCAGTGCCGGTGGCGGCGGGTTGGAATTTCAAGATGGCCTCGTGTGTCGTGTGTGTGGGGCGAGTTTAGGGTCAGTCATGGGGAGCGTCAAACGGTATGCCGGGTCCGGCGTTCCGGCCGCACACAACAGTGGCTACCAGACGCTGGAGGACGAAGCCGGTGGGCAATTTCCGGACGGGTCAGGCCGCGGCACGTAGGTGTAGCTGCCGTCGTTCGTCCTGTACCCGCAGGAAATGGCGGCATCCGGCAGGTGGGCGATCGTCACGGAAGTCCGGTTGACCACGGCAGGCTGCTGGACCCTTATCCGGGAGGTGGGCGTGCGCAGGTCGACCGGGTAGGCGAGTGTCTGGTCGCTCCATCCCATCCACAGGTATTCGGGCAGGTAGCGGACGTAGCGGTAGGTGGTGCTGGGGTCGAGTTCCTGTTTGAATTGTCGGGTGCTTTCCCGGTATTCCTTGCGTGAGATATCCAGCCCCGCCTCGATGCTGATCCCGGCGAGCGCCAGCCCGTAGTAAAGCGCATCCCCCGTGCCGTAATTGATGATCACGGCGCCCAGTGCAGTCCCGCCTACCGCGATAGCCATCCCGAGACCCGCCGCAGCGGCTATCTTGCTGCCCGCCATGGTGCCGCTGAGTGCCGCCTTTCCACCATAGGTGGAGTCGAGGATCATCTCGTGCAATTCGCTCTCGCGGGCCAGGTGGCGCTCGTACCATTTGCCGGCATCGGGTGAGAGATGGGTGGGGATGGCGACGCGCTGCTGGTCGGTGATCGTGAGGGAGCTTTTGCGTCCCCTCAGCCTAAAATTCATCTGCCGACCGGAGCGCAGCAGGTTGGTTTTAAGTTCGGGATCCCACTTCGGTTCCGGACCCGGTCCGCCCAGCACCATGAACAGGTTCGCTGGTGGCTGGCCGCGCTCCGCCAGTTCTTTGGCCCAGGTCAGGCGGTTGTCCATGAACCATGCCGCGCGCAGATCTACCCGCGCTTCCTGCCATTCGCCGCACATCGTCCACAACCCGGCGAGGAACAATCGCATGGTCGGGTCGTCAAAATGTCCCTCGGGGCTCCAGGGCAGCGACAGCAGACTGCTGGCGATACGCGCCTCCACGCAGGCGGCGTCATATTTTCCCTGCAGCGAATATCCCCAGCTCAGCATGAAGTGCATCCAGATGACCTCGTGCTCGGCGGCGTAATAGTCTTCGGGGGTCTGCACATAGAAGAAATTCCGCGCCTCGCGCGAGACGTGATAGCGCACTCGTTTTTCCAGCACGACAGCCTGCTTTTCCAGTCCCCTGATCTGCGGTTTTCCCTGGATCAGTGACAGATAAGTCTTCTCCATCGAGGTGATGAAGGTGCCGTCCTCCGCCTTGCGCGGGAAATTCAGTAGCGCCTCGTCGGCATCGCCGCGTAAAAAGTCCTGCTGACTCCTCTGGTAATCACTCCTGGTGAGCAGGCTGTCCTGGCTGCACCCTGTGCCCAGCGTCGCCAGCGCCAGCAGGCAGGCGAGAGTAAGGTTGTTTAATGTCGGTTTCTTCATCCTGGATTTGCATTCTGGCAGCTGGCGTAGCCGTGCCGGAGTTTAGGGTGGGGTGCCGGCTGCGTCAAACCGCGAGGCAAGGCCCCACCGCCGGAAATGCCGGCACATGGCGCACTGTTACAATAGCCCTCGTTCAGGCTCTTGTATCGACGAATGTTTAAACTCATCCGCATCTCCATCCTGCTGTTCATCCTTTTGCTGGTCGCGCTCAGCACCTGGCTTGCTAGGGTGAATTCGGTGAGATGGGAGTTCGTGCTGCCGGTGAACATCTACCTCATCAATGGTGATGGTAGCGCGGTCGCGGCGGAATACCTGCGCAACCTGACCGTGGAAGATTTCAAACCCATCGAGAAATTCATGTTGGAAGAGGCCGAGCGCTACGGACGCGCATCGCATGCCTCCATCAAGATCAGGATGGGCGGGACGGTGGAGAGCCTGCCACCCAGCCCGCCGCAGCAAGGCAGCATGCTGGAGGTGATCCTCTGGAGCCTGAAGATGCGCTGGTGGGCATACCGCAATGGCGAAACGGCGGCTCCGGGCACGCAGGTGAAGATGTTCCTGGTGTATTTCGATCCGGCGCAGACCCAGCGCATGGCGCATTCGACCGGTTTGCAGAAGGGGTTGCTGGGGCTGGTGAATGTCTTTGCTTCCGCCGGGATGGCCCGGCAGAACAATGTGGTGATCGCCCACGAATTCCTGCATACGCTGGGGGCAACGGACAAGTACGACGCCGCCAACCAGCCGCGCTACCCGGACGGCTATGCCGAACCCGATCTGGTGCCGCTGCATCCGCAGCGTTTTGCCGAGATCATGGCGGGGCGCACACCGTTGACCCAGTCCACGGCGGAGACACCGGCCAGTCTGGATGGCGCATTGATCGGCGCGAGGACCGCGCAGGAAATCAACTGGCTGGACGGCGGCCGCTGAGTCGGCAGAAGCCGGTCCCGGGCTGTGATGGCATTTGCTGTGCGGGGGCGGGGCGGGTAAAATCGCGCACTTCGCAGCGGCTGGCCGATTTGCATCGTTCGCCACCTCGCAGTGCGCGGACACCGGGGCCGTTGTCCCTGAAAAAAACCACCAGAGAACATACAGTGAAACCAATTCTGAAATCGAGCAAGCTTTCCAACGTGTGCTACGACATCCGCGGGCCGGTGATGGAGCGTTCCAAGCAGATGGAGGAGGAAGGCCAGCGCATCATCAAGCTGAATATCGGCAACCTTGCGCCGTTCGGTTTCGAGGCGCCCGAGGAGATCCAGCAGGACGTGATCCTCAACCTGCCCAATTCGTCCGGCTATTCCGATTCCAAGGGCATGTTCGCGGCACGCAAGGCGATCATGCACTATACCCAGTCGAAGAACATCAAGGGCGTGGGCCTAGACGACATCTACATCGGCAACGGCGCGTCCGAGCTGATCGTGATGTCCATGCAGGGCCTGCTCAACACCGGCGATGAAGTGCTGGTGCCCGCGCCGGATTACCCGCTGTGGACTGCAGCGGTTACGCTGGCGGGCGGTACGCCGCGCCACTACATCTGCGACGAGGCCAACGAATGGATGCCGGACTTGGCCGACATGCGCAGCAAGATCACTAGCCATACCCGCGCCATCGTCGTCATCAACCCGAACAACCCGACCGGCGCGCTGTATTCGGACGAGATGCTCAAGGAGATCATCCAGATCGCGCGCGAGCACCAGCTGATCATCTTCGCCGACGAAATCTACGACAAGATGCTGTACGACGGCGCGACGCACACCTCGATGGCTTCGCTGGCCGACGACGTGCTGTTCGTCACCATGAACGGCCTGTCGAAGAACTACCGCGCCTGCGGCTACCGTGTCGGCTGGATGGTGCTCTCTGGCGAGAAGAAGCACGCCCATGACTACATCAACGGCCTGACGATACTCGCGTCGATGCGCCTGTGCTCGAATGTGCCGGGGCAGTTCGCGATCCAGACTGCACTGGGCGGATACCAGAGCATCAACGACCTGGTCGCGCCCGGCGGCCGCCTGTGTAGGCAGCGCGATCTCGCGTACAAGCTGCTGACCGACATCCCCGGCGTGAGCTGCGTCAAGCCGAAGGCGGGGCTGTACCTGTTTCCGCGCCTCGACCCCAAGGTCTACCCGATCAAGAACGACCAGCACTTCATCCTGGAATTGCTGGAACAGGAGAAGGTGCTGGTGGTGCAGGGTACGGGCTTCAACTGGCCGACCACCGACCATTTCCGCGTGGTGTTCCTGCCCAACACGGACGATTTGACTGACGCCATGGGGCGCATCGCGCGCTTCCTGGAAAACTACCGCAAGCAGCACGGCACGGACAAGGGCGTGAAACGTGAAGGGTAGAATGTGAAACGTAAATCGTTACCGCATTTCCCCCCTGACGTTTCACTTTTCACGTTTCATTTTTCACGGTTAAAAGAGCTATGAGCACTCAACCCATCAACGTAGGTCTACTCGGTGTCGGCACAGTCGGCGGGGGCACCTTCACCGTCTTGCAACGCAATGCGGAGGAGATCACGCGCCGCGCCGGCCGCCCGATCCGCATCGTCGCGGTGGCGGACAAGAATCTGGCGCTGGCCCGGAACGTCACCGGCGGCAAGTGCCGCGTCACTGACGATGCGTTTTCCGTCGTCAGCGACCCGCAGGTGGACATCGTCGTCGAGCTGATTGGCGGCTACGGCGTGGCCAAGGAGCTGGTGCTCAAGGCCATCGCCAACGGCAAGCACGTGGTCACCGCCAACAAGGCGCTGCTCGCCGTGCACGGCAACGAGATATTCAAGGCGGCACAGGAAAAGGGCGTGATGGTCGCGTTCGAGGCGGCAGTCGCAGGCGGCATCCCGATCATCAAGTCGTTGCGCGAAGGGCTCACCGCGAACCGCATCGAGTGGATCGCCGGGATAATAAATGGCACCACCAACTTCATCCTGTCCGAAATGCGCGACAAGGGCCTCTCCTTCGACACCGTGCTGAAGGAGGCACAGCGCCTGGGCTATGCCGAGGCCGACCCGACCTTCGACATCGAGGGCGTGGACGCCGCGCACAAGATCACGATCTTGTCCGCGCTCGCGTTCGGCATCCCGATGCAGTTCGACAAGGCTTATGTGGAAGGCATCTCCAAACTGGATGCGGCCGACATCAAGTACGCCGAACAGCTCGGTTACCGTATCAAGCTGCTGGGCATCACCAAGCGTACCGACGAAGGCGTCGAGCTGCGCGTGCATCCGACGTTGATCTCGGGCAAGCGCCTGATCGCCAACGTGGAAGGTGCGATGAACGCGGTATTGGTTCAGGGTGACGCCGTCGGTGCGACGCTGTATTACGGCAAGGGCGCGGGCGCGGAGCCGACCGCCAGCGCGGTGATCGCCGACCTGGTCGACGTGACGCGCATGCACACTGCCGACCCGATGAACCGCGTGCCGCACCTCGCGTTCCAGCCCAACCAGTTGGCCGACCTCAAGGTGCTGCCGATGGACGACGTTCAGACCAGCTACTACCTGCGCCTGCGCGTGCAGGACAAACCGGGCGTGCTGGCCGACATCACGCGCATCCTCGCCGACGAGCAGATCTCCATCGACGCGGTGATCCAGAAGGAGCCGGGTGAGGGCGAGGACCAGACCGACCTGATCATGCTGACGCACCAGACCCGCGAGAAGCGCATCAACGCTGCGATTGCCAAGGTCGAAAAGCTGGGGGTGGTGGCAGGCAAGGTGACCAGGCTTCGGCTGGAAGAACTGGGCAAGTAAATGGAGCGGTACCGCGTCCTGTTCGATGATTTGGCCTGGCAGGATGCGTTACCCGGTGCTCGCTTCAAGGTGCATCGTTCTGGCAGCAAGCAGATCCGTTTGTTGGAGTTCACTTCAGAATTCGTCGAGCCAGACTGGTGCGAGAAGGGGCATGCCGGGCTGGTGCTGAAAGGTGAGCTTGAGGTCGATTTTCACGGCAGACTGGTGCGTTACCCTGAAGGTGCGGCGCTGCTGATTCCGGCAGGGGCGACCAGTGGCCACAAGGCCCGCTCCATTGCACCAGTGACGCAGTTGTTTTTGGTCGAGGATATTTAGAAATCGTAAGGTGCAACAAGCTAGCGCATTGCACCAAAAACATCCGGCGCATAGCGCGTTGCTTATTGCGCCTTACTGTTGAGGACATAAATGAAATACATCTCCACCCGCGGCAATGCGCCCGCGAAGACCTTCACCGAAATCCTGCTGGGCGGTCTCGCACCGGACGGCGGCCTGTACCTGCCCGAGCAATACCCGCAGGTGACGCGCGCGGAACTGGATGCCTGGCGCAAACTGTCCTATGCCGACCTGGCGTTCGCGGTGCTGTCCAAGTTCGCCACCGACATTCCGGCGGCCGACCTCAAGACCATCGTGAGCAAGACCTACACCGCGCAGGTCTACAGCAACGGCCGCGCCGATTCCGATGCGACGCAGATCACCCCGCTGCGCAAGCTGGACGACAGTGTTTACATCCTCGAGCTGTCCAACGGTCCCACGCTGGCGTTTAAGGACATGGCGATGCAGCTGCTGGGCAACCTGTTCGAGTATGCGCTGGCGAAGCAGAACGCAGAGCTGAACATCCTTGGTGCGACCTCGGGCGACACCGGCTCCGCCGCCGAATATGCGATGCGCGGGAAAAAAGGCATCCGCGTGTTCATGCTGTCGCCGGAGGGCAAGATGTCGTCCTTCCAGCGCGCGCAGATGTATTCGCTGCAGGACCCGAACATCTTCAACATCGCGATCCACGGTATGTTCGACGACGCGCAGGACATGGTGAAGGCCGTGTCCAACGACCATGCGTTCAAGGCCAAATACAAGATCGGCACGGTCAATTCGATCAACTGGGCTCGCGTGTCGGCGCAGGTGGTGTACTACTTCAAGGGCTACTTCGCCGCGACCAAGAGCAACGACGAGCAGGTGGCGTTTTCGGTGCCGTCCGGCAACTTCGGCAACATCTGCGCAGGCCACATCGCCCGCATGATGGGCCTGCCGATCGGCCAGCTGATTCTCGCGACCAACGAGAACGATGTGCTCGACGAATTTTTTCGCACCGGGGTGTACCGCCCGCGCGACACCGGGCACACATACGAGACCAGCAGCCCTTCGATGGACATCTCCAAGGCGTCCAACTTCGAGCGCTTCGTATTTGATCTCGTCGGGCGCGACGCCGCCAAGGTGCGCGAGTTCTGGAGCAAGGTGGACGCCGGCGGCGCGTTCGATATCAAGGGCACCGCTTACTGGCACGACCTGTCGAAGTTCGATTTTGCCTCCGGCAAGAGCACGCACCTCGACCGGCTCAAGACCATCCGCGAGCTGTGGGAGGAGTACGGCGTGATGGTGGACACCCACACCGCCGACGGTATCAAGGTTGGCCTGGAGCAGCGCCGGCCCAGTCTGCCGCTGGTGTGCCTGGAGACCGCATTGCCGGCGAAGTTCGCCGAGACGATCCAGGAGGCGCTGGGCCGCGAGCCTGAACGCCCCGCCTCGATGGCCGGCATCGAAAGCCTGCCGCAGCGTTGCGAGGTGATGGATGCGGACGTGGCGAAGCTCAAGGGCTATATCAGCGCCAACGTGCCTGCCTGAACCGGCTGGCTTGAGGCAGAGGCATGAACAACCTCATCCTGCTCTTCCTCTGTTTCGTTGCCGGCATGCTGCTGCGCCGCTACAGGCGCATGCCGGACAACGCGCCGGCGACACTCAACAGTTTCATCATCCACGTCTCGCTGCCCGCGCTGACGCTGCTGTATATCCACGAGCTGTACATTTCAGGCGACATGCTGCTGGTCGCGGCGATGGCGTGGATCGTATTCGGGCTGTCAGTGGGGTTCTTCTGGCTGGTGGGGCGCTGGCTGGCATTGCCGCGCGCCACGGTCGGCTCATTGATGCTAGTCGGTGGGCTGGGCAATACCTCCTTCTTCGGCCTGCCGATGGTCGAGGTGTTCTACGGCAGGGAAGGGCTGGCCACGGCCATCGTCGCAGACCAGCTCGGCTCGTTCCTGGTGCTGTCTGTGCTGGGCATCACCGTGGCCGGCATTTATTCCTCCGGGCGTCCGACGGCGCGGGAGATCATTAGGCGCATCGCGCTTTTCCCGCCGTTTATCGCACTCGCGATCGCTCTGATACTGATCCCGTTTGAATACGCCGGCTGGTTTACTGCATTGCTCAAGCGGCTGGGCGACACGTTGGCTCCGCTGGCGCTGCTGTCGGTCGGGATGCAGCTGCGGCTGGGGCATGTCGCGGAACACAAGCGAAACCTGGCGCTGGGACTGGGTTTCAAGCTGCTGCTCGCGCCGCTGGCGGTCTGGCTGCTTTACGTGCAAGTGCTGGGCGCGCAGGGACAGGCGATCCAGGTGACGCTGTTCGAGGCGGCGATGCCGCCGATGATCACCGCTGCGATCGTCGCGCGCGAGCACGACCTCGATCCTGAGCTTTCGAACCTGATGGTCGCTGTCGGGCTGCTGGTCTCGTTCCTCACGCTGAGCGGCTGGTGGTGGCTGATGCGGGGTGTATGAAGGTATAGTAGGCTAACGCATCATGGAATGGCATCGCAAGGGAACTGATAGACGCATTAGCCGTCGTATTGGCGGCACGACCAACTTTCAGCCGGCCCGAAGCAATTAAACGCGAAATAATTTTGCCCAGATGACCCTATCCATCGTAGAAATCAAATCTGAGATCATCGGCGCCCAGAAGACGGGCGACTACCTCAGGGAATATGACCTGGCGCAGGCGGCCCTGGCTATCCATCCGCATGACGAATTCTTTCAGCATT
>DASWTZ010000051.1:0-4483 GCA_036401875.1 Gallionella sp.
ACAACGCCAGCGCGATCAGCCTGACCGGCACACTGGACACGACCGCCAAGGTGCTCGACCGGATGTGGGACGTGAACATGCGCGCCACCTATCTCGCTTCGCAAGCCTGTATCCCGTACCTGAAGAAATCGGCGAATCCGCACATCCTCACGTTGTCGCCGCCGCTGAACATGGATGCAAAATGGTTTGCGCCGCACCTGGCCTACACGATGTCCAAGTACGGCATGAGCCTGTGCACGCTGGGGATGTCCAGGGAGTTTGCTGCGGATGGCAGCGGGTTCCCGGACAGCAACGGTAAAGTGATCGCGGTGAACAGCCTGTGGCCGCGCACCACGATCGCCACGGCCGCGATCGAATTCAAT
This sequence comes from Gallionella sp., assembly GCA_036401875.1. Lineage (GTDB taxonomy): Bacteria > Pseudomonadota > Gammaproteobacteria > Burkholderiales > Gallionellaceae > Gallionella. The sequence continues at coordinate 363 of DASWTZ010000051.1, forward strand.
TTTCCCGAGGCGGTGCTGCGCGCCTCGCGCAAACCTGCCATCATGGCGGACGCGGCCTACCGGATTCTGACCAGCGACAGCGGCACCTGCACCGGGAACTTCTTCATCGACGAAGCGGTGCTGCGCGCGGCCGGGGTGGACGACTTCGAGCAATACGCGGCGGCGCCGGGAACGCCGTTGTTCAACGATTTGTTCCTTGATTGATTATTGAATGAATGGCCTGGGAGGGCGCAATGCAAACGCAACAGAATGATAACGTGATCACACCGGAGCAGGCCGTCACGCTGCACGGCCTGTTCCTTGAACGGGTAAAGCGCACCCCGGACACGATCGCCTACCGTTACTTCGACACGCGCAAGGAAGCGTGGCTGACGCTGACCTGGGCGCAGGCGCTGGACCAGATGGCGCGCTGGCAAACCGCCTTGCGCAGCGAGGGCCTGATGCCGGGAGACCGCGTCGCACTGATGCTGCGCAACTGCCCGGAATGGATACTGTATGAACAGGCCGCGATGTCGCTGGGCCTGGTCGTGGTGCCGCTGTACACCGTGGACCGGCCGGACAACGTGGCCTATATCATCAACGATGCAGACGTGAAGGTGCTGTTGTTCGAGACGGCGGAGCAGTGGCAGACCTTGCGCACGGTGCGCGACCAGCTTGGCTGCCTGAAACGCATGGTCAGCCTGGACAAGTTCGCGGCGGATGACGAGCCGCGCCTGAAAAGCGCCGACGGGTGGCTGCCCGCCGAAGCCAAACTGGGCTGGGAGCGGGTGCGCGACCGCGATGCGCTGGCCACGATCATCTATACCTCCGGCACCACCGGCAAGCCCAAGGGCGTGATGCTGTCGCACCACAACATCGTGTACAACGCCTATGCCTCCTACCAGGTGTTTCCGCTCGGCCAGGAGGACATCGCGCTGTCCTTCCTGCCGCTGTCGCACACCTTCGAGCGCACCGCCGGCTACTTCTTCATGATAGCCGGTGCGACCGTGGCCTACGCGCGTTCCATCCCGCTGCTGTCGGAAGACCTGAAGATCATCCGCCCGACGGTGCTGATCGCCGTGCCGCGCATCTTCGAGCGCATCTACAACGCGATCCACGCCAAGCTGGAAGAGGGACCGGCGGTGCGCCACCGGCTGTTCACACTCGCGATAGACGTCGGCTGGGACCGTTTCGAATACCAGCAGGGGCGGGGCGCTTGGACGCCGAAACTGCTGCTGTGGCCGCTGCTCAAGAAGCTGGTCGCGGACAAGGTAATGGACCGGCTGGGCGGGCGCATCCGCCTGTCCGTCAGCGGCGGCGCGGCATTGCCGCCCAAGGTGTCGCGCCTGTTCATCGCGCTCGGCCTGCCGCTGGTGCAGGGCTACGGTATGACCGAGACCAGCCCGGTGGTCAGCGCGAACCATATCGACAGCAACTACCCGTCCAGCGTCGGCCTGCCTCTGCCCGGCATCGAGGTCTGCCTGGGCGACCAGGAGGCGCTGCTGGTGCGCGGGCCCTCCAACATGCTTGGCTACTGGCACAACCCCGAGGCGACGCATGCGATGATAGACAAGAACGGCTGGCTGAACACCGGCGACACCGCGCGCATCAGCGAGACCGGCCACATCTACATCACCGGGCGGCTAAAGGAGATCATCGTGATGTCCACCGGCGAGAAGGTGCCGCCCGCCGACATGGAGGAGGCCATCATGCGCGACCACCTGTTCGACCAGGTGATGGTGCACGGCGAAGGGCATCCGACACTGGTGGTGCTCGCGGTGGTGAATCCGGACAGGTGGAAGGAGCTGGCGCAGCAGGTCGGCGTGCGTCCCGACATGCCGGAAGCGCTGCACGACAGCCGCGTCGAATCGAAGGTGCTCGAGCGCGTCACCGAGCAGATCAGGGAGTTTCCCGGCTACGCCAAGGTGCGCCGCGTGCTGCTGGTGACCGAGCCCTGGACCATCGAGAACGGCCTGCTCACGCCGACGCTCAAGCTCAAGCGCGCCAAGGTGGTCGAGCATTTCTCCGCGCAGATCAAGGCGCTGTACGAGGGGCACTGAGATGGAAGGGGACATCACGCTGCCGGACCGCCAGCCCACGCTGCGTGTCGCGGCGATGCCGTCCGACGCCAACTACACGGGCGACATCTTCGGCGGCTGGCTGATGGGGCAGGTGGACGTTGCCGGCAGCATCCCCGCGGTGCACCGCGCCCGTGGACGCGTCGCGACCGTCGCGGTCAACTCCTTCGTGTTCAAGGCGCCGATCTTCGTCGGCGACGTCGTCAGTTTCTACGCGCAGATCGTCAGGGTCGGCACGACCTCGATCACCGTCGATGTCGAGGTCTACGTGCAGCGCGACCCCGAGAACCCGACCTGCGTGAAAGTGACCGAGGCGACGCTGACCTATGTCGCGGTGGGGGACGACCGCAAGCCGCGTCCGGTGCCGCAGCCGGTTTGATGAGCCAGAAAAAAACAGAAAACCTGTCCGCAAAATTGCGCAGATTGAAAACATCAAAAATCTGCGCGAATCTGCGTAATCTGCGGATGGATGATTCAAGTAAACGGAGCCGATAATGAACAATAATATTTACATCCGAAAAGTCGCCGTGCTCGGTGCAGGCGTCATGGGCGCGCAGATTGCCGCGCATCTGGTCAACGCCGACGTCGAGACGCTGCTGTTCGAGCTTCCGGCCCAGAAAAATGACAAGGGGGAGGGCGACCCGAACGGCAACGTTCTCAAGGCGCTCGACAACCTGAAGAAGCTCGATCCCGCGCCGGTCTCCACCCCGTCCCGGATCACCTACATCCAGCCCGCCAATTATGAGCAGCATCTGGAGAAGCTGCGCGAGTGCGACCTGATCATCGAGGCCATCGCCGAGCGCATCGACTGGAAGTCTGACCTGTACAAGAAGGTCGCGCCGTACGTGAACGAGCATGCGATCTTTGCGACCAACACCTCCGGCCTGTCGATTAACCAGCTCGCCGACGCCTTTCCCGAGAACCTGCGCCACCGTTTCTGCGGCATCCACTTTTTCAACCCGCCGCGCTACATGCACCTGGTCGAGCTGATCACCTGCACGGTCACCGGCGCGCCACTGCTCGACCAGCTCGAAACCTTCCTCGTCTCCACGCTGGGCAAGGGCGTGGTGCGTGCCAAGGACACGCCCAATTTCATCGCCAACCGCATCGGCGTGTTCTCGATGCTTGCCACCAAGCACCACGCAGCCGCGTTCAACCTCGGCTTCGACATGGTGGACGCGCTGACCGGCCGCTACCTCGGCCGCCCCAAGAGCGCCACGTTCCGCACGCTGGACATCGTCGGCCTCGACGTGTTCTCGCACGTGGTCAACACGATGCGCCAGAACCTCACCGACGATCCCTGGCATAAACACTTCGAGCTGCCGGGCTGGTTCAGCTACCTGGTAGACCAGGGCTCGCTGGGGCAGAAGACCAGGCGCGGCATCTACCAGAAGATCGGCAAGGACATCCACGTGCTGGACCTGCACACCCGCGAATACCGCCTGTCCGACGCGAAGGTGGACGACGGCGTGAAGGACATCCTGCGCGAGCGCGACTGGGCGAAGAAATTCGCCGGGCTGCGCGCGAGTTCCCATCCGCAGGCGCAGTTCCTGTGGGCGGTGTTCCGCGACGTGTTCCACTACTCCGCGATGTACCTCGAGGGCATCGCCAACAACGCGCGCGATTTCGATTTCGCGGTGCGCTGGGGCTTCGGCTGGGATGCCGGCCCGTTCGAGATCTGGCAGGCGGCAGGCTGGCAGCAGGTGGCCAGCTGGATCGCCGCCGACATCGCCGCAGGCCGCGCGATGGCGAACACGCCGCTGCCCGGCTGGGTCACCGAGCCGACCCGCACCGGGGTGCACAGCGCACATGGCTCTTATTCCCCGGTCACCAAAAACGAACAGCCGCGCTCCACGCTACCCGTCTACCGCCGCCAGCCGTTCCCCGATGCCCTGACAGGCGAGGAACGCCGCTACGGCGACCCCGTGGTCGAAACCGACGCGGTGCGCCTGTGGCACATGGGTGACAACATCGCGCTCCTCAGCTTCAAGACCAAGATGCACACCGTCAGCAACGAGGTGCTCGACGGCATGCTGCGCGCGGTGGAAGAGGCCGAGGCCGGCT
>DASWTZ010000052.1:0-3380 GCA_036401875.1 Gallionella sp.
CGCCCACGCCGCCGACCTGGCTGGCGATCATCTGCGCAAACAGCTCGTCGTTGGGCAGGCCGGCGGCATGTGCGATCAGCTGCGCATGCAAATAGTTGCTGTATGCGGGTGTACTCTGTTCGGGAATGATATCCATTTTCATGACGCTGCTCCTCACTGATCAGGCCTTCACGACGATATCGCCGCCCAGTACCTGTGCCTGGCAGGAGAGGCGGTGGTCGCGCCCGGCCATGTTCTCCTGCAGTACCTTGTCTTCCAGCACCGAGCGTTCGCTCATGTGCTCCATGCCGCTGACGATGCGCACCATGCAGGTGCCGCATTCGCCCTCGCGGCAGCCGTAGCTGATGCCCGCGCCGATCTTCTCGGAGACCTCGATCAGTCGCGTCCCGGCCGGCACGCTGAGGGTGATGCCGAGTTTCTCGAAGGTGACGTTGGCCTTAGGCATGCTGATGGTCCTCCGGTGCAGGGCAGGGTTGCGCGTGGTGACCTTTCGGACAGGTTTCGATGCTGCCCTCCAGTTTTGCATTGTTGAGGCCTATCCAAGCGTCTATCGCCACGGCATCGAAGCCCGCCCGAAACTCGCCGTTCACTTCCATCAGGGGGCGGCGGATCAGCAGGGGGTCTTGCAACATCATCGTCAATGCTTCGGTCTCGCCGAGTTCTGCCGGCATCAACCGGCCCGACTTCACCTGCGGCGCTGCCGGGTTGAACCACAGCTCGACGGGAAGCGTGCCGAAAAATGCACGCAGCCGTTCGGCGGACCACTTCTCGATCAGCAGGTCTTTCGCCAGCACCGTGTGGCCGGATGCGGCCAGCCACACCTTCTGTCTGGTGTTGTTCCCGCAGCCGGGCTTCTCGTAAAAGGTAACGGTCGCCATGATTTCTTATTCCTTTCAGGCCGCCAGCTTCTGCGGGATGCCGGTCAGCGAACCGGGCGGGTTCAGTGGCACGCCGTCCTCGTTCAGGATCGCGCCCTCGATCGGGCAGATGGTCGCGCACTGCGGGTCTTCGAAGTCGCCCGCGCATTCGGTGCACTTGTCCGGGTCGATCATGAAATGCGGCTTCGCCTCAAAGATCGCCTTGCTCGGGCACAGCGGTTCGCAGGCCCAGCAGTTGGTGCATGATTCGATGATCTCCAGTGCCATGATTCTCTCCTTATGCGACCTTCTGCTGCTCGTCCTGTTTTGCGTCCAGCTTGCCTGCCACCCGCATCTCCTCGTACACCTTGAGGATCGCATCCTCGATGGGCTCCATCGCGTGCTCGCCGTTGGGCTGGATGCCCGCCGCTTCCAGCGGACCCCAGGGTTCGTAGCCGACCTTGCTGCACAGCACGGCCTCGCAGCCGGCCAGCACGCGCAGGGTCTTGTCCAGCGCGCTCTCGCCGTCGCCGCAGGTGTCGCCGCCTTCGCAGTACGGCGTGGTCTTGCGGTGGCCTATGAAGCGCACGCCCTCGCTTGATGCTTCATAGATCAGGAACTCGCCCGCATGGCCGAAGTGTTCGTTGATCACGCCGCCGCCCTTGGTGGCGACTGCCATCAATACCGGACGTGTCACTTCCTTCTTCTGCACACCCTGGATGCTGATCAGCTGTACCTTGGATTCCTTGGCCAAGCGTTTGCTCTCCAGCTCCTCGTTGATCGCCGCATGCACCTCGGCGCGCATCTTCATCGCCTCGGGGTAGTTGATCTCCATCTGCTCGACCTTGTCCATGGTGAACTCGGCACCGCGATCTTCACCCAGCAGCCCCACTGCATCGGCGCGGCACTGGCGGCAATGGCGCATCATGTTCATGTCGCCCTCGCACGCATCCTGCAAGGCTTGCAGCTCTTCATTGGTCGGGCCGCGCTGGCCGGTGAGGCCGTAGTAAGTGCCGTGCTCGGCCTCCGAGATCAGCGGCATCACGTTGTGCAGGAACGCGCCCTTGGCCTTGACGATCTTCGATACTTCTTCCAGATGCTTGTCGTTCACGCCGGGGATCATCACCGAGTTCACTTTGACCAGGATGCCTTTGGCCACCAGCATCTCCAGCCCTTTCTGCTGCTGCGCGATGAGTATCTCGGCGGCCTCGCGCCCCTTGATGCGCTTGTTCTTCCAGAAGATCCACGGATAGATCTGTGCGCCCACGTCGGGATCGACGCAGTTGATGGTGATGGTCACATGGTCGATGTTGTACTGCGACAGTTGCTCCACCTGCTCGGGCAGCGACAGCCCGTTGGTCGACACGCACAGCTTGATGTCCGGCGCTTGCTCGGACAGCATGCGGAACGTTTCGAAGGTGCGCTCCGGGTTGGCCAAGGGATCACCCGGCCCGGCGATGCCCAGCACCGTCATCTGCGGAATCGTCGCCGCGACGGCCAGCACCTTCTTCACCGCCTGCACCGGATGGTGCAACTCGGACACCACGCCGGGGCGCGATTCGTTGGCGCAGTCGTATTTGCGGTTGCAGTAGTTGCACTGGATGTTGCAGGCCGGGGCCACCGCCACGTGCATGCGCGCGAAGTAGTGGTGCGCTTCTTCGGAATAGCAGGGATGGTTGAACACCTTCTGGCGGATATGCTCCGGCAGGTGGCTCATCTGGTCGTCGGTGGAACCGCACGATCCGGCAGAGCAGCCGCCCTTGGCTGGCGCGGATGCGGCGTTGTTGAGTACAGGTAGTTCCACGGTTGCTCCTTCAATGAGAGTTTGAAGGTACTAGAGCAAACTGCGTGCCCGAACGGAATCTGCGATTAACTGCCTGTTTTATATAGGCCCCGCGTGATGCGAGCGCTCTACTGTCGCAAACTGCACACGACCTGCGGCAGGGCTTGTGGCAAATGCGACAAACGCGGCTGACTGTTGACATGTAATGCGCCGCGTAATATTGCGTGGCTGAACCTGCAAATGAGCAACGACCTTGCACAGACGCCGCATCAGGTTTAGGCAGTTGACCCTGTTGCCGAAGCAGGTTACGGTACGCCACATGAATCCATCTATCCTGCTTGCGCACATAAACCCGAAATTCGGCTTGAAGGAAGGGAGATGGTCTTGCGAGGGGTGCAACAGTGCCAGACCTGCCCTCTACTTTCCAGTTTGTTCAATAATCTGGATGCCGGGTTGCCCGGCATGACGGCAAATGGAAATAATCATGACCATCATTCTGAAAATGGAAATAATCATGGCCATCATTCTGAGGGAATGAAGCATGCAGTCCGGCCCTCGTGAAATCGTTACCCCCTTCCGCTCCATCCCCTTGGAAGTCCCGGAAGGACTGAAGCATAACGAATTCTTCAATAGCACCGAGAACCTCAACGACTTGGTGAACAACAACGGCTTGCTGACGAATCCGGAGAGCCTGTTGCTGTATCGCAAGGCATTGGGTCACAGCACCGAGTTCGATTGCT
>DASWTZ010000053.1:0-6525 GCA_036401875.1 Gallionella sp.
GAAACGCGTCACCGACATCATGTCCGAGATCTCCGCCGCCTCGCAGGAACAGGGTGCCGGCATCGAACAGGTCAACACCGCGATCACCCAGATGGACGAGGTGACCCAGCAGAACGCCGCGCTGGTCGAGGAGGCCGCCGCAGCCGCCGAGGCGATGCAGGAACAGGCCGAAGCGCTGATGCAGGCGGTGAGCATCTTCAGGCTGGAAGGCGGCAGGATGATGACGCGCGCTGCGGCCAAGCCGGCCGTGAAGCATCCCGTAGCACATGTACCAGCTGCGCCGGCCAGGAGCCCGCGCAAACTGGCGAGCAAGGCCAGCGACGACGGCGAATGGAAGGAGTTCTAACCTCGCTAAACTTCTCCAGTCCGTGTAAACTGAACCCGCAACGCGGGCACGGCTGGTGTGTGATCAGGGGGCAGTCGATAGGATGCCGCAAACGCCGGGTTCGTTTTGAGAGCCCGCCTAGGCCAAGCCTGAGCAATGTACAAATCAAAACAACCCCCGCGCATGCAGCGGGGTTTTGTTTTTGGGACCAGCCATTCAGGACGCCATGAAAGATAAAAGCAATAAACTTCATTCTGTCGACGGGCATGAACGCGAGTTCGAGTTCACCCAGGAAAATTTCGAGCGTATCAGCGCGCTGATCTACGAGCATGCGGGTATTTCGCTCAAGCCATCCAAGCAGCACATGGTCTATAGCCGTCTGGCGCGCCGGTTGCGGGTAAACGGTCTGGGCAGCTTCAAGGATTATCTGGCGATGCTGGAAAACAACAATGAGGCCGAGTGGGAAGCGTTCGTCAATTCGTTAACCACCAACCTGACCTCGTTTTTCCGCGAACCTCACCATTTCCCGCTGCTGGCCGAGCACCTTGAAAAGCAGAAGGGCGAACATCCGATTTCGTTATGGTGTGCGGCGGCATCGACAGGCGAGGAGCCGTATTCAATGGCAATGACGGTCGTGGATACCTTGGGCAGCTTTACCCCGCCGGTGACGATCATCGCCAGCGATCTGGATACCAATGTGCTGGCCAGGGCACAGGCGGGCATTTACCCGGCCGAACGGATAGAAAAAATGCCCGAGGCGACGATCAAGCGTTTCTTTTTGAGGGGTACGGGCGCACAATCGGGCTATGTGCGGGTGAGGCCGGAGTTGCGCGCGATGGTCGATTTCCGGCCGCTGAACCTTCTGAGCAAGGAGTGGTCGGTCAAGGGGCCGCTGGACGCGATATTCTGCCGTAACGTGATGATCTATTTCGACAAGGAAACGCAGCTCAAAATATTGCAGCGCTTTGCGCCGCTAATGAGGCCGGACGGACTGCTCTTTGCGGGGCATTCGGAAAGCTTCCACAATGCCACCCATGTATTCAGATTGCGCGGCAAAACGGTATACGAACTGGCCCGGTCCAGAAACGAGACAGGCAAACAATAGCGGATTTGAATTCCGTGATGATAAAACAGGAAGGAATGGTGCATGTCTGAGCATGGTTTCGAGGAGGTGTTGTCGCCGCACCTGTATTTTGACCGCGAGCATGATGTTGAAGCGGCAAAGATACTGCCGGGCGAATACTTCGCGACCGGCAGGGATATGGTACTGGTCACGGTGCTGGGCTCGTGTGTCTGCGCCTGCATCCGTGACCGCGTCAACAGGATAGGCGGCATGAATCATTTCATGCTGCCGGACAGCGGGCAGGACAAGAATAATCCGCTAGGGGAATCGGCGCGCTATGGCGTGTATGCGATGGAAGTGTTGATCAACCAGTTGCTCAAGATCGGCGCGAAGCGGAGCAACCTGGAAGCCAAGGTGTTTGGCGGCGCCTCGGTACTGCGTGGCTTTACGGTCAACAACGTCGGCGAGCGCAACGCGCAATTTGTACTTGATTTTCTCAAGACGGAAAAAATCCCGGTGCTGGCGCAGGATCTGCTCGATATTTTTCCGCGCAAGGTATATTTTTTTCCGGCCACCGGGCTGGTAAGGGTTAAGAACCTGAAGCAGGTTCACAACGATACGATCATCAGTCGCGAAGCCGAATACAACACCCGCCTGCATTATTCCAAGCTGGAAGGGGATGTGGAGTTGTTCGACTGATTTGGCGATTGCATCAGGGACGTAATAGCCAATTGACAATGAAAGCCGGAGATGAAAAATAAACTCAAAGTCCTGGTGATTGACGATTCCGCGCTGATACGCAGCGTAATGAAGGAGATCATCAACCGTGAGCGGGACATGGAGTGCGTGGGCGTGGCTCCGGACCCGCTGGTCGCGCGGGAGATGATCAAGGCGCTCAACCCGGACGTGCTGACGCTGGATGTCGAGATGCCGAAGATGGACGGCCTGGATTTCCTGGAACGCCTGATGCGTCTGCGCCCGATGCCGGTGCTGATGGTCTCCACGCTGACCGAGCGCGGATCGGACATCACCTTTCGTGCACTGGAGCTGGGGGCGGTGGACTTCGTGTCCAAGCCCAAGCTGGATATCGCACGCGGGATGGAAGAATATGCGATCGAGATCACCGACAAGATACGCGCGACCGCACAAGCGCGCGTCAGGAAACCGCTCGATGAGCGCATGCCGGTACCGGGCAAATACAGCGCAGATGCGATTCTGCCCAGCGTCAACGCGCGGTTTGCGTCCACCGAGAAGCTGATCGTCATCGGTGCATCCACGGGCGGGACCGAGGCGATCAAGGAGATCCTGACGAAGTTGCCGGCGGATGCGCCCGGCGTGCTCGTGACCCAGCACATGCCTGAACACTTCACCAAATCGTTCGCGGATCGGCTGGACAGCCTGTGCAAAATATCGGTCAAGGAGGCGGAGGATAATGAGCGCATCCTACCCGGCCACGCCTATATCGCGCCAGGCCATTCCCACCTGCTGATCAAGCGCAGCGGCGCGAACTACATGACCAGGCTGGATCAGGGCGAACTGGTCAACCGGCACCGGCCATCGGTAGACGTGCTGTTCCGCTCGGCGGCCAATGTGGCCGGGGCCAATGCGCTGGGAGTGATACTCACCGGCATGGGCAAGGATGGCGTGCTGGGGATGCTGGAGATGAAGCGGGCGGGTTCGTACACCATCGCGCAGGATGAGGCGACCTGCGTGGTTTTCGGCATGCCGAAGGAAGCCATCGCGGCGGGCGGCGTGAGCGAAGTGCTGCCGCTGCAGAGTATTGCGCGCCGATCACTCGAGCACATCGGTGCAAACAGCGCAAAAAGCAGCCGTATCTAGGATGTATACAGGCCATCGTGCCAACTTTCAAATTGTGCGGTCGGTCCCCGAAGACTACAATGCCGCCATGCCTGATTTTGACCTGACCCACCACTTTCTGATTGCAATGCCTGCCATGCAGGAGGGGGTATTTGCGGGTACGCTTACCTACGTCTGCGAACACAACGAGAACGGCGCATTGGGTATCGTGATCAACCGCCCGATCACGCTGACGCTGGATGAGATGTTCGAGCAGGTGAAGATCCAGCAGCACAATCCCGCCCTGGCGAAGATGCCGGTCTATTACGGCGGACCGGTGCAGACAGAGCGCGGCTTCGTGCTGCACGATGGACTGAAGGACTGGGAATCCACATTACGCATCAACGGCAAGATGGCGCTGACCACTTCCAAGGATATCCTTGAGGCGATGGGGTCCGGTGAAGGCCCCAGGAATACCATCGTGACGCTGGGGTACGCGGGCTGGGACCAGGGGCAACTGGAACACGAGGTAAGGGAGAACATCTGGCTGACCGTCCCTGCATCGGAACATATCCTGTTCGACCTGCCGCCGGAAGAGCGGCTGCCGGCGGCGATGGCACTGCTCGGCGTGGACTATGCCACGCTGGTGGAGGATGCCGGACATGCCTGAGGGCACAGCCGTGCCGGTTTTCACCCCGCAGGGCACGCTCCTCGCATTCGATTTCGGCACCCGGCGCATCGGCATCGCGATCGGCAACACCCTGCTGCGGCAGGCCAATCCACTGGCGACCATAAACGACGAGAAGACCGACACGCGTTTTGCCAAGATCGAGGCACTACTCCAGGAGTGGCAGCCCAGTGCGCTGGTGGTCGGGTTGCCGAGCAACGATGACGGCACGCCGCACGAACTGACAGCGCTGTGTCGCCGCTTCGCCAACCGCCTCAAGGGGCGGTTCAATTTGCCTACGATCTTGCTGGATGAACGCTATACTTCGCATGCCGCAAGCGCGCAATTGAATGAGAAGGGAGTGCGCGGTGTGAAACAGAAAGCCTTGATCGACCAATATGCCGCCCAGCAAATATTGCAGGCGTATTTTGATGAACCCGCATCGGGAATCCTCGTATGAACAACCCGCAACTGAACAAACACGGCGAACTGCAGCACCTGCTGACTACCGAGGGTCTGCCTGCCAAGATCCTGCGCGACATTCTTGATAAGGCCGAGACATTTCTCGACCTGAGCGAAAGGCGCGAGATCAAGAAGGTGCCGCTGCTGCATGGCAAGTCTGTGTTCAACGTGTTCTTTGAGAACAGCACCCGTACTCGCACCACCTTCGAGATTGCCGCCAAGCGGCTGTCCGCGGACGTGGTCAACCTGAACATCGGCTCGTCTTCCACCAGCAAGGGGGAGACGCTGCTCGACACCGTGGACAACCTGTGTGCGATGCACGCGGATATGTTTGTCGTGCGCCATTCCTCCAGCGGCGCGGCGCACCTGATCGCCCAGCACGTCGCGCCGAACATCCATGTGATCAACGCCGGGGACGGGCGCCATGCGCACCCGACGCAGGCGCTGCTGGACATGTACACGATCCGCCACTACAAAAAGGAATTTCACAACCTGACCGTTGCGATCGTCGGCGACATCCTGCACTCGCGGGTGGCACGCTCGCAGATCCATGCGCTGACCACGCTGGGCGTGCCCGAAGTGCGCGTGATCGCGCCCAAGACACTGCTGCCGACGATGGTCGAAAACCTCGGCGTTCGGGTCTATCACGACATGGCGCAGGGGCTGAAGGATGTCGATGTGGTGATGATGCTGCGCCTGCAGCACGAGCGCATGCAGGGGGCGGCGCTGCCTTCTGCGCAGGAGTATTTCAAGTACTTCGGACTGACCGAGGAGAAGCTGTCGCACGCTAGGGCGGATGCGATCGTGATGCACCCGGGCCCGATGAACCGGGGCGTGGAGATCGACTCCGGCGTGGCGGACGGGGCGCATTCGGTGATCATGCCGCAGGTGACCTTCGGCATCGCGGTGCGCATGGCGGTGATGAGTATGTTGGCGGGGAATAAATGAACATCCATATCAAGAACGGTCGCCTGATCGACCCGGCAAACGGCATAGACGCCCAACAGGACCTGTACATCGCCGATCGGCGCATCGTGTCGGTCGGGATGGCGCCGACGTCATGCTTTACCGCAGAACAGGTGATCGATGCCGAAGGATTGATCGTGATGCCGGGGCTGATGGATATCGCGGCGCGTTTGCGCGAGCCCGGCTACGAATACAAGGCAACGCTGGAATCGGAGATGAACGCCGCGGTGGCCGGCGGCGTCACCAGCCTGGCCTGCCCGCCGGATACCGATCCGCCGCTGGACGAGCCCGGGCTGGTGGAGATGCTCAAGCACCGCGCCAGACTGTTGAATCAGGCGCGCGTGTTCCCGGTCGGCGCGCTGACCTACGGATTGAAGGGCGCAGAACTCACCGAGATGAACGAGCTGGCCGAGGCAGGCTGCAAGGCGTTCAGCCAGGCCGACGCGCCGCTTACCGATACCCGCGTATTGCTGCGCGCGATGCAATATGCCGCCACCTTCGGCTATCGCGTCTGGTTGCGCCCGCAGGACAGTTTCCTGGCCAAGAACGGCGTCGCGCACGACGGGGAGGTGGCGACGCGGCTGGGCCTGCCGGCAATTCCAGTGATCGCCGAGACGATCGCGCTGGATACCGCGTTGCAGCTTGCGCGCGAGACCAGTGCCATCCTGCATGTCTGCCGCGTATCCAGCGCCGCGGGGGTAGAGATGATACGCGGGGCGAAACGCGAGGGGCTCAGCGTGACCTGCGATGTGTCGATGAACCATGTTCATCTCACCGAGATGGATGTCGGCTACTTCGACGCTAACTGCCATCTGGTGCCGCCGTTGCGCAGCCAGCGTGACCGGGCCGCCCTGCGCGCCGGGCTGCTTGACGGTACGATAGACGCGATCTGCTCGAATCACTCGCCGGCGGATGACGATGCCAAACAGTTGCCGTTCGGCGAGGCCGAACCCGGCGCGACCGGACTGGAACTGCTGCTGCCGCTGGTACTCAAATGGGCGGCGCAGGAGCGCGTTCCGCTGCTGGACGCGCTGGCCCGTGTCACCAGCAATCCGGCCCGCCTGCTTGGCCAGAAAATGGGACACCTGTCGGTAGGCGCGCACGCCGATGTCTGCATATTCGACCCGAATGCGACGTGGAAGGTGGATCGAGTGGCGATGAGAAGTCAGGGCAAGAACACGCCGTTCAACGGCTACGAGATGCAGGGCCGCGTGCGCTACACGCTGCTCGACGGGCAGGTGGTTT
>DASWTZ010000054.1:0-12584 GCA_036401875.1 Gallionella sp.
AATGACATTGTTGACACCGCCGCCGAAGTTTACTGCGCTGCGAGTGGCGCCCTTTACTTTAAATCCTTGCGCAACAGCCTCTTCGCAAAGAGCTTCTCCTATAAAACCGCTGGCGCCGGTTATCAATAACGATGTCATAGAAAAATTTCCCGAGGCAAGGCTGATCGTTCAGGCTGGCTTCGACCACACCGTCCGGTTCACGTAGTCCACATAGCTCAACACGACGCGCAGCACTTGTTTTGATACCGGGCCAGCCTCGTAATCCTGCACATGCTGCATCACGCGTGTGCCCTTGCCGTGCTGGGCAGTGACGACGCGCACCGCATCCAGCACCCGCTCCTTCTTCAGCCCGCTCATGATCAGCGTGCCCACGTCCATGCCTTCCGGTCGCTCGTGTGCGTTGCGTATCGTGATTGCCGGCAGGTTGAGCAGGGAGGCCTCCTCGGTAATGGTGCCGCTGTCTGACACGACGCACAGCGCTTCCATCTGCAGCTTGATGTAATCGCAAAAGCCGAACGGCTTGAGGAACCGGATGTGCGGATCGAGCTTGCCCAGTTCCATTGCATCCAGGCGTTTCTGCGTACGCGGGTGGGTGGAGACGATCACCGGACAGTCGTAGGCCTGTGCCAGCGCATTCAGTGTCTCTATCATATCCTGCATGTTCTGCGGGGTGTCGACGTTCTCTTCGCGGTGCGCGCTGACGATGAAGAACTTGCCTGCCGTCAGCCCCATGCGCTGCAGCACGTCCGACTTTTCAATCTTGGGCCTGTAATAATCCAGCACTTCGCGCATGTGCGAACCGGTCTTGATGATGGTCTCTGGGCGTATGCCTTCGGCGATCAGATAACGGCGTGCATGCTCCGTCAGCACCAGGTTGATGTCGGAGAGGTGGTCGAGCACCTTACGGTTCAGCTCCTCCGGCACGCGCTGGTCGAAACAGCGGTTGCCCGCTTCCATATGGAAAACCGGTATCTTGCGCCGCTTGGCCGAGATCACTGCAAGGCAAGAATTGGTATCGCCGTACAGCATAACGGCGTCGGGCTTCTCCTGTTCCATCACCGCATCGGATTTTTCGATAACCCGCGCGATGGTCTGTGCGGCGTTTTCGCCGACGGCCTCCAGGAAATGGTCCGGTTTGCGGATGCCGAGATCCTCGAAAAACACCTGGTTAAGCTCGTAATCGTAGTTCTGCCCGGTGTGCACCAGTACATGGTTGGTGTGCCGGTCAAACTCGGCGATCACCCGGCTCATCTTGATCAGCTCGGGCCGCGTCCCGACGATCGTCATCACTTTAAGCATTGAGTTCTTCCTGAATGAAGTCCAGCTTGAGCAACAGCTGTTTTATCTGCGCGACGCTCAGGCGTTCGGTATTGTGCGAGGTGTAGTCGTCCAGATGCGAGATCTTTTCCTCACCCTCGCTGAAATACTGCGCATAGTTCAGGTCGCGGTTGTCCGCAGGGATGCGGTAATAGCCACCCATGTCTTGGGCTTTGGCCATCTCTTCGCGCGAAATCAGCGACTCATAGAGCTTCTCGCCATGCCGCGTGCCGATGACGCGCACCGGGCTATCCCTGTCGAACAGCTCTTTCAATGCCTGCGCCAGATCGGCAACGGTCGAGGCGGGCGCCTTCTGCACGAAGATGTCGCCCTGCCGGCCGTGTTCGTAGGCGTAGAGCACGAGGTCCACGGAATCTTCCAGAGACATCAGGAAGCGCGTCATGTTGGGGTCAGTCACCGTCAGCGGCTTACCATCCTTGAGCTGCGACACGAACAGCGGGATGACCGAGCCGCGCGAGGCCATAACGTTGCCGTAGCGCGTGGCGCAGAACACTGTCTCGCCCTCGCGTTGCACGCGCGACTTGGCGACCACCAGCTTCTCGGCCATCGCCTTGGAGATGCCCATCGCGTTGATCGGGTAGACCGCCTTATCAGTGCTCAGCACCACCACGCGCTTGACGCCGCAGGCGGTGGCCGCATTCAGCACGTTCTCGGTGCCGACGACGTTGGTGCGCACCGCTTCCATCGGATAGAACTCGCAAGACGGCACCTGCTTCAGGGCAGCAGCATGGAACACGTAGTCGACGCCGCGCATCGCCTGGTAAACGCTGTCGTAATCGCGCACGTCGCCGATGTAGAACTTGAGCTTGCCGTTGTTGAGCGCGATGCGCATGTCTTCCTGCTTCTTCTCGTCGCGGCTGAAAATGCGTATTTCACGCACCTCGGTAGAGAGGAAACGTTTGAGCACGGTGTTGCCGAAGGAACCCGTGCCGCCGGTGATCATCAGTACTTTGTCTTTGAACATAAAATCGCCCTAATCCTGTTTTAAAGTGCCTAGGAACACTGATCAAGTCAACCGCATGCACTGGGCCTTGTCGAAGGGCACCCGCGAGCGGAATCGTTTCCTATTTGTAGGCGTGCATCGTTTCGATCAATTTCTGCCACCCCGGCGCGACATATCCGGTCGCCTCGCGGAAGCGGCTGGCGTCCAGCGAGCGGTCGATCACCAGCTTGTCGCTGGGTGTGATCTCTATCGCCTTGCCATACACTTCGGCGATCAGTTTGAGCAGATCGTACTTCGCGATGGGCTGCGCGGCGACATGATACACGCCGGACAGATCGGGTCGCGGGATGACCACATCGCGGATGATCTGCGCCAGCACCACCGTCGGAAGCCCTGAAAATATGGCTTTCGTGTAGCCGTTGCAGCGATCCTGCTGGGAAAGGAACCATCCTACCAGCCCGTGGGCGCTTTGCAGTTCGTGTCCGATGATCGAGGTGCGCAACGTGATGGCGTGGGGATAAGCCACCTCGCCGAGGAATTTTGACCGGCCATAGAGATCCCTTGCATCGGACGGGTCGGACTCGCGGTAATTGCCCTTATCGCCGCTGAACACGCAGTCGGTGCTCATGTGGATCAGCCGCGCACCCGCCAGTTCGCACATCCGCGCCAACCGGTGCGGCAGCAGGGAGTTGATGGGAATCGCCAGCAGCGGGTCTTCCACGTCGGCCAGCTGCTTGATCAGCCCGACGCAGTTAATCACCACATCGGGACGCGCGCTGATGAATGCCTGCAGTAGCGAGTCCTGCTGTTCGACGTCCACACCTGAGATCAGCCGTGCGGCGATGTCCGCGCTAAAGAATCGCTGCGCACCCGCCGAGCGCACTGTACCGTGCACCCGCCAATCCTTGTTTTCGCTCAGCACTCGCATCATCGCGTTGCCGAGCATGCCGCTGGCGCCCAACACCAATATTTTCATTCAGATCTCTTGTTTCGCTCGATTGCCGATTGTAAATGGTCGATCAATTGATCGACCAGCATGTCATGTGAAAAATGCTTCGTATAGTATAAACGACCACTCGTACCCATCGCTTCGCGCTCTGCTGGCGGCATACGGTACAGCTGCAAAACCGCATCCGCCAGGGCTCGCCCATTCTCTGCAGGAACGGACAGACCTGCTCCAGCCTCGGTAACCAGCGTCGCCCCCTCTCCGTTTAGACAGGCGATGATCGGCCTGCCAGCCGCCAGATATGCCTGCACCTTGCTCGGGATGGTCAACCGGAATATCTCCTGATCCGCCAGCGTCACCAGCAGGGCAGATGCCTTTTGCATGAAGGCGGGCATGGTCTCAAACGGGAATCTGCCCGGCAGGTGCAGGTTGGTGAGACCTTTGGTCTGCGCCTCCTGCTTCATCCACTCCCAGCGGCTGCCTTCACCCAGCACGACGAAGTGGATATCTTTCTGCGCCTGCAGCAACTGTGCCGCCTCCACGATCACCTCGACCGCCTGTGCAGTGCCGATGTTGCCTGCGAAAAGCACGGAGAACCCCTTGCCGAGCCCCCCCACTTCTGGCGGTTCACTATCAACCGACTGCGCAAAGCTGTCATCCACGGAGTTGGGGTAATACGCAATGGGTGTTTCCGACGTCAGCGCGCGAATAGGCGCCTCGAATGCCTGCGATTGCACCAGAAGCAGATCGGTGTGCCGATAGATGAAACTCACCATGCGCTCTACCAGCTTGAGCACATGCCGATTACGAACATATCCTGTTGCAGATAGGCTCTCCGGCCACAGGTCCTGCACCCACAGTAATTGCGGACAGCCCTTTAACCATGCAAGGAATATCGCTGGAATCGCCTGCAGAATAGGTGAGGGGGCATAGACGAAAATAGCGTCGAAACTTTTCCCGCGAAGCTGCCACGGGGCGCATAGCAAGCCGGAAATGACAAAGGACAGGTAGTTCAGTGCCAGCCTTGGTCCGCCGTGGCCTCGAGGAAGCAAAGGAATACGGTAAACATCGATACCGTGCCAGATTCCCTTCTGACATCCGGCAGCACGGTAACCTTCGAAGATAGTTCCGCTCGGGTAGTTCGGCTTGCCGGTCAGCACCGTAACGTCTATACCTTTTTCTGCCAGTGTCTTGGCAACCTCATTGATGCGGAAACTTTCCGGCCAGAAGTATTGGCTAACGATCAGTACTTTCATCCGTCTACTGTCCGACCAGATTGATGCATTCAGGTTTAATCCGCGTCCTGTCCCGCATCCATTCACTCACTTCCAACGCCGTCTCTCCGATCTGCTTCCATGTGTATTTTTCCAGTACAAGCTGGCGCCCACGACGACCCATTTCCCTCAGTTCTTCTGGCCCGCAGTCCAGCGCCTCTCTCAGCGCACCGGAAATTCCCTGCACCCCCGGCTCGACCCACCAGCCACAGCGGTATTTGGCCAATTCCTCCCAAGGCGCGCCGGTAGTGGTGATGACCGGGATCTCATTGGCCAGCGCTTCCGCGACTGCGATCCCGAAATTTTCGGAATATGTCGGCAGGATAAATAAGTCTGCCGCTTCAAAACAAGCCTGCTTCCTGGCACCCTCAACAAACCCTGCAAATTCGAAATCCGCCTGCAATCCGTGCTCCCTGATCCTGGCCTCTACCAGGGCTCGGTATCCTGCTTCATCTCCGCCGGCAATCAGGATCCTCCATCCCGGACGCCGCACCATGGCCCATGCATTGACCAGATCGAGCAGTCCTTTTATCGGGTGGATGCGCGAAAGGAACAGGATGGTTTTGGCTTCATGTTCCGGGTGTCGTGGTGCTGGTGGTGCTTCAACGCCGTTCGGTATGATTGCCACGGGCTGCTGCAGACCTTGCAGGCGTATGCTCTCCAGCTCGCGCCCAGCTGTTGCGACAAGCAAAGCGGCAGAACGCAAGACCGCTCCCTGGTAGGTTTTCAAGGCTATCCATTTCTTGCTGCGCTTGTATCCCAGAGCCCAGGGCTCCAGGCATCCATGCGGGGAGACTATAAACGGTATGTTCATCCGACGCGCTGCCATTGCGGCAACTGCCAGCAACGGCGTCCACATTCCATGCAAATGAATCAGCCGAATCTGTTTCTTTTCGCAAAGCCGCCGCACAAATCGGTATTGCTCATACAGCTCTTTCAGCAGAATGCGCTGGGCGGGCAAAGTTCTCAGGTCAAAACTTCCTTTGCCAGGTAAGGTTTGAACCTGTTCGACGGGGATTTGTCTGGATAGGAGCGTGACGTCAGCTCCTGCCCGCGCGACTGCCTCGGCGTAGCGAAATGCTGCCAGTCCTTCGCCGCCGGATGCTATCGAGGCGTTAGCTACTATGTGAAGTTGGTTCTGCATTCCGTCATCCAGAATTTGAGTATCGTTCATACCACCTGCATGGCGCGTCTGGTTTTGAAATCCTGACGCCCGGTTCTCATGCGGACGGTTTTTTCGTCAGTTCTGCAGAATCACGCGGCGCAGCGCGTCCAGATAAGCATGGCCCCAGCGCGTGTCCGGTTCCATGTAATTACCCTCTGCCCACTCGTTCCACGATTTCAGGAAAACAATACGGTGCTCTTCATCCCGTGTCCTGACAGCGTTGACCGCGTCCCTCATATGCTTCTCGAACAATTCCGGGGTCGACCCTGTCAACACCAGCCCTTTCCGACCCGAACGCGGGGTATGATCCCAGTTGGGATATGCGCATGGATACGCATCAAAGCGGAACTTCGACAGGTCGGGAACGAGATGATCTATCGCCTCCCGGTATTCCGCAGTGCGCGGGCCACCAACGTCAAGTTTCTTGCTGACCCCCCAGAGTAGCCATTTGGCCCTGTTCACCACAGGGTTCTTCGACGTGACGACGCCCAATGTGGAGACAACCGCGCCGTCCAGTCCCAGCGCTGCCGCATCATCGAAATCGAGCTGGTTGTTCCCGAGAATGTATAAGCCCTTGAGCCCGGCCTGATGCGCCCACTCGCGCCACCGGTCAAGGCGTTGCTTTGCGTCGGGTAGCTTTAGCGGTTTGTAGATATACAGCAGCGGTTTGCCATCCACGGTGATATACCGGTGGTCGCTGAAAGCCTTCAGCAGATAATCGAAATGCGCCCTGTCATCTGCCTCACCCGGATAGGTTTGTTCCATGAGCATGCGGCGCGGCTCGTTGTTCCAGACACCCGTCCATGATTCATTCGCCCAGCCGAGACAGAACGGGAAATCTGGTTGCCCGGAGTCGAGTACTTCGTTGAAAGGTCTTTCCAGGAGGCGGCGCCCACCGAACCAGTAGTGCCAGTAGCAGAACCCTTCAATGCCGTTAGCCGCGGCCATCTCGGCCTGGGCAGCGCGGACCTCGGGCAGCCTGAGATCATAAAAACCCAAGTCGGCAGGCAGATGTGGCTGCTCATGGCCCTTGAACAGGGGCTGCGCCCTCGCGACATTGGTCCATTCGGTAAATCCCTTTCCCCACCACGAGTCATTTTCCGGGATCGGGTGGAATTGCGGTAAATAGAAGGCAATTACCCGCGCCTGCTTTTTGTCAGTTGTCTGCATTGTAAATCCTGATAATTTCAAATTTTTCCCATAATGACCGGTACCGCGCGGCCCCCGATGCGGCAAATTAGCAGCTTGATTCGGAATTTTAATGTCTGCATTTCCGCAAGGCTCAGCTCAGGAACTGCGGATAAGGTCTCTTCCCGATACTTGAGAAACTTTCCCCAGCTGTAACAGGCCACCAGCAACAGTGTGTTTGTCACAAACCGTCCCAGAGTGGTGTTCTTCTTGAAGGTTTCCATCTGTTCGGGCCTTATACGGTTCCTGGCAAACAGATACGGAGACACCAAATGCTCCATGTTCCCGTACATCAAATCGGGCGAACGGATTATCTTCTTCAGCAGATTTCCCGAGTGGAACCGGTAAACAGATACAGGCTCGTTAATCACACCTACATGGCCCAATATTGCCATTTTAAGGAACAGTTCAGAATCGCAGGAGAGGTTGTCAGGATTTGAAAAGCCATTCAATTCCCGCGCCAGTTTTCGGTTGAACACCACATTGCAGAGGGTAAAGTCCAGCGGCTTGACTGTGTTGCGGGAAACGAAAACATCCACCCCATCGACGATTCCGGCAAAAGGCAAATTGAGCGTCTCTTTCCGCCCTGTATTCTCATCCAGCAAATACCCTCCCGCATAAACCATCACCAACGATGAATCGCCCTCGATCAGACGGCTCGCCTTTGCTAGATACTCGGGATCCACCAGATAGTCATCGTCGGAAAGTAGCATGAACCACTCGCCAACGGCGAGTTCAAACACGGCCTTGTGCCAGTTGCGGACCATGCCTATGTTCTGCTCATTCCTGTAATAGCGTACGCGTGGATCCGCGAGATACCTGGAGACCACGGCCACTGTCTCGTCCTGTGAACAGTTGTCGGATATGACAACCTCAAAATCAGCGTTAGTCTGAGACAGGACACTTGTGATCGCCTGATCGAGATAGGCTGCCCGGTTATAGGTAGGTATTACAACACTGATTTTCGTCATGATGGTCAGGCTCTCCCAGCCGCTTTAATGAACCGCCTCTTTGCAAGTGCTCGCGCTGACAGTGCAAAACAGCCGGTGCTCATCATTTGCGCCAGAATGGCTGCGGCTACGAGATACCAGACGGGCGAACTCTGCGGGATGAGGTTTGTGTAGAAATAGAAGCTGCCAATAAATAGGGCGTTAACGCCCCACATGATCATGCTTTGCCTCGCAGTGGTTACAACGCCGACGAACACCGCTTCCAGGGCAATTATCCCTTGCCACACAGTAAAGATTGCATATGTAATCTGTATTGCCTCTATTGCTGGCTCCACATCGTTCCGCGACATTGTGTGCAATAGCAGCGGCATCAGCAGAAGGGCCACAAGGGACGCTGCGAGGAAAAGCGGCATGACGGTGCGCAGATATTCCTTCATGTTCTGACGGTGTTGCACGTGATTCCGCTCGGACCATGCTGACGCCTGCCTCGCAAGCAGTATGCTTACATGCGGGCCTATCGTTACTGTAAACACGCCATCTGCGAAACGTTTCGCATATTGAAATATCGAAATCATGCCGGTCGCCTGGTGCGAAAGTGCGTTATTAATAATCAGCCCCACGAAGAAATTATGGAAAGAATGACCGATTCTCATCGTCACGCTGTTCACTACGAAATCCCGAAACTCTTTCGTCAGCATCGCATTTCCGGGCTGGCACCATTTGTACACTGCCACAAGGCACATGCCCATCTGGAGACCCGCAGCCGCTGCAGCCACCCAGCCCAGTTGAAGCACATCCCCTCCACCACTTACCGTAAAGAACAGCAGTGCGAACATCAGCGCAGATGGGACAACCAGTGTCAGCAGATAGGCAAGCCCATATTTGCCATGCGCATTAAGTACCCCGCGCGAAACGTGTAGTAGCGGAGCTACCGCCACTTGAGGCAGCAGCAACACCAACACACTGGCAGCGCTTTGCCTTGTCTCTGTACTCAATCCTCCGGCAAACAGGGAAATCACGTGATCCGCTGCAGCAAAACAGCCCAAGGCAAACAGCCCCCCGCTTATCAGCGCCCACATCGCAGATGTAGCTGCAAAGCCTCCAGCGTCATTCGGCTGTTGCGTCAGGATGCCCGTATAGAAAACCAGGAACTGCTCAACTCCCATCAACACAAGAAGTCCAAGAATGCTCACGACTGCCAAGCCAAGCAGCCAGACATCGGCCGACTGGGTTGCCCCGAAAAGCTTCCAGGTGAGGATGGTATTTAGCATACCGATGATTGCGCCTGCTGCGGCGATAAGGTTATATTTCAACAACATTGAATGTATTCAGGTTCGCTATCCGCTGATCGCTCATTGCGTCACGACTGCAAATTTCGCTTCATAAGTCCAAGTCCCTCACGTAGCGAAATCTTTGGTTTCCATCCAGGCAGATGTTCGCCCTTGTTCCATGGGGCCATCACTTCTCGCGGGCGGTATGTCCGGGCACCCCAATCTACTGGCACGGGTTTGCCGATCACCTGACTGAATGTGGCGACCAATTCTCTCAATTGGACTGGTTCATCTGAGGTAATAGCATACGTCTCCTGACGGCTGACCTTGTTCTGCAACAAGCGCTCGGCCGCTAGCAGATAGGCGTCCAGAACATCGTCTATATACACCAGATCGATCAACTGTTCTCCAGGGGACATTGCCAATGTCTCCTGCGTTTTTGCCGCCTTTTCCAGCAGACTAAAGAGCTTCGGTCGTGCGTCATCGGGCCCGTAGGTATCAAACAGTTTTAAGGTGATGGCTTCCATTTCGCAGGCTTGAACGTAATACTCCATGATCGCTTCAAAAGCCTGTTTGGTGGCCGCATACAGGCATACCGGGTTGTAATCTTCGTTGTTATAGTGTTGCCAGGAGGTGCCCGTATTGACGAGGTGTTTTATATTATTGACTCTCATTGCTTCCAGCAGTTGATTGCCGAACAGCACATTGCTCTGGATCAGAGGCGTGACATCTTTGATGGCGTGCTGCGAAAGAAACAGCGACGCCAAATGAAATACCACATCCGGTTTGGCCTGTGCTACACAATCGACCAGGCGCTCCGTACTGCCATCATGGACATGCTTAATCACATGGACAAATTCCGGCGCCTCCGGATAGCAGGAAGCCTCACGGCCCACGACATGTACCTGCCACCCCTCACGTACCAGACGCCGCACCAAGTGGCTCCCGACGAAACCGCTTCCGCCTGTCACAAGCGCTGCTAATTGCCCGTTGTCCGGCTTGTTGCCGACTTTACTCATAACGGAAAGGACTCTCGAATTGATCCAGTGCCGGAAAACCCTGGTCGCGCGCTGACAGGATGGGTTCACTGACGCCCCATGGAATGTCCGCCGAGTTCCACAGAATTCCTGCATCGTGTGCGGGTGAGTAAACTGAGCTTACCTTGTACACCATGGTGGCTTGCTCGCTCAGTGTGCAGAACCCGTGCGCCATGCCTTTCGGGATATAGATACAGTTGGCCTTGGCTGCGCTGAGCTCGAATGCAGCATGTTGGCCATATGTTGGGGATCCCGCGCGCAGGTCCAACACTACATCCATCACCTTGCCCTGTACGCAGTACACCATCTTGACGTGATCCATCGGCGGCAGCTGGAAGTGCAGTCCGCGGATCACGTTCCTGTGCGACACCGAGTAATATTCCTCGGCGAACCTGGTTTCCAGGCCTTGTGCGGCGAATGCCTGTTCGTGGAACACCTTGACGAACCGGCCACGGGCATCATCAAACGCCTTTGGTTGCAATTCGAGGCAACCGCTCAATTTGCTTGGCTTGAATTCAAACACTTAGAAATTCACGCCAAAGAACGCTTCGATCTTCTCGATGACAAAATCCAGCATCTCGCGGCTCAACCCCGGATACACGCCAATCCAGAAGGTGTCATTCATCACGATGTCAGTGTTGGTCAGTTCCCCGGCGACCCTGAAGTTGCGTCCCTTCATGTAAGGCTGACGCGTCAGGTTGCCGGCGAACAGCAGGCGCGTGCCGATCTTGTTCTCATCGAGATATTGCAGCAGGTCGACACGCTTGATGCCCGCGCTCGGCTTGATCGTGATCGGGAATCCGAACCAAGACGGATCGCTATTCGGCGTTGCTTCCGGCAGGAGCAGAAACTCCTCGCAA
Organism: Gallionella sp.; assembly: GCA_036401875.1. GTDB lineage: Bacteria > Pseudomonadota > Gammaproteobacteria > Burkholderiales > Gallionellaceae > Gallionella. The sequence continues at coordinate 10,973 of DASWTZ010000054.1, forward strand.
CTCTTCAGGCCGTTCTTCAGGTAAGCAAAGTTGGCTTTGCGCGCGGCGATGAATTCTTCCACGCGGTCCATCTGCGCCAGCGCACAGGCGGCCTGCATGTCGGAGATCTTGAGGTTGTAGCCCAGGTGCGAGTAGGTGTACTTGTGATCGTAACCAAATGGCAGGTCGCCCAGCTGCTGGCAGAATCGCTTGCCGCAGGTATTGTCCTTGCCCGGCGCGCAATAGCAGTCGCGACCCCAGTCGCGGATCGATTCGACGATCTGGCGCAACTGGTCGTTGTTGGTGAACACCGCACCGCCTTCGCCCATGGTGATATGGTGCGCAGGGTAGAAGCTCAGCGTGCCGATGTCGCCGAAGGTGCCCACCAGCTTGCCGTTATAGGTAGAGCCCAGCGCATCGCAGCAGTCTTCGATCAGCCAGAGGTTGTGTTTCTTCGCCAAAGCAGTAATGGTGCCGAGATCGTAAGGATTGCCCAAGGTGTGGGCCAGCATGATGGCCTTGGTCTTGGGCGTGATTGCCGCTTCGATCTTCGCCGGGTCAATGTTGTAGGTACCGAGCTGTACGTCGACGAACACCGGCACCGCACCGTGTTGCAGCAGGGGATTGACCGTGGTCGGAAAGCCCGCCGCCACCGAGATCACCTCGTCGCCAGGTTTGATAGCACGATCGCCCAGCTTGTGCGAGGTAAGCGCGGAAAATGCCAGCAGGTTGGCCGACGAACCAGAGTTGGTAGTAAGCGCATGCTTCACGCCAAGGAATTTGCACAGGCGCTTCTCGAAGGCCTCGTTGAAGCGACCGGTAGTCAACCAGCCGTCCAGAGATGCATCCACCATGTTCTGTAATTCGGCTGCGCCGATGACCTTGCCGGAAGGCGGCACGGCATTTCTGCCTGCCTCGAAGGTGGAGGGCGCATAGGCCAGGTCGGCGTATTGCTTGACGAGGCCGGCGATCTGGGCGCGGAGTTGTTCTTTGGTGCTCATGTTCTCTCTCAGTGTGTATATTGTTCGATCTGTTTCAGGGTAAAGCTGCGCATGTCTTCCTTTGCCAGCCAGGCACGCTGCCAGGCGACGATCATCTCCAGCGTGTGCGCCAGATGCCAGCGCGGTTGCCAATCGAGACGCATCTTCGCCTTCGAGCAGTCCAGTTTCAGGTAGTGCGCCTCGTGCGGATGGTCGCCGCCGTCAAGCTGCCAGCTCGCGCCCTCGCCCCATTTCCGGGTAAGCTGCTCGACAATCCACTGCACCGGTTTTGCATCCTCATCGTTCGGCCCGAAGTTCCAGCCCTCCGCGTAGGCGGCACCCTGCTCATACAGATTCTGCGCCAGCTGCAGGTAGCCGGACAGCGGCTCCAGCACATGCTGCCAGGGACGGATGGCATGTGGGCTGCGGATCACGACCGGCTGGTTGTCGCTGATCGCGCGCAGGATGTCCGGAATCAGCCGGTCCTCCGCCCAGTCGCCGCCGCCGACGACGTTGCCCGCGCGACCCGATGCCAGTGCCACTCTATGTTCAGTGTATTTGGCAGGATTGAAGTATGAATTGCGATAGGCCGAGGTCACCAGTTCCGCACAGCCCTTGCTGTTGCTGTAAGGATCATAGCCGCCCATCGCCTC
>DASWTZ010000055.1:0-28003 GCA_036401875.1 Gallionella sp.
GACTGTCCCGAGTTGTCCCGACTGTTTTTAACATGAACCGGGAGCGAAACGGGGCACAAGCGAATGGGATCAATCACAACCGCAGCTTCTTACTTGGTGCGCTCAGCTTGGCGCGTTATGTTTCACGCAACTGTTCCACACTCGTTCGATTTTTTGCGCCGATGCGGAACGTCAACCGCCCTGAAACCCGCATGGGGAGGGGGCCGCACAAGTCTGCGGCTTTTAACTCCTAGACCGAGTGCCTAGCCAAATTTTTACGTGCGGGAGTTTCGGGGGGGAGGGGGGGTAGGCTGCATGCTTTGTAGAGTGAAAACGAGGCAGCACATCAGCGGAGGGGGCAACTTTGGGGGCAACTCGAAAACACCAGCACAGACGAACCGCGCAACCATGCTGCTTTCAGGCGGTTATTCGGTAGCCGCCGTCCCACCAATAAAGAAACGACACCCTCGCGGTGTCGTTTTTGCTTTTCTGCAACCGGAGAACCGGCATGCTCAATTGATGATCGTCGAATGCAGCAGCACGAGCTTACGCTGGAATTCCGCAGAGGCCGCGGCGTAAGTACCCCCCTCTTTCAGGATTTCCTTCGCCAATTCAGTCTTGCCAATATTCGCCAATGAAACTGCCTGGGATGCCATGGACTGGAAGACCTCGCAGGCCCCGCATACCTGCTTGATCAGCCTGATGCTTCCGGCATCCTTGTGTACGGAGGTATGCAACCACTGTGCACAGAGACAGTCTGCGTTGCAGCTTGTCAGGCCGAGATCAGGCTGCTCTTCGGACTGGCCGGTGATGAAATTCTCGAACCGGCTACGCTGCTCGGCATGGCGATCGATCGCGCGAAAGCCGTCAAAGAGGGGCGCTGTCTGTGACTTGACCATCTTTCCCTCCTGAAATTAGCGCAACATCAGAGCAGGTGCGTCTGCCTACCCGGGTTCACGCAGCTTCCCTGAATGCCATGTGCGGAAATTGGGCTGGCTGTATGACAACTGCACTAAGCTGGCCTGATATCGTTGGTAATGAAAGAGCATTCACCTCCTCCTTGACCTCCTCGCCATCTACCCTTGCCTTTAATTCCTTTGCCGCCTTGAACTGTGGCACGTACTTTTTGGGCACTTTGTTCCTAGGACCACCTGCTGAATTACGCTTCTGCCTTGCTTGAACGGGGCCCAAGGAAAAGCTGCCAAAACCGCGAATCTCGATTCGACCTCCTTTCGCCAACCTGCCACACATTGCGTCCAAAATGACTTTAACGACCAATTCGACATCTTTTGCTTTGAGCTCTGGATTCAATTCCATAAGCCGCTTGATCAATTGCATCCTATCCATAAACGTTTAACCCAATTCCTAAAAAACTGCATACTAAATATGAGGTAGATACAAAATACGGGCGTAATGACAAAATTCCTCTAGGAGCTTGGCTCTGTTTTTGAATGTTAGGGGCATATCGTTGATTCAACGTTGATGAATGGAATACCATGTCCGCAAAGAATGCTGGCAATCAATAATTCACCGGATGCGATGACCGATCTTCTTTCCCTTTCCTGCCTCGGACCCGTACGGGTCAGCTTGTCGCAGTCGCCAGCCAAGTTGAACAGTGAGAAGTTGTCCGCGTTGCTGTTTTACTTGGCAATGAGGGCCGGACATCGGGTACGACGTGAATATCTGGCCGAACTCCTGTGGCCGGATTTGCCCGTGGAGGCTGCGCGCTCGAATTTGCGCCATGCCTTCTTCCGATTGCGCCAAATCCTTAACGAGGACGAGAATGCAACGCCCTTTTTGCTCTCCAGCCGCGAATGGTTGAGTTTCAATTCTGACAGTGCCTACCGGCTGGATGTCAGCGAACTGTGCTCCCTGTCTACCGATTGTCCGGCTGGCCCCCTTTCGGCTACCTGCAAGCCATGCATCGCGAGACTTGAATTCATGGTGGGGCTGTATCGCGGTGAATTCATGGCCGACCTGAATTTGCCCGATTGCGATGAGTTTCACGACTGGATGCAGACGGAGCGGGAAACCGTGCGCCGCCGGATGCTTGCGCTGCTGGAACGCCTGTCGAATTGCCACGAGCAGAACAACGGTTCCGGCAAAGCCTTGCCGTTTGCACAGCGCTATCTGGAACTCGAACCTTGGAATGAGGAAGGACATCGTCGCGTGATGAGACTGTATGCGCTGAGTGACCAGGCCGGTGCCGCCCTGTCCCAATATGAGTCCTGCTGCAGGGTGCTCAAAATGGAGTTGGGCGTTTTGCCCTCCAGCGAGACCCGGCAACTCGCTGAAAGCATACGCAACGGCCAATTGCGCCCCTCCCAGAACGCCCCCCAACCCAGCGGTGCCCGGAACCGGCGCGCCAGCGACAACGTCGAACTCCCTGTCAGACTTCCGCGCGCGGCATTGCCTGCAGAGTTGCGCCAGGCAACGGTGCTGTACTGCGAATTAACGCATACCGGCGATGAAGGGATCGATGAAGCGATGATACTGCTGCAAGGTCCGCAGGACCGCTGCGTCGAGATAATCAGGAGGTTCTCCGGGCATCTGGTGACGACCCATGGCGGCGGGCTGCTGGCCTATTTCGGATATCCGCATGCTCGCGATGATTCAGCCACACAGGCCGTTCAGGCTGCACTGGCCGCCATTCGCGAATCCAGGGAGGGTATCGAAATCCGCATTGGCGTGCATACCGGCCCTATCATCACCAGCGGGGATTCGTCATTACCCGACGTGGTCGGCAAGACTTCCAGACTTGCCATTCAGCTTCGCCAGATAGCAAGGCCCGGCGAAGTGGCGATCAGTGAAAAGACCCAGCAACAGGTTGCCGGATATTTTGAATGCGAAGTCCTTCCCGGGAGGTCATTTTCGGGCATCGATCGCTCTTCCAGCATATACCGGGTCGTATGCAAAAGGGGGGACAATGTACGGATGGAAGAGCCATTACGAACACGCCGCTGATAAGAAGCAACGGCGAAATTTCCGCGCTGTTAACTGTTAAACCTCTGGAATTTGTCCATACAGGAGGAGGAATTCCGGATATTGCATACGATCTATCCTGCGGATTTGTCGAGCAGAACCTCAATTTTTCTTTGCAATCACCGATAGCAGCTCTTCGATATTCACTGACTGCCCCAACACCTTGTCCGTGCTGATTTCCCTGCAGCCTGTCACCTCGCAATGGTGGTACATTTGCCGCAGCTTGCGTTCGGCATCCGGAAGGTCCTTTCCATAGATCTGAACGCTTTCAACCCTCAGCCCATCTCGAGTTTTCACAGAAAAATCAAATTTCAGCATAATTTTCCCTATGGGTGATGGCCTGCAAGGCCAAAAGCAATTACTGGGCGGGCCTTAGCCTGACCGTACCAAGTCTGGTTGTATCACGTCCGTAGATTCAGGCCGGATAAACTTCCTGCTATAAAAAATTGCCTGTCCGCTTCACGCTACTCCATGTACATTCCGCCGTTCACGTGCAGCGTGACGCCCGTGATGTAAGCTGCGCCAGGACCTGCAAGAAAACTCACTGCGGCGGCAATGTCGGATGGCTGGCCGAGACGTTTCAGCGGCACATGCTCGACCAGCTTGGCGCGCTGCTCCTCGCCCAGGACATGGGTCATGTCGGTATCGATGAATCCGGGCGCGACGCAGTTTACGGTGATGTTGCGGCTGCCAATCTCCTGGGCAAGCGACTTGGTAAAGCCGGCCATGCCGGCCTTGGAGGCGGCATAATTGGCTTGGCCCGGATTGCCCATGCTGCCGACCACCGAGGATATGTTGATGATGCGCCCCCCCCTGGCCTTCATCATCGCGCGCAACACGGCGCGGCTCATGCGGAACACGGACTTGAGGTTGGTCGCCAGCACGTCGTCCCACTCCTCGTCGGTCATCCGTGCAAGCAGGTTGTCTTTGGTGATCCCGGCATTGTTTACCAGTATCGATACTTCACCAAACTGCTGGCGGATCGCGCCCAGCACCTGCTCAGCCTGCGCTGCGTCATTGACGTTCAACGCCATCCCAGCACCTTTGATATCAGCCGCATCCAGGTAGGCGCTGATAGCCTGCGCGCCGTTGTCACTGGTCGCGGTGCCGATCACGGTAGCGCCCTGTTTGCCAAGTTCCAATGCAATAGCCTGACCGATGCCGCGGCTTGCGCCGGTTACCAGTGCGATTTGTCCTTGCAGTGTCATGTTCCCTCCCCTTATGCGAGTGCAGCCAGTGCGGCCTTGAGCGCCTCACCGTCATTGATGGCCATAGCCTGTTGATTAGTGTCGATGCGTTTGTTCAAGCCTGCCAGCACCTTGCCCGGCGCACATTCGACGTTGTGGGTGATGCCCTGTTTGCCGAATGCCTGCACCGTTTCCACCCAGCGTACCGGCGAATACAGCTGGCGTACCAGCGCGTCCTTAATTAACTCGCCATCGTCATAACTCTTAACGTCTGCGTTATGTAATACAGAAATCGTAGGAACTGTCACCGTTACATCTTTCAAATAATCTCGCAACTGTTCGGCGGCTCCTTTGAGCAGACTGCAATGTGATGGCACGCTCATCGGCAGCATGAGTGCGCGCTTCGCGCCTTTGGCCTTGGCCAGTTCCATCCCCCGCTCGACCGCACTGCGATTGCCGGCGATCACGACCTGTCCCGGAGAATTGAAGTTGACCGCCTCGAGCACCTCGCCCTGCGCGCCCTCGGTACACACGGCACGCACGACTTCGTCGTCCAGCCCGAGAATAGCCGCGATGCCGCCTACACCTTCAGGCACAGCAGTCTGCATGCATTGTGCGCGATAACGAACCAGCGGCAGCGCATCGGCAAAGCTCAGCGCGCCCGCAGCAACCAGTGCGGTGTACTCGCCCAGACTGTGTCCGGCCATGATCGCCGGCCTTGCGCCGTTCTGAGCCTGCCAGGCGCGGTACACCGCGACGCCCGCGGTCAGCATGATGGGCTGGGTGTTCACCGTCGAGTTCAGGTCGGCATCGCTTCCCTGATCGACCAGTTGCCACAGGTCCTGCTTCAGCACGTCGGAGGCTTCGGCAAAGGTATTACGTACCACAGGAAACTCGGCATAGCCGTTCATCATGCCGCGCGATTGCGATCCCTGCCCGGGAAATACGAAAGCGAATTTAGTCATGTTGTTTTAAACCCTACCATTTGATCAAAACTGCACCCCATGTGAACCCGCCACCCACGGCCTCCAACAGGATGTTCTGCCCGACCTTGACGCGCCCGTCGCGCACGGCCGCATCCAGCGCCAGCGGAATCGACGCCGCCGAAGTGTTGCCATGATTGGCGACGGTAACCACCACGTTATCCATGCCCAGCCCGAGTTTTTTGGCGGTAGCCTCGATGATGCGGATGTTGGCCTGATGCGGGATCAGCCAGTTGATGTCTGTGCCGCCCAGCTGATTTTCCTCCAGCACTTCCTCGACCACTTCGCTCAACACCTTGACGGCGAACTTGAACACGGCCTGACCGTCCATCTTGATGAACGGGTCGCCATCGACCTCACCGTTGCGGATATTCCCCTCCGCCTTCAGCATGTCGCGATGGCTGCCATCCGCATGCAGTTTGCTGGCAATGATGCCGGGCGTCTCTGATGCACGCAAAACCACGGCCCCGGCACCGTCACCGAACAATACGCAGGTCGTGCGGTCATTCCAGTCCAGCATGCGCGAAAGCACCTCGGCGCCGACTACCAGGACTGTCCTGGCCTGGCCGCCGCGAATGTACATGTCGGCGGTATTCAGCGCATAGACGAAGCCGCCGCATACCGCCTGCAAGTCGAACGCCGGGCCGCGGCTCTTGATACCGAGTTTGTCCTGCAAAATACAGGCTGTACTGGGAAAGAGGGAGTCGGGGGAGGTTGTCGCGACGATGATCAGGTCAATCTCGTCCGCACTGATGCCCGCCGCGTCGATCGCCTTGCGGCTGGCCTGCAGCGCAAGGTCGCTGGTCAGCTCGCCTTCGGCCGCGATATGGCGCTGCGCGATGCCACTGCGCGTGTAGATCCACTCGTGCGATGTATCGACCATCTTCTCCAGATCGTAATTGGTCAGTACCTTGCTCGGCAGATAACTGCCCGTACCGATGATCTTTGAATGCATCAGGCGACTCCTTGCTCTGTTTTTTGACGATCGTGGTGCCATTTCTCGACATGCTCGCTGATGTGGAGCAGCATGCCCTCTCTGGCCTCCCCTGCGGCGCGCTCGATTGCGCAACGGAAGGCGAAGATATCGGCCGAGCCGTGGCTTTTCACCACGATGCCCTTCAGGCCGAGGAAACTCGCGCCATTGTAGCGGCGATGATCCAGCCTGTGCTTGAATGCCTTGAGCACCGGCAGGGATACCAGCGCACCCAGTTTGGTGAACCAATTGCGGCTGAACCCCTCCTTCAGGAAACCGCCCATCATTTTGGCGACGCCCTCGGCAGTTTTCAGGGCCACATTGCCGACGAAGCCATCGCACACCACCACATCCGTGACGCCCTTGAAGATGTCGTTGCCTTCGACGTTGCCGTAGAAATTCAGGTCACTTGCACGCAGCAACTCGGCTGCCTGTTTGACCACCTCATTGCCCTTGATGTCCTCACTGCCGATATTCAGCAGGCCAATCGTGGGGCTGGGTTTGTGCTCCAGCGCCGTCACCAGCGTGGAACCCATCAGCGCAAACTGCAGCAGGTGCTCGGCGGTGCAATCGGTGTTGGCGCCGAGATCGAGCATGCAGACCTGGCCGGTCTGGGTGGGCAGATAGGAAGCAATGGCAGGTCGATCGATGCCGGGCAGGGTCTTCAGCACGTAACGAGCGGTCGCCATCAAGGCGCCGGTATTGCCCGCGCTGACGCATGCCAGCGCCTCGCCGCTCTTGACCATATTGATGCTGACGCGCATCGATGAATCCTTCTTGCCGCGCAACGCGGACTGCGGCTGCTCGTCCATGCCCACCACTTCGCTCGCTGGATGGATACGCAAATGCGGACCCAGCTTTTCACCCAGTGCGCGCAACTCGGTTTCGATAGCGTCAGCGATGCCCACCAGAATAATGGTGTCATTCGGGAATTGTTTCAGATATTCGACTGCAGCAGGGACAGTGACCGACGTGCCGTGGTCGCCTCCCATCGCGTCTATGGCTAATGTGACGTCCACTAAGCGATTCCCCGGAGAAATAGAAAGCCGTGATAGAAATGAAAACGCAGCCGACCATTACGGCCGGCTGCGTCGTCCAAAAGCTTATTCGCCCTTGGTCTTGACTACTTTTTTACCACGGTAAAAGCCGGTCGGGCTGATGTGGTGGCGCAAGTGAGTCTCGCCGGTGGTCGGCTCGATTGCTGTTGCCGGGTTAGTCAAAAAATCGTGCGCACGGTGCATGCCACGTTTCGAAGGGGACTTCTTGTTCTGTTGAACTGCCATGTTTACTACTCCTCAAAAAAACTATTTAACCACTTTCAATTTCGCCAGGACTGCAAAAGGATTCCTTTCTCCATTTTGCGCCCCGATTCCATCCGCCACCTGACAGACACCCGGTTCATGCCTGGGTGCAATCGGCAGACTTAACAAAATCTCCTCTTCCAGCTGATTCAGCACATCCAGCTGCGCATCTGCCAGGATGCTGTCAAACTCATCCTCGTCACTGGCGGCATCGCCCAATGCATCCATACCGGCCTGATCACGCAACAGCAACCGCGTATCGACTTGTATCGGATAGTCCAAGGCACCCAGACAACGTTGGCAACGCAACTGGCATTGGCCGGCTACACTAACGTCCAGGAACGGAATATTCTGATCATCCACCCCACCACGCACTGTATAGCTGACTGAACCTCGTGTATTTTCGAGTGCATCCAGCAAACGAGGCATCTCGGCCACAGGTATTCCACCGCTTATTTCGCTGCCATTTCTGGCAAACTCCAGACTGTCGATGAAAGGTCGTGCGTACATGTGGCGCGCATGATATATTTTTCGCTGTCTCCTGTCAAAAATCCTAAGGAATATTCTTGAGTTCTCAGTTGCTTGTCCTCGCCTCGACTTCGATTTACCGCAGCGAATTGCTCAAACGGCTGAAAATACCCTTCGAAACAGCCGCGCCCAATGTGGATGAAACACCCCTTGCCAGCGAATCTGCACTCGCCACATCGACCCGGCTGGCTCAGGAAAAAGCCCGCGCTGTCTCGGCCAGCTACCCCGATGCACTGATCATCGGCTCGGACCAGGTTGCCCTGCTGGAAGGGCGACAACTCGGCAAGCCGCTCACCCACGACAATGCCGTGATGCAGCTTCGCGCCATGCGCGGCAAGACCACCATCTTCTACACGGCCCTGACGCTGCTGAATAGCCGTACCGGCAATATCCAGACCGAAGTGGCCGAAAACCATGTCACCCTGCGCGATCTCACCGACGAGGAAATCGAAGGATACCTTCATAAAGAGCAGCCCTATCACTGTGCCGGCAGCGCGAAATCAGAGGGCCTAGGCATCGCATTGATGAGCCGGATGAGCGGGGACGATCCGAACGCGCTGATCGGCCTGCCGCTGATCTTGCTGACTGACATGTTACGCCGCGAAAACGTGCGCCTGTTCTGACCATGGACAAGGGAATACTGTACCTCATCCCCTGCACACTGGGCGATACGCCGGCACAGCAGGTCTTGCCGCAGCAGGTCATCGACATTGCTCGCAAATTGCGGCATTTCGTCGTGGAACACCCCAAGACAGCGCGTCAGTTTCTTTCCGCGCTCAAACCCGAGCATCCTATCCAGTCACTGGAGCTTGCCACGCTCAATGAACATACCGCGGCCAGTGAACTGCAAGGCCTGCTTGCGCCGCTTCTTGCCGGTCACGATGTCGGCATCCTGTCCGAAGCGGGTTGTCCCGGCATCGCCGATCCGGGTGCCGAACTGGTAAACCTTGCGCATCGCCACGGTATCCGCGTCATCCCGCTGGTCGGCCCCTCATCTATCCTGCTGGCGCTGATGGCCTCCGGGCTGAATGGCCAATGCTTTGCGTTTCACGGCTACCTGCCGATTGATGACAATACAAGAAAACAAGCCATTACATCACTGGAGGCCGAGTCGTTGAAACGCCATCAAACTCAGCTCTTCATCGAAACCCCCTATCGCAACGAGAAGCTGTTCAGTGCCCTGCTCACCCACTGCCGCCCGCAGACCCTGCTGTGCGTCGCCAGCGATATTACTCTGCCCGGCGAGCAGATCCTGACGCACACCGTCAAACAGTGGAAATCGCTACCGGTACCCGACCTGAACAGACGCCCCAGCCTTTTTCTGCTGCTGGCCGGCAATTAATCCTGTTGCCCAACGCCGCGCTTTCTGATATTAAAGCTGACTTCATTTAAAACCCGTTGGAGAAGCACAATGCCGGTACAGTCACAAAAACCCGTCGCCCAATACAAAGCCAAAAAGGGCGAGGAATATATGAACCCCAAGCAAATTGAGCATTTTCGGCAGATTTTGAATAACCTGAAGGCCGAATTGGGCGAGGATATTGATCGTACGGTGCATACCATGCAGGATGAGGCGACAGTGTTCGCGGACCCGAATGACCGCGCCACTCAGGAATCGGACATGGGACTTGAATTGCGCAACCGCGACCGCGAGCGGAAGTTGATAAAAAAGATCAACGATATGCTGACCAGAATCGATGCCGGTGAATACGGTTATTGCGATAATTGCGGCGTCGAGATCGGCCTGAGCCGTCTCGAAGCCCGTCCCACAGCCACGTTGTGCATCGACTGCAAGACACTGGATGAAATCCGGGAGAAGCAGGTAGCGAAATAACATACCGGCCGTTTTCGCTGAAAAGTCCGGTATTCGCCGATAGAGAAACAAAAAGGCCCCGCCAATCTGGCGGGGCCTTTTTTACGACCAGGGAAGCAACTTACTCGGAAGCCGCTGCAGTCTCTGGTGCCGGTAACAGCACCTTCATGCTGAGTTTCATCCTGCCCTTATCGTCCACTTCCAGCACTTTCACGCGCACGATCTGACCTTCCTTGAGGTGATCCGATACGGCGTTCACGCGCTCATGAGCGATTTGAGAAATGTGCAACAGGCCGTCCTTTCCTGGCAAGATATTCACCAACGCGCCGAAATCAAGCAGTTTTACCACCGGACCCTCATACACCTTGCCGACCTCAACGTCTGCGACGATGTCTTCAATGCGCTTCCGGGCCAACTCGCCAGCCTCACCGTTAACGCAGGAAATCGTGATGTTGCCGCTATCATCGATATCGATCGTCGTGCCGGTTTCCTCAGTCAGAGTGCGGATCACCGCGCCCCCCTTGCCGATCACATCGCGGATCTTCTCGGGATTGATCTTCATCTTGATCATGCGCGGCGCAAATTCGGACACTTCGGTGCGCGCATTCGGCATAGCCTGCTTCATCAGACCCAGAATGTGCATACGGCCTTCGCGCGCTTGGGTCAGCGCAGCCTGCATGATATCTCGGGTTATGCCGTTGATCTTGATATCCATCTGCAATGCGGTAATGCCGGTTTCGCTACCCGCCACCTTAAAGTCCATATCGCCCAGATGATCCTCGTCACCGAGAATATCGGTCAACACCGCAAAACGGTTCCCTTCCTTGATCAACCCCATCGCGATACCAGCCACGTGCGCCTTGAGTGGCACGCCGGCATCCAGCAACGACAGACAGCCACCACAGACCGAAGCCATGGAACTGGATCCGTTCGACTCAGTGATCTCGGATACCACGCGCATCGCGTAACCGAACTCCTCTTCGGTCGGCAGTACTGCGACCAGCGCGCGCTTGGCCAAACGCCCGTGGCCGATTTCCCGGCGCTTGGGAGTACCGACACGACCGGTTTCTCCTGTGGAATACGGAGGGAAGTTGTAATGCAGCATGAAACGGTCCGAATATTCCCCCTGCAGCGCATCGATCTTTTGCGAATCGCGCATGCTGCCGAGAGTTGCCACCACAATCGCCTGCGTCTCACCGCGAGTAAACAGCGTAGAACCGTGTGTACGGGGCAACACACCGTTCCGGATGGTGATGGGGCGCACCGTACGCGTATCGCGACCGTCGATGCGCGGCTCGCCGCTCAGGATCTGCCCGCGAACGATCTTCGCCTCCAGTGCACTGAATAGGTCGTTTACATGATTTTTCATGCCTGGCGCAGATTCCGGCGTGATAACCGCTTCCAGCACCTTGTTGCGGATTGCATCAACCGCTTCGGTACGTGCCTGCTTGGAGCGGATCGCATAGGCTGCGCCCAGTTCAGCCTCGGCAAGACCTGCGATCCGGGCGATCAATGCCTCGTCCTTGGCGGGCGCGGTCCAATCCCAATCATCCGCGCCAACCTCGCGGGCCATCTCGTTGATGGCCTGGATTACGACCTGCATCTGCTCATGGCCGAACATGACGGCCCCAAGCATTACATCTTCGGATAGTTGCTGCGCTTCGGATTCAACCATCAGCACCGCACGTTCGGTCCCGGCAACAACCAGATCCATCTGGGAAGTCTTCAGCTCTGTGGCGGTCGGGTTGAGCAGGTACTGGCCGTTGGCATAACCCACCCGTGCCGCAGCGATTGGACCATCGAACGGGATGCCGGAAATCGCCAGGGCGGCAGATGCGCCGATCATCGAAGGGATATCCGAGTCGATTTCTTCGTCCGACGACATCACGGTCGCGACGATCTGCACTTCGTTGTAGAAACTTTCGGGGAACAGCGGGCGCAGCGGGCGGTCGATCAGGCGCGAAGTCAGGATCTCTTTCTCGCTGGGACGGCCTTCCCGCTTGAAGAAACCGCCGGGGATCTTGCCTGCGGCGTAGGTTCGCTCCTGATAATCTACCGTCAGCGGGAAAAAGTCCTGTTCGGGTTTGGCATCTTTCCTGCCAACCACGGTCACCAGCACGACCGTGTCATCCAGACTGACCATAACCGCGCCCGTGGCCTGACGTGCGACTTCGCCTGTTTCCAGAGTGAGTTGATGGTTGCCGAACGCGATTGTTTTTTTGTAGTGACTCAAGATTAACCCCTCTGTGCATGGCACAACGCGCAACCGCGTCATACGAAATTGACTAGACCAAAACGACTCGGGCCGCATATGCGACCCGCTGGATACGAACTATTACTTGCGGATTTCCAGACGCTGGATCAGCGCACGGTAGCTTGCATCGTTCGTGCGCTTGAGGTAATCGAGCAATTTGCGGCGGCGGCTTACCAGACGCAGCAGGCCGCGACGGGAGTGGTGATCCTTGGCGTTTTCCTTGAAATGCTCTGTCAGATAGTTGATGCGTGCGGTCATCAGGGCTACCTGTACTTCCGGGGAACCGGTATCGCTCTTGGCGCGTTGAAAGTCGGTTACGATTTGCGCTTTTTGCGCGGCGTTAATTGCCATGGGTTTTGCTCTCCTAAAAAAAGTGCCGCATTCTACCCTTTAACAGGGCGGTTGCTCAACCCCAATATTCTTTCAAAAATCAACGCATATGGCCTGTTATCCCGTATCGGGCGACCCTCACCTGAAAGCAGCAGCGACCACAGCCCGGCTCACGCATTAATTTAGGGTGCAGCGGAAGTCCTTACGCGGTCCCGCCCACCGTCAACCCGTCGATGCGCACGGTCGGCTGGCCCACGCCTACGGGCACGCTTTGCCCTTCCTTGCCGCAGGTACCCACCCCGGGATCCAGCGACATGTCGTTGCCTATCATCGCGATGCGCTTCAACACGTCCGGTCCATTCCCGATCAGGGTAGCGCCTTTAACCGGACGGGTGATTTTCCCATCCTCGATCATGTAAGCCTCGGAAGTCGAAAACACAAACTTGCCGCTGGTGATATCGACCTGCCCCCCGCCAAAGTTCACCGCATACAGCCCATGTTTCACCGAGGCGATAATCTCTGCAGGATCCTTATCGCCATTGAGCATGTAGGTATTGGTCATGCGCGGCATCGGCAGATGCGCGTAAGATTCGCGCCGTGCATTACCGGTTGGCGCCACACCCATCAGCCGCGCGTTCAGGCTATCCTGCAGATAACCTTTGAGTATCCCGTTCTCGATCAGCGTGGTGCATTGGGTAGGATTACCCTCGTCGTCCATCTGCAAGGAGCCGCGCCGCCTTGCAAGCGTGCCATCATCCACAACGGTCACGCCCTCGGCTGCGACCCGCTCACCGACACGCCCCGAAAAAGCGGAGCTGCCCTTGCGGTTGAAATCGCCTTCCAGCCCATGCCCGATCGCCTCATGCAACAGGATGCCTGGCCAGCCATTGCCCAGCACCACGGTCATGTTGCCAGCGGGCGCTGGTGCAGCATCCAGATTGACTGTCGCCTGATGTACCGCCTGCGCCGCATATTTGCGCAGCATCGCGTCATCGAAATAGTCGTAGTCGAAACGCCCTCCGCCACCTGCCGAACCCTGCTCACGCTTGCCGTTGCTTTCGATGATGACGGTGACCGACAGACGAACCAACGGGCGGATGTCCGCATTCATCAGGCCGTCGCTGCGCGCCACCATCACCACCTCATATTCGCCCGCCAGCCCCGCCATCACCTGCACCACACGCGGATCGAGCGCGCGGGCATATCTTTCGATGCGCTCCAGCAACGCAACCTTGTCAGCATCCTTGAGACTGGCGATGGGGTCATGCGGCAGATAAATCTCACGGCGTGATCCATGATGCAGCACAGGCACAGTCTGCGTGCCGCCCTGTATTGCGATCGCGCGCGTGGCTTGGGCTGCGCTCTCCAGCGCATTCAAACTGATGTCGTCCGAATAGGCGAAAGCGGTCTTTTCACCACTCACCGCACGCACCCCGACACCTTGGTCGATGCTGAAGCTGCCGGATTTGACGATACCCTCCTCCAGCGACCAGCTCTCGGCGCGGCTGTACTGAAAATAAAGATCGGCATAATCGAGTCGATGGGCCATCATGCTGGCAAATACCTGTTCGATTTGCCCCGTCCCGATGTGAAAGGGAGTCAGCAGGGACCGTTGCGCGGTGGCAAACAGGGTGTCCGCAGATTTTTCCGATGATTCTGACTTCCGCACGTCTTATCCCCGATTAAAGTCAATCGCAGCTGAATAACACACGATGCGACAGCGCCGGCAAACTGGCCCTCAAACTGGACTGGTAAGACGGGTTCACATCGGCGACCACCACACCGGACCCGCGAGGCAGGCGGTCCAGTACGCGTCCCCAGGGGTCCACGATCATGCTGTTGCCATGAGTCTCGCGCCCATTAACGTGGTACCCGCCCTGTGCGGCGGCAATCACATATGACAAATTCTCGACCGCGCGCGCGCGCGCCAGCACTTCCCAGTGCATTTTGCCTGTGGTCTCGGTAAAGGCCGATGGCAGCACGATGATGTCCACGCCCCTCATTGAACGAAACAGTTCGGGAAACCGCAGGTCATAGCAGATCGCCAGGCCAATGCGACCGAACGGGCTGTCCACCACCACGATCTGATCGCCCGGTTCAATGGTTTTCGCTTCGTTATAATTTTCGTTACCCAACTCCAGGTTGAACAGGTGGATCTTGTCGTAGCGCGCCACCTGCTCGCCCAACTCATTGAACACCAGGCAACTGTTCAACACCTTGTCCGGCGAGCTCGCCGCCAGCGGGATTGAGCCACCCACCAGCCAGATGCGGTATTTCTCTGCTGTCTCGGCCAAAAAATCCTGGATCTGCCCATGCCCGGGCTGTTCTCGCACCGCCACTTTATCCTGCTCACTCATGCCCATGATGGCAAAAAATTCCGGCAACACGACAAGCCGCGCTCCTTTTTCAACGGCACTGGCGATGAGGCGCCGCGCCTCGCTGAGGTTGCCCTCGACATTCGGACCCGAGGCCATTTGAATGGCAGCCACCTTGAATGCATTGGCCTGTGCCGCAATGCGTTTTTGTGTTGAATCGCCCAAAGACATTATTTCTTCCCTATCAAATTCGGTTATTTTTTTGTGGGTGCCGGGGAACTACTGATCTTGACCACGTTGGGGTTGCTCCATGTCCCGCCGATATTGTATTCAAACGACACCAACTTATCGAGTGGGCTGCCCAACAGCTTGTCGGCAATCAGCCCGGCTATGCCTGCTGCGGGATTGATGGCCAATACGGCAAGCATCGCCACGCTATCGCCTATGGCCGGAAAAACCGTCACGTTCAGGTTCTGTGTTTCATTGTTCAAATCCACACTGCCCTTCATTGCCACCTTGGCGGCTGATCCGTATACATGAAATTCCTGGGTATCCATCACACCATCTTTTATGGTTGCCTCGCCAATGATGTTGTCAAACTGGAAACCCTTGCTGAATACGTCTGAGAAATCCAGTGTCGTAACATGCATGGGCAAGGCCTGCATGCTGAGGATGCTGAGCAGTTTTCCGGCACCAGGGTCCATTTTCAGGAACTGTCCCTTGCCAGCATCCAGCCTGAGCGTTCCGTTCAGGGTGGAATATTTGAATTGGTCTGGCGATCCCGCCCATCTCAGATTCGCTGCAAGCGTGCCTTTGCCGCCCTTGACGGTATCCGGATAACCCGAACGCGCCAAGGTGTTGCCCGCATCTGTAATCGCCAGCTTAAGATTAACCTGGGTTTGAGTACCTCCCGGTATTGCACTCCAAACACCGTCCCCGGACAGGCTTCCATCAGAGTTGGTGATATTCAAACGGCGCATGCGCCAATCGTCTCCATCAGGATGACCGACCAAGTCGATACGGCCAATTGAATTCCCCTTTACTTGCAGGCTTTCCACCGCAATTTCCAGCGCGGGGATGGCACTGGGCAGCTGCATCTCGGCCTCGCGAGCAATATCCGGAGATTTTGATCCAGCCACCTTCGGAAGGGACGGCTGCACGTACTGCCTGTCCTCTGCCAGATGCAGCCTGCGTAAACGAGCAGTGAACTTGCTGCCGGATTCATATCCATCCGGTAGCCAGGATGCAACGCCACTCACCGCATCACCATTCAGCCTTGCGACCACCCCATTACCTTGCCGCATGCCATCGATTTGTACCGCCCCCAGTGTTTTTCCGTAACCGACAAGGTTATCGATCGACATCCTCACCCCTGCGATCGGCAGTGAAGAGCCAGACTTCTTCTGTGTACCGAACAGCCCGCCCCACCCCTGGATCGAAAATACCGGAAGGTGACCAGTTAACCATACACCATCACTATTTCCTGCGCGTTGGGCAGATTTGGACATCGCCCTGTTTTGCGTCCCAACATGGACGGTACCGCTCCTGACCTGCTTCAGTCCATCCACATCGCTACGCACCAGCCTCGCATCCAGCAAGTCACCCAACTGGAAAGTGATCTGTTCTTCTCCGTTGGCAACACTTGTCTTTTCAAGACGCAACGGCATGGTTTTGCTGGCACGTTTATCGAAGGGTGCAGGTAATGTGGACCCTATATTCCGAAGATCGGAATTGACAATAATTTGCGCATCCCCGCTCATCAATCTGATGTCGGCGTCCCAGGCCGCGCCACCGCTCAGGTAACTCAGCAATGGAAATGAATTGGTCTGGCGCATCCGATCAAAATCGCTAAAACCTCTGATGGTGGCGTGTACAGCCCCGCCTTCAGTTGACTGCACGTCAATTCTGGCAGCCCCACCCAATATTCTTGACGTCACCCCGTCTGCTCGCATGCCGGACTCGGTGAACTTCAATATCCCGCTGGTATTACGCAACCAGGGAACGCCCTTGCCAAGATCAATATCGCTTCCCTGCACCCTGAAAGTTCCGGACACCTTGACCGATTGTTTGCGGCTTTGCTCTTCGACAGTTTCACCAATGACGGCCTGCCCAGACGCATTGCCATTTTTCGTCAAGGGAATATGCAAGAACAGGTCAAGATGTCCTTTGCCGCTGGCTCTTACCCCGTCAGTAAACCCATTGATGTATCCACGCACGGGACTCTGCCGGATGAAATTCAAGAACGTATCGTTTTCTGCTGCGGCTTCGCCATTGATCACCAGCGCCAGATCGCTACCGGTCATGTCGGGCATAGTCACGACCACGTTCTGCAAGTGAGCGCCGGACATGACCGCAGAGGGTGCGACTACCTCCATCTTGTTGCCGCGTATCAGAAACTCTCCGGAAATATTTTCTATTCTCGGCCAGTCCTTGCTGAACTCCAACACTGCATCCTGTGCATGGCCGCCGATTTTGAAGAGTACATCTTTGGTGTCATCCTTGATCGGAAAATCACTCAGGTTCCCCTTGATACGAATGCGCAAATCCTCAGTGTGTCCGGCCAGTAATGCGGCATTCAGCCAGTCGCCGCCACCCTGGTTCAAAGCAATGAGCGGTGTATAACGGGCTGCTCGCCTGATGTCACCGCGCGTTAATCGCGCCGTCAGATCCAGCATGCCACGTGTGCCGGCCAGAGTCTGGTAGCTGCCATACATATGCCCCGCCAGATCATCATTCACTACCGTGACGTTATCTACGTTAATCGACATTTCACCGTACTCTTTGCGCCACCCGGCTTGACCAGTAAGCGTACTGAAAAACAAGGGCTCGCGCATTATCTGCGGTGCATCGACATGCAATTGTCGTGAGGCGATATTCAATCGCCCCCTCGACTCATTGCCATCCACTTCCATCGACAGTCCGGAAAATCCCGGAAAGGCATCCACTTGTCGCAAGGCGATACCCTCAAATTTCCCCCTGATCTTGAAATGGATCGGCTTCTCCACTGCCCCCTCCCAACTGGCATCCAGATTGGACAATCGCCCCATAGGGGAATATTTGGCCAACTGTTCGCGCAAATCGGCACGCATGGGAAAGTACTTTGTGAGGCTGACCACATCCTCAAATTGCAAGACATTGGCGCGCATCCGGTTTGTCGCAAACTGCTCATCCGATTCCCTCTCGGTCCGGAACAGAAAATCCGTAGGCTGGAACCTCAGACCGCTCCGCAGCTGCATCGCCAGTTTTCGGGTGGAAACCTCAAAACCACCAGCCGCATCGCTCCAGGCCGCGCGCCCGTTCAAATTCACAATTTTCATCGCCGGCACATCTTCCGCCAGCTTGACCACCACATCACGCAAATCCATATCCGCCACGATTTTTGACACCTGGCCATCAGCAACGCCAAGCCAGCCGCGCAGGGCACCGCGTCCCCTGTCCAGCTGGACGGGTAAATCCAGCCAAGGTCTCCAGGCAATCACATCGGTATAGTCCAACTGGGTAAATAGCTCCCCTTGCCAGCCATCCCGCTCCATGAAGCTTGTGCCACTAAACTCGCCACGTACGTCCAGCGGAGTCGACAACTCAGCCGGCGGCAAGGCACGCAAGGCAAACCTGTGCTGGTTAAAAAAACTCTCGACGTGCAAATTAACCTGCTGCAATACCAGCGGCGGGGCATCGCGCTGTTCATCCACCCAAACGATGAGTGCATCCCGCACGACCATGCGTGACTGGTCCAGCAACCAGTCGGCCAGTTGACTATCACCCTCCTGCCCAACCAGCTTCATGTCGCCCAGGAAAAATTCTCCCTGTACGTCACGGCGCACCAGCAATTCCGGCTTGATAATTTCGAGATTGGCAAACCGTAAATCTGCAGTAAACAAGGACATCCACGAGAGGCTCGCATCGACACTCTGGAGACCCAACACGGTTTGCTGCCGCGCGTTCAGAATACGCACATCGGTCAGACTGAGATGTGGCGATACGCCCTGCCAATCAGCCTCGATGCGGCCAATCGTGACAGGATGCCCTATCGCATCGCTCAGTGAATCGGTGATCTCGCTGTGATATTGTTCGATGCCGGGCAGGAATGAATATCGCAGTATGATGACGGATGCGGCAATCAATATGGCTAGCGCTGCAAAAACCTCAATGGCAAGACGCGCCAGCCAGTTAAGGCTGCGCCAGAGCAAACGTATGGAAAGCGAGTTTAACATCAAATGTAAGGCGCCTCGGCGCCATTCCTGCCAGAAGATTCGGGAGTCAAAAACTGTTGCCATTTTAACTTGAAGCCCTACCCATGAATACCGCAAACTCGCAAAACTATGACGACTACATGCAAAAGATGTTGCGTTGCAGCCGTTACGCGAAACACGCACTCGATGCCGACATCTCCCTGCTGAACTGGCTGCAAAACAATCACGGCACACCATGCAGTCGCGAGGAAATCCAGTCCCTGTTGCTGCAATCAGGGTTCGACCTGGACAGCGATACCGAACTAAGCCGGGCCGTTCGCCGCCTGCGCAAGCAGGTGATGGTCAAGCTGATCCTGCGTGATCTCAACGGCTTGGCCGACCTCAACGAAGTGATGCAAGCCATGACTGCGCTGGCCGAAGTCTGTGTACAGCAGGCGCAGACCTGCCTGATGAACTCGCTTCGGGTGCAGTACGGCAGCCCGCTGGGTGAAACCAGCGGCCTGCCCCAGGAATTGCTGGTGATCGGCATGGGCAAGCTGGGCGGCGGCGAACTGAACGTCTCGTCGGACATCGACCTGATCTTCGTCTATGCCGAGGATGGCGAGACCGATGGCCCGCGCAAGCTGAGCAACCATGAGTTCTTCACTAAGCTGGGACGCCGCCTGATCAATGTCATCAACGAGATGACGGCGGACGGCTACGTGTTCCGCGTGGATATGCGGCTTCGCCCCTACGGCGACAGTGGCCCGCTGGTCATGAGTTTTGCCGCACTGGAAGAGTACCTGGTCAGCCAAGGCCGCGAATGGGAACGTTACGCCTGGATCAAGGCGCGCGTAATTGCGCCGGCGGCACATCCGGATATAGCCGAACTGATGCGGCTCGCGCAGCCCTTCGTGTTCCGCAAATACCTCGATTTCGGCGCCATCGATTCGATGCGCAAGCTGCATGCGCAAATACGCCAGGAGGTCCAGCGTAACGACCGCCTCAACAACATCAAGCTCGGTCCGGGCGGCATACGCGAGATCGAATTCACCGCACAGGTGTTCCAGTTGATTCGCGGCGGGCGCGACCCCCAACTGCGCATCCGTCCCACCCAGCGCGTGCTGGCGGCACTCGCCGCAAGCGGGCAACTCCAGGAACCGGTTGTCGCCGAACTCGATGCCGCCTACATATTCCTGCGCAATCTGGAACACCGCCTGCAATATCTGGATGACCAGCAGACACAGGAATTGCCCGAAAAGTCAGAAGACCGCCATATCATCGCCTCGGCGATGGGGTATGCTGACTATGACGGGTTGCTGGAACAACTCGACCGCCATCGCGCACTGGTCAGCCGGCAATTCGACCAGATTTTCGGCACGCAGGAGGAAACGCCGGATGACACACCGGTGTGGCGCGAAGGCGCCACTGCAGAGGAATTGATCGCACACCTCGGACAGCTCGGCTATCGAGCCGCACCGGAAAGCGCACAACACCTGTTGCAGTTTCGCGACAGCAATCGTTACCGGCAACTGCCCGAGATCAGCCGGCAGCGGCTGGACAGGCTGATACCTCAGTTCATCTCGCTCAGCGCACAACACCACAATTCCGATACAACCCTGGCACGCCTGCTCGCCTTGCTCGAAAGCATCAGCCGCCGCGCATCCTACCTCGCCTTCCTTGCCGAATATCCCGCGGCCTTGCATCGCCTGACCAGACTCGTTGCCGCCAGCAGCTGGGCAAGCGGATATCTAGCCCAGCACCCGGCGCTGCTCGACGAACTGCTGGATGCACGCGAGATGTATCAACCGCCGGAATGGCAGCAGATAGACCATGACATTCAGGCACGGCTCGACGACTGTTCCGGCGACACGGAGCGCCAACTGGATGTATTACGCCACGCCCAACAGGAGCAGACCTTCCACCTGCTGGCGATGGACCTGCAAGGGCTGCTGCCGCTGGAACAGCTCAGCGACCACCTGAGTGACCTGGCCGACCTGCTGCTGCGCCATGTACTGGAACTGAGCTGGGCGACTGCGCGCAAGCGCCATTGCGACAAGCCGCGCTTCGCAATCATCGCCTACGGCAAGCTAGGCGGAAAAGAATTGGGCTATGCCTCCGACCTCGACCTGATCTTCTTGTATGACGACGATCATCCAGACGCTCAGGAAAATTACGCGCGCCTGGGGCAGCGCATCAATTCCATGCTGGGCAGCTATACCTCGTCAGGGCGCCTGTATGAAACCGACCTGCGTCTGCGTCCCAATGGCGCCAGCGGCCTGCTGGTGAGTTCGGTCGAGGCGTTTGCCGAATACCAGAAAAGTCAGGCATGGGTGTGGGAACATCAGGCACTGACACGTGCCCGTTTCAGCGCAGGCGATGCGCAAATCGGCGCTGCATTCGAGAACATCCGGACGCAGGTGCTATGTCAGGAACGAGACCTCGCCAAACTGCGCGAGGAAATACTGGCAATGCGCCAGAAGATGCATGACGGCCACCCCAATGACAGCGACCTGTTCGACATCAAACACGACAGCGGCGGCATGGTGGACATCGAGTTCATGGTGCAATATCTCGTGCTGGCCCATGCGCACCAACATCCACAACTTGCCGCCAATATCGGCAACTTGGCCTTGCTCAGACTGGCCGGAAAACTCGGGTTGATACCGGAAGCACTCGCCGAGCAGACCGTCGCGCTCTACCGCTCCTTGCGACAAACACAGCACCGGATACGCCTCGATACCCAGTCGCCATGCCGTGTCCCCGCAGACCAGATCGACACGAATGCCAGCCAGCAATTGTGGAAGGCGCTATTTTCAACTGCACCCTGAACGGGCGTAGCACTAGGAGGCAGGCTGACTGGACGGGTTCTGGGTACTGAAGGCGCGGAAACTCCCCGTCAGATTGGATATTCTCGCGTCCTCGCTTAATTTCGCGGTAAGGCAGTACATGACCATCTCGCCCTTGCCTTTTACGTGTATCGTGGCGGGAGGCTCGAATGCATAACCATGTCGGATCCGGTTATAGGTTGTCTTGTCCACTTGAATCATGTCCTGCACTGCCTCGTCTGTCAGCCGGCTGGCGATGTTCACGGTGTCGCCCCACAGATCGTAGATGAAGCGCTTGGTGCCGATCACTCCTGCAACCACCGGCCCGGTGGCGATGCCGGTGTGGATACCGATTCTGTATCGTGACAGTTCCGGATGGTTCGCCACGAAATCCCTCATCTCGAGTGCCAAGTCGGCGATGTCACCGGTGTAATCCGACCGGTCCCGGTTCAGACCGCCCACCGCCATATACGCATCGCCTATCGTCTTGATCTTTTCCACACCGTGTTTCTCGCATAGATCGTCAAAGCCGGAGAATATGGTATTGAGCATTCCGACCATCTGTTCGGGAGAAAGCGATTCGGTCAACTGGGTGAAGTTCACCAGATCGGCAAACATCACCGTGACATCTGCATGGCCGTCCGCAATCAAGCCATCATGTTCTTTCAGCCGCTGCGCGATACTGTTGGGAAGCACGTTCAGCAGGACACGTTCGGATTTCTTCTGTTCCTCGGCAAGCAACTGATGTTGCTGGTCGAGCTGCTGCTTGATCCTGTCCATTTCCAGCACGAAGTAGCGCACCAGGAAATAGATGATGGAAGACATCGCTGCAAAATTGAGCGCAAAGAACAGGCCGATGGTTTTCATCGAGATGCCGGATAGTTCGTTCGGTGCAAGGTAATAATCGAAGAAACCCGAGATCACCGTCATCATGATATAGGCAAAGAACCAGGGAACTGAATCACGCCATCCCGAAACAACCAGAGCACCGATAGGCGCAAGCAAAGCCCAAAGCATTACGCCGCTGGAGGTAACG
The DNA here is from genome assembly GCA_036401875.1 of Gallionella sp. Classification (GTDB taxonomy): domain Bacteria; phylum Pseudomonadota; class Gammaproteobacteria; order Burkholderiales; family Gallionellaceae; genus Gallionella. The sequence continues at coordinate 22,682 of DASWTZ010000055.1, forward strand.
GCATTGCCTATGCTCCATTGCATGATGAATGGAACGAACAGAAACAGACTCAACTGCACGAAACGGAAGGTTTCAAATTTCCCGGTCCGGAAGAAGTGAACCAGCGATGCAACGGAAATTAACTGGTAAATCAAAGGGACATTTGCCGAGAAGTGCAATCCCATGACCCAGTAAATTGCCAGCCACAACACGACCGCCAGATTCATGAAGGCGCATGCAAAGATCAGTAAATCCTTGTGCAGCTTATCTTCCTGAGTGTAATTCGCGCTTGCAGTGGCTGCCGCTAACCTGATCATTTTGATGTTATTCAAACTCAACAAGTGCTGTTGGAAATTTTGGCCGTTAATGCATGAAAAGTGATCATACCTCAATTAACTACTTTTGAAATACGCCTAACAGCCAGAAATTTTGACTCGCACCTTCATAAATCAGGCGGAAAACGCTAGAATTCGATTTTTGCATTTGAACCCGAAGGAATTCCCATTATGTCGATGTCCGACCGAGACGGTTTTATCTGGTATGACGGCAAGCTGGTGCCATGGCGTGACGCCACCACCCATGTACTCACCCACACCCTGCATTACGGAATGGGCGTATTTGAAGGGCTGCGTGCCTATGAAGCCGAAAAAGGCACCGCCATCTTCCGCCTGCAAGAGCACACCGACAGGCTGTTCAATTCCGCGCATATCTTCCAGATGAAAATGCCCTATGACAAGGAGACCATCATCGAGGCACACCGTGAGGTAGTACGCGTCAACAAGCTGAAGTCCTGCTACATCCGCCCCATCGCCTTCTACGGCTCCGAGGCCATGGGCATCGCCGCCAAGACACTGTCGACCCATGTCGCCATCGCCGCTTGGCCATGGGGCGCTTATCTTGGTGATGAGGGAATGCAGAAGGGCATACGCATCAAGACCTCGAGCTTCACGCGCCACCACGTCAATGTAAACATGTGCCGCGCGAAATCCGTAACAACCTATGCCAACTCGATCCTGGCTCACCAGGAAGTCGCCAATGACAATTACGACGAGGCCCTGCTGCTGGATGTGGACGGCTACGTAGCCGAAGGCGCAGGTGAAAACATCTTTATCGTCAAGAAAGGCAAGCTGTACACGCCCGACCTGACCTCCTGTCTCGAAGGGATCACGCGCGATTCGATCATCACATTGGCCAAGGAAATGGGTCTCGAAGTTATCGAGAAGCGCATCACCCGCGACGAAATCTACTGTGCTGATGAAGCCTTCTTCACCGGAACGGCAGCGGAAGTCACGCCGATTCGCGAACTGGACCACCGCACCATAGGCGCCGGCTCTCGTGGCCCCATCACCGCCAAACTGCAACAGGCGTTCTTCGAATGCGTGGCAGGCAAGCATCCGCAGCACACCGGCTGGTTGAATTACGTCTAGGAGAACCGCATCGTGAGCAAGCAGAATATCTCTCAACGCCATATCGAAGTCACCGCCAAGGATTTGCCGTTGACCTGCCCGATGCCGGACATGAATCTGTGGAACGCACATCCCAAGGTGACCCTTCCATTGAACCACGGCGGGGAAGCGCGCTGCCCATACTGCGGAACGCTATACCGGTTCAAGGGTGAGCTTCCTCACCCCCATCACTGATTGAACCCCGCAACAAGCGCGATGTTCAGGATACTGGTCATAGGGCCCAGCTGGGTGGGCGACACCATGTTAATGCAGCCGATGCTGCGACGGCTCAAGCAGCGTCATCCGGAAAGCATCATCGACGTGCTGGCGCCGCCGTGGACGGACGAATTACTGATGTCCATGCCAGAGGTAAACGAAGTTATCCGCAACCCCTTCCCCCACGGCGCATTGAATCTGCTGGAGCGATACCGGCTGGGCAAACAACTGCGCACCGGACAGTACGATCAGGCCATCGTGCTGCCGAACTCGCTGAAATCGGCGCTGGTACCCTTTTTCGCCGGCATCCCACTGCGCACCGGCTTTGTCGGCGAGATGCGCTATGGCCTGCTTAACGATGCCCGCCGGCTGGATAAAACCAAACTTCCATTGATGGTTGAGCGCTACGCCCAGCTCGCCGAACAAGCGTCCGATGACATCGCCAGACCCTTGCCCAATCCTGAACTGAAAGTCTCGCAGGACCACCTCGATGTTGCCCTGAAAAAGCTGGACCTAACGCTGGACAAACCCGTTGCGGTATTTTGTCCCGGTGCCGAATATGGCCCGGCCAAGCGCTGGCCAGTCTCGTATTTCGCCGAAATCGCCCAGCGCCTTCAACAGCATGGCTTCGCCGTCTGGCTGGTCGGATCGGCCAAGGACAAGAGCATCGCAGACAAGATCGTCGCACTGGGCAATCCCGCATGCCGCAACCTGTGCGGCAGCACCAGCCTCGGCGATGCGATCGCGCTACTGTCCTGTGCGGACTTGGTCATCAGCAACGACTCCGGTCTGATGCACCTGTCGGCCGCGCTGGATCGCCCGATGCTCGCCCTGTTCGGCTCCAGCAGTCCTCAATTCACCCCGCCGCTCTCGCCCAAGGCAGAGGTCATCAAACTCGAATTGAAATGCAGTCCATGTTTCCAGCGTGAATGTCCGCAGGGCCACTTCAACTGCATGATGCAACTGACCCCGGATAAGGTCTGGGAAAAAATCGAGAAAATGTAATCCCTGACGGACAGGCATTCATGAATAATCTTCCCAAGGAAATCTTCAAGGCATACGATGTGCGCGGCATCGTCGGCAAATCGCTGACACCCGATGTGGTCGAAGCCATCGGCCACGCGATAGGCTCGGAAGCTACAGCCCGCGGACAGCACACCATCGCCATCGGACGCGACGGCCGCCTGTCCGGACCCGAACTGATCGCCGCGCTGGCGCGCGGCATCAGGAAGAGCGGCATCAACGTGATCGACGTCGGCTGCGTCGCCACCCCGATGGTATACTTCGCCGCGTACCACTTGGACACCAACTGCGCAGTGATGCTCACCGGCAGCCACAACCCGCCGGACTACAACGGCCTGAAAATGGTGCTGGCTGGTGAAACCCTGTCCGGCGAAACCATCCAGAAATTGCGCCACCGCATCGAGCAGAACGACCTGACTCACGGCTCAGGCAGCTATGAGGAACGCGATATCAGTGCAGCCTACATCGCGCGCATCGTCTCCGACATCAGGCTGACAAGGCCGATGAAAGTCACCGTGGATTGCGGCAACGGCGTGGCCGGCGCATACGTCGCGAAGCTGTACCGCCAGCTCGGCTGCGAAGTCCGGGAAATGTACTGCGAGGTCGACGGGCACTTCCCGAACCACCACCCTGACCCTTCCGACCCGCACAATCTAGAGGACCTGGTCGCCGCACTGCGCGACAATGACAGCGAACTGGGACTGGCCTTCGACGGGGATGGTGACCGGCTCGGCGTCGTCACCAAGGATGGCAAGATCATCTACCCAGACCGCCAGTTGATGCTGTTCGCCGCCGACGTACTAAGCCGCAATCCCGGCGCCGAGATCATCTTCGACATCAAATCGACCCGCAACCTGTTCGACTGGATACGCCGGCACGGCGGAAAGCCGCTGCTTTGGAAAACCGGACACTCACTAGTAAAGGCCAAAATGCGCGAGACCGGCGCACTGCTGGCGGGCGAGATGAGCGGCCACGTGTTCTTCAAGGAACGCTGGTACGGATTCGATGACGGCTTGTACACCGGCGCGCGCCTGCTGGAAATCCTGAGCAAAACCGCCGATCCGAGCGCCACGCTGAATGCCCTGCCGGATGCAGTCTGCACGCCCGAGCTGCACATCCATACCGCCGAGGGCGAAAACCACACGTTGCTGGCTCAGCTGCAGAAGACCGCGCAGTTCACCGACGCCAAAGAGGTCATCACGCTGGATGGCCTGCGGGTGGAATATGCAAACGGTTTTGGCCTAGCTCGCCCCAGCAACACCACGCCGGTGATCGTGCTGCGCTTCGAGGCCGACAGCGAAAGCGGACTGACAAACATCCAGAACGACTTCCGCCGGATCTTCACACAGGCAGCCCCCCACTTGAAACTGCCGTTCTGAACACCGGACGGTCATCCCGCAACATTCAGGAATTCGCGGGACCTGACTCAAGCTACAGCTTAGCAGTCACCCACGCCGTAACGGAAGCCAGTGCCGCAGCCAGATGCTCCGGCTGCGTGCCGCCTGCCTGAGCCATGTCCGGCCTGCCGCCGCCCTTGCCGCCGATCTGCTGCGCAACGAAGTTCACCAGTTCGCCCGCCTTGACCCTGGCGGTCGCATCGGCCGTCACACCGGCAATCAGGCTGACCTTGCCGTCGCTCACGGCCGCCAGCACGATCGCGGCCGATTTGAGCTTGTCCTTCAGCTTGTCCATCGTCTCGCGCAGTGTCGCTGCATCGGCGCCCTCCAGCCTGGCCGCGAGAACTTTCACGCCGTTGAAGTCCTGCGCCTGTGCGACCAGCTCGTCACCCTGCGCGGAAGCGAGTCTGGACTTCATCGCTGATAGTTCCTTCTCCAGAGATTTCACGTTGTCGAGTATCTGGGCGATGCGTGCAGCCGCTTCGTGAGGCTGCGCCTTGACCGCGTCGGCGACCAGCTGCAACTGGCGCTCCTGCTGCTGCACCAGCGCCAGCGCACCCTCACCCGTCACCGCCTCGACGCGGCGCACGCCGGCCGCGACACCCGATTCGGCGACGATTTTGAACAGGCCGATGTCGCCGGTGCGCTTGACGTGCGTGCCGCCGCACAGTTCGCGCGAAGTGCCAATGTCCAGCACGCGCACCTCGTCGCCGTACTTCTCGCCGAACAGCATCATCGCCCCGGTCTTCTGAGCCTCCTCGATGGGCATCACGCGTGCCTGGCAATCGGCATTGGCCAGAATCTCGGCATTCACGATGGCCTCGACCCGGCGGATCTCGGCATCAGTCAGCGGCTGCGTATGCACGAAATCGAAACGCGTCTTGTCGGCATCGACCTGCGAACCCTTCTGCTGCACATGGCTGCCCAGCACCTCGCGCAAGGCCTTGTGCATCAGGTGTGTGGCGCTGTGGTTGCGCATCGTTCGGCTGCGCGCCGCGACATCTACCCGAGCGGTGACGCCATTGCCTACCGTCAGCTTGCCGGTCTTCACGACGCCGTGATGGCCAAACACTGTTGCCTGAATCTTCTGCGTGTCCTCGACCGCGAAAATTCCGTGCATGCTGCGCAACTCGCCGCGGTCGCCCACCTGGCCTCCAGACTCGGCATAGAACGGAGTATCGTCCAGCACAACCACGCCGACGTCGCCCTCATTCAGTTCATTGACCAATGCGCCGTCCTGGTACAGCGCGAGGATGTTACCC
>DASWTZ010000056.1:0-10291 GCA_036401875.1 Gallionella sp.
CGGGGGTTAACAGCCCCCGTTATCTTTTTTACTCCTTGAGAATTGAGTGGTCATGCCGTCAACGTTTTTACGCGAAACCCGCCTTAAGCGCCAAGCATTGTTCGATTTGCTGTTCCGTGGACTGACACGCGCCTCTGCGGCTGCCGTGCTGGTCCTGCTCGCGGCGATCATTGTTTCGCTGATCGTGGGCAGCATGCCTGCCATCAATGCATTCGGCTTCGGCTTCCTGACCAGCTCCGAGTGGGATCCGGTCAACGACGAATTCGGCGCGCTGATCCCCATCATTGGCACGCTGGTGACCTCGGGCATCGCGCTGCTGATCGCGATCCCGGTCAGCTTCGGCATCGCGTTATTCCTCACCGAACTGTCTCCGCGCATTCTGCGTCGCCCGCTCGGCATCGCCATCGAGTTGCTGGCGGGCATCCCCAGCATCATCTACGGCATGTGGGGTCTGTTCGTGTTCGCCCCGCTGTTTGCCGACCACATCGAGCCATGGATCAACGACCATATCGGCGCGATGCCCTATATCGGCCCGTTCTTTTCCGGCCCGCCGATGGGAATCGGCATCCTGACCGCCGGCATCATCCTGGCCATCATGGTGATCCCGTTCATCAGCTCGGTGATGCGCGACGTGTTCGATGTGGTGCCCACGTTGCTCAAGGAATCCGCATACGGGCTGGGCGCCACCACTTGGGAGGTGATGTGGAATGTCGTGCTGCCCTACACCAAGGTCGGAGTGGTTGGCGGCATCATGCTGGGACTGGGGCGCGCGCTGGGCGAAACAATGGCGGTCACCTTCGTCATCGGCAATGCCCATGAACTGAGCAAGTCGCTGCTGATGCCCGGGAACAGCATTTCTTCCGCGCTCGCCAACGAATTCAACGAGGCCGTCGGCGAGATCTACACCTCGTCGCTGATCGAGCTGGGCCTGATCCTGTTTTTCATCACTTTCGTGGTCCTGTCCATCGCACGCTACATGCTCTACAAACTAGGACAACGTGAAGGAAAGGCCGCCTGACCATGTTGATCAACCTCTATATCCGTCGCCGCATCATCAACAGCCTCGGCCTGCTTGTCTCCGTCCTGGCCATGATGTTCGGACTATTCTGGCTGATCTGGATACTCTGGACGCTGCTGGAGAACGGCCTGCCCGCCCTCACCCCCATCGTGTTCTCGCACATGACCCCGCCCCCCGGCAGCACGGGCGGACTGCTCAATGCCATCGCCGGCACCCTGATGATGACCGTGGTCGGCACGCTGATCGGTACGCCGATCGGAATCCTGGCGGGAACCTACCTGGCGGAATTCGGGCATCGCGGCTGGCTGGCGCCCATCACGCGCTTCATCAACGACGTATTGCTTTCCGCCCCTTCCATCGTGATCGGCCTGTTCGTGTATGAAGTGTACGTCGTCCACGTCAAGCACTTCTCCGGCTGGGCGGGTGCATTTGCCTTGGCCATCATCGTGATCCCCATCGTGATCCGGACCACGGAGAACATGCTGCGCCTGGTGCCAACCACTCTGCGCGAAGCCGCCGCAGCGCTGGGCGCGCCGCAGTGGAAGATCATCAACTTCGTCACGCTGCGCGCCGCGCGTGCCGGCATCATCACCGGCGTGATGCTCGCGATCGCACGCATCAGCGGGGAGACCGCACCATTGCTATTCACCGCGCTGAACAACCAGTTCTGGAGCAGCGACATGGATCGTCCGATGGCCAACCTGCCGGTTGTGATCTTCCAGTTTGCGATGAGCCCCTACGAGGACTGGCAGAGCCTCGCCTGGGCCGGTGCGCTGCTGATCACCCTGAGCGTGTTGACGCTAAACATTCTGGCGCGTGTGCTGTTCAGGCAAAGCGCCACCACCCATTAATCATGAGCATTTAACAAGGTTTGCAAATGAACGCTGAAAATACCGCCCCGCCGAAAATCATTGTCAAAGACCTGAATTTCTATTACGGAAATTACCGCGCGCTCAAGGGTATCAACCTGAACATCTCCGAAAAGATGGTGACCGCCTTCATCGGCCCGTCGGGTTGCGGCAAATCCACGCTGCTGCGTACCTTCAACCGCATGTACCAGCTCTATCCGAAACAGAAGGCGGAGGGTGAAATACTGCTGGATGGAGCCAACATCCTGGATAAAAAGCAGGATTTGAACATGCTGCGCGCCAAGATCGGCATGGTGTTCCAGAAACCCACTCCGTTCCCGATGTCGATATACGACAACATCGCATTCGGGGTAAAGCTGTACGAGAACCTGAGCAAGAACGACATGGACGAGCGCGTCGAATGGGCGCTGCACAAGGCCGCGCTGTGGACCGAAGTCAAGGACAAGCTCAAGCAGAGCGGTACCGGCCTGTCCGGCGGGCAGCAACAGCGCCTGTGCATCGCCCGCGCCATCGCCGTCAAGCCGCAGGTGCTGTTGCTCGACGAACCGACCTCCGCGCTCGATCCGATCTCGACTGCACATATCGAAAAGTTGATCGACGAGCTGAAGGAAGATTTCACAATCGTCATCGTCACCCACAACATGCAGCAGGCGGCCAGAGTCTCCGACTACACAGCCTACATGTATCTGGGCGACCTGATCGAATTCGGCGATACCAGCACCGTATTCACCAACCCGAAACGCAAAGAGACGGAAGACTATATCACTGGGCGATTTGGCTAAATCGCCCAGTGATATAGCGGCGTAAGCTAAACATGGGTGTAGCGAATGTTAAGCCGCGCAGCGGTGGCTGAAACCACTATATCACCTTGGCGATTCGGTTAACCGTCCAGCCGGTTCCGACCGCCGCCGGTCGGTCAGGACATGACGGACAGAAGGCACGCGATTGCAGACTGGCGGCGCACCGCCCTGTATACACCGCAACACACATTACGCTATGCTGGCGGCAGGCATTGATTGCCACTGATAACTGTATAGGAGCTTTAACCATGAAGAAGAAACTGGCCCTGGTTTGCATGATGGGATTTTTTGCACAACCGGTTTTTGCCGCGAACAACATCGACACTCTGCAAAGCCTCGCGCAGAGTGAATTCAAGCTGTTTTCCGAGGATCTGGGTTCCGCGCTGAGCTACAAGGCCGTCACACCGGCCGAGCCGACCGGCATCACCGGTTTCGATCTGGGCATTGAAGTCACCTCGACCGCAATGACAAATTCGCAACTCTGGGTTCAGGCCACCGGCAACTCCCTTGATACCATGATCCTGCCGAAGCTGCATATCCACAAAGGCCTGCCGTTCGACATCGACTTCGGCGCCTTCTATTCGGCCGTCCCCTCCACCAACATCACCCTCTATGGCGGCGAATTGCGCTATGCAATCCTGGACGGCGGCGTAGCCGTCCCGGCCATCGCCATTCGCGGCGCGATGACCCAACTGAGCGGAGTTGACCAGCTGGATCTGAGCACCAGCAGCCTGGACATCTCCATTTCCAAGGGATTCGCGATGTTCACGCCCTACGCCGGCGTGGGAACCGTATGGGTCAAGAGCACCCCGGATGCGACGACCACTCCGTTGACCGAGGAAAAATTCCAGTTAGCCAAGACTTACGGTGGCATCAATATCAATTTCGGGATAACCAACTTCGCGATTGAGTATGACAAGACCGGCGAGGCTACCTCGACGTCGGTCAAGCTGGGATTCCGCTTCTAGGCGGAAACCATCCGGAAGCTTTTCCGGACTTGACTGGTTGAAACACGAACGCCCGGCTCGCCCGGGCGTTCGGCATTTTGCAGCTCGATTACCCTGCTGCCCGCGCCATTTCAACAAGAAACTCCCTGGCCTGCCGGGCTTCCATCACCGGATGCGCAAACTCGAACCTCAGCACCCGGTCATCCGCACGGACGTCGAATCCGTCCATGTCTATGCCCAGCATCGCCACGTCATGCGCGGCGTACTGGTGAAAATTCATGCAACACTTCACCAGGGCATCCCGATGTTCCGAATTCATGTGAGCGATCACCTCTGCCTCCTGCTCGATCAACGGGTAAGGCGGTATCCCGTAATTCTCCATGTTGACCCAGTTGATCTTGCCAAAGCCCCCGATATAGCGGATCGCCAAGGGCCGAATGCGGTAAAAAGAAAAGTCATGCATCGCCAAATAAGTCTGCGCTTCAGGGAAATAGCGCAGGTAGCGCGATCCCGCCCGTTCCCGATCCGCTTCGGCCTTCGCATCGCCAACGACCGTCACCCTTCCCTGCGTCTGGATATGCGGGTCACGCTGGTCATGGGTGATCAGGCTGACGCGCGGATCATGCTGGATGTTCCTAGTATGTTCGGCCAGCGCGCTGACCAGAATCAGCAGACTGCCATCATGATCGACCAGATACGGGGTGATCGAGCCAAAAGGATAACCATCGAACTTTCTGGACAGGGTGCTGAGCACACCGTAGCGATGGGCGCGCAACATCAACCTGGCTTCACGTGCATTGTTCATCATGACAATTTGAGGGCGATTTGCGCCAAGCGTTTGCCGAGTGCGATGCACAACTTCTTCTCCGTCTCTGAAATCGGCTGCTCGCCGGCAATTCCGGACACATGGCTTGCACCATAGGGAGTACCTCCGCTTTGCGTGGATGAGAGATCGGGTTCCGAGTAAGGCAGCCCTACGATGACCATGCCGTGGTGCAACAGCGGCAGCATCATCGACAGCAGGGTGCTCTCCTGCCCGCCGTGCATCGTTCCAGTGGAGGTAAACAGCGCGGCGGGCTTGCCTGCCAGCGCGTGCTTCATCCACAGCCCGCTGGTACCGTCCCAGAAATACTTCATCGCCGAGGCCATGTTGCCAAAGCGGGTCGGGCTGCCCAAGGCCAGACCGGCGCACTCCTCCAGATCGCGCAATTCGACGTAGGGTGCACCGCTGTCAGGGATCTCCGGTTCCGTCGCCTCGCAAACGGTCGAAACCCTGGGCACGGTGCGCAAACGGGCGCGGGCACCCGGAACTCCCTCCACCCCGCGTGCAATAAGCTGTGCCATTTGCCGCACGGCACCGTTTTGGCTGTAGTACAGCACCAGAATTTCTTTGTCGGTTATCATGTATGCATTATGAAGGAAATGTCCCGACCATGAAAAAATATTGGCTGCATGTTTACAATTTTGCGCGCTTTGTGGTGATGAGGTTCAACCAGGACCGCTGCGCGCAAATAGCCTCCAGCCTGACCTTTACCACGCTGCTTTCCATCGTCCCTATGATCACCATTGCTTTGACGATGTTTTCCGTGTTTCCGGGATTCGAAAACTTTTCCACAGAGATCAAGACGTTCCTGCTCAACAATCTGATGCCGGACAAGGCGGGAAACGTCATTACCCGCTATATGCAGCAATTCGCCGAAAGCGCGACGCGACTCACCACGGCCGGTATCGCCGTGCTGGCCCTCACCGCGATGATGATGATGCTGACCATCGAAAAGGCCTTCAACGCCATCTGGCGGGTGACACGCCCGCGCCCGCTGCTCAAGAGGCTGGTCATCTACTGGGCTGTGCTCACCCTCGCCCCCCTGCTTATCGGCGCCAGCCTGTCGCTGACTTCCTGGCTGGTTGGGCTGTCCATGGGGCATGCGAAGCATATTCCTATATTCGGCGTGGGCACCCTGAAGGTGTTGCCGGTCATCTTCACCACACTCGCATTTGCCATCCTGTTCCGTCTGGTCCCCAATCGCTATGTACCACACCGGCACGCATTGTTGGGCGCGTTCGTGGCGGCTATCACGTTCGAATCGATGAACCGCATATTCGGGTACTACATCAGCCACTTCCCCACCTACAAACTGGTTTATGGCGCATTCGCGAGTGTGCCGATATTCCTGATGTGGATATATCTATCCTGGCTAACCATCCTGATCGGCGCGGTGATTACCGCCTCGCTGTCTCACTGGCGTGCATCGACCGCCTCATCGACCGCCTCGCCGCCTGCGCAATTGCTCGATGCGATGCGTGTACTGAAAATGCTGGCGCAAGCTTTCCAGGAAGGCAGACTGATCGAGTTTCCCGAGCTGTCTAAATCCCTGCATCTGGGCTATGACACGCTGGAAGGCATCCTCCGGAAATTGTCAGAAGCCGGCATGGTCCGCAAGGCCGAGGCCAATGGCTGGTTGCTGATGCGCGACATAAAACAAATACATACCAGCGAATTGTTCCGCCTGTTCGTGCTGGACGTCAAAACATTGCCTGCAGCGCAGAAAGGTGAACCCCTGCAGGAATGGCTGGCATCCTGCGCGAAGCGGCTTGAAAGCGATACCGATTTGACATTGCAGGAACTGTTTGCCCGCAAGCCTGCACGAACACTTGCCTAGACAAGGCCAATCAGTTTAAATGCGCGGCTATTTTCAATCATTCAGGAGTAGATAATGAAGTTTATCGAGAGCTTGTTCGAAGGTGCGTTGTGGAACAGCCGTTTCATGGTGCTGACGGCGGTAATCGGCAGCCTGCTGGCCGGCATCGCAATTTTCTACATGGCGACTGTAGATGTCTTTAACCTGTTCAACCATGCGTTGCATTATGCAGACTCTTCCCTTACCGCCGAGGCACGCAAGGCTTTGCATGACAGCACAGTATCGCACATCGTCGAAGTAGTGGATGGCTACCTGCTGGCCACCGTGATGCTGATCTTTTCGCTGGGTATGTACGAACTCTTCATCAGCGACATCGATCAGGCGCATGGCAGCAAGGCTTCCAGCAAGATACTGGTCATCAACAACCTCGACGACCTGAAGTCCCGCCTGGCCAAGGTCATCCTGATGATCATGATCGTTACGCTGTTCGAGGAAGCGCTGAACATGCACATGACATCCCCGCTGGATCTGGTCTATTTCGGCGCAGCCATCGCGCTGATCTCGCTCGCCCTGTATCTCACCCATGCTTCCGAGCATGGCACCGGAAATGATGGCGCGTCTCACGAGAATGCGACCGACAAACACGGCCACTAGCCTGCGGCATGTCCTGACAGCAGCGCTGCTTTTCGCCCTGCCGGTTAGCGGCAATGCCGCGGGTTTTGAACTCGAGGATCTGAACGGAAAGACTCACCGTCTGGCAGACTACAAGGGAAAATGGGTGCTGGTGAACTTCTGGGCAAGCTGGTGCCCGCCCTGTCTGGAAGAGATCCCTGAACTCTCCAGCCTGCATGATGCACACAAGGACAAGGATCTGGTCGTGATCGGCATCGCCATGGATTCCGGCTCGAAATTCAAGGTCGCTGACTTTGCGCAAGCCCACGGCATCATCTATCCGGTGGTGATGGGCAATCGCGGCATTGCTGCCGGGTTCGGCGTGATCGACACCCTACCTGCCAGCTATATCTATGCGCCTAACGGTGAACTGGTGAGTCGGCACACCGGAATGGTGACGCGCACTGGCGTCGAGAAGTATATAAAAAACAGGAAGTTCAACTAGTCGGCAGGCCGCTGACATTGCGCTGGGGCAGCGTCCAGTTCTTTCGCCATGCGGCGCGAACCAGATTGGGATATTTGGACTTGCCCAGACTGCCGTTATAACGCCCCAATGCGCGATACAGATCGCCTTTTTCAATATCCAGGTAGTGACGCAGGATGGTGCAACCGTAACGCAGGTTAGTGCGCAGATGGAACAGGTTGTGTTCCCGCGTGCCGATCTCCCTGACCCAGAAAGGCATCACCTGCATGTATCCGCGTGCCCCCACGCTGGACACCGCATATTTGTTGAAGCGGCTCTCGACCTCGATCAGCGCCAGCACCAGCTCCGGCTCCAGCCCGGCGCGCGTGGCCTCATAATGCACCGTACTCAGGAAATCCAGGCGGTATACCTCGTCGGGTATTCTGCTCTGCATGCGGCGCGACATCTCGTTGAGCCAGTAATCGGCCTCATATTGCGTGGCAAAAGCCAGAGTCGGCACGGCCTGGTCCGAAACGCTGCGCTGCAATACGGCACGCACGCTGGCAGAAAGCGGATTGTATTGCTGCTCACCTGCGACAACCCCTTGGGGGAACAACGCCCCTGCCAGGCTCAATGGCAACACACAGGACAAAAAAAACGGTTTGTAGATCAATCGCATGCCTTGGATTTTACGAACTCCAGCACGTTTTGCAACGGGATGCTTTGAGCACTTGCCTCACGCCGCCCCTGGTACTCCACCATGCCTTCCTTCAAGCCACGCTCGCCGACAACGATGCGATGCGGCATGCCGATCAGCTCCATATCGGCAAACATCACACCGGGGCGCTCGTCGCGGTCATCCAGCAACACCTCAATCCCGGCCACCTGGCAGTCCGCATAGAGCTGTTCGACCGCCTTGCGCACCGCCTCGCTCTTGCCCATGCCGATCGGCACAATGGCCAGCTGGAACGGTGCCATAGCCGGCGGCAGCGTGATGCCGCGTTCGTCGAAATTCTGCTCGATGGCAGCCGCGACGATGCGCGACACGCCGATGCCGTAGCAGCCCATCTCAATGATCTGCGCCTTGCCCTGCGCGTCCAGATATGTGGCTTTGAGCGCCTCGGCATACTTGGTGCGCAGCTGGAAGATGTGCCCCACTTCGATACCGCGGCAGATCTCCAGCGTCCCCTTGCCGTCCGGCGACGGATCGCCCGCGACGACGTTGCGCAGGTCATGCACGCTGGCTTCGTCCAGATGCACGTCGCGGCCGAAATTCACTCCGGTGTAATGAAAGCCATCCTCGTTTGCGCCGCAGATGAAATCGCTCATCGCGGCGGCAGCACGGTCGGCCAGCACGCGCACCTTGCCGCCTACCGGCCCGATGTATCCGGCCCGGCAATTCATGTTGCGATGGATCTCGTCGTCGCTGGCAAAGCGAAACTCGCCCAGCACCTTGCCTGCTTTGATCTCGTTCAACTGGTGGTCGCCGCGCAACAGCAGCAACACGAACTCGTTCTTGTGCGTCATCACCGCGATGGCCTTCAACACGCTTTGCGCGGAAGTGTTGAAGAACGCCGCGACCTCCTCGATGGTGCGCTGACCGGGCGTGATGGCCTTCTGCATCTCCTGTGTCGCCGCAGCGCGGGGCGCGGCCGGCGCAACCGCCTCAGCCAGCTCCACGTTCGCGGCGTAGTCCGATGCCGGACAATAGGCCAGCGCATCCTCGCCGGCGTCCGCCAGCACATGGAATTCATGCGAGCCGCTGCCGCCTATCGCCCCGGTGTCGGCAGCCACTGCGCGGAACTGCAGGCCCAGCCGCGTGAAGATGCGGCTGTAGGTGTCGTACATGACGGCATAGGTCTGCTCTAGGCTCGCGAAATCGGCATGGAAAGAATAGGCGTCTTTCATCACGAATTCGCGAGCGCGCATCACGCCGAAACGGGGACGCACCTCGTCGCGGAACTTGGTCTGGATCTGGTAAAAATTGACCGGCAACTGGCGGTAGCTCCGTATCTCGCGCCGTGCGATATCGGTGATTACCTCCTCGTGGGTCGGACCAAAGCAGAAAAGATTGTCGTGCCGATCCTTGATCTTCAGCATCTGCGGGCCGAACACCTCCCAGCGCCCGGTCTCCTGCCACAGTTCGGCAGGCTGCACCGCGGGCATCAGCAACTCCACCCCGCCGCTGCGGTCCATCTCCTCGCGCACGATACGCTCGACCTTGCGCAACACCCGCAGTCCCAGCGGCATCCAGGTATACAGACCGCTGGCCAGCTTCTTGATGTAACCGGCGCGCATCATCAACTTGTGACTGGGCAATTCGGCTTCGGAGGGTGCTTCCTTGAGAGTGGAGATGAAAAATTGCGAGACGCGCATGATGAATACAGCCTGACATATAAAAATGGGAACGGGATTTTACAGCGAACGCAGGCAATACGGTATTTTGGCGCGCAAATGCATTTTTTTTGCATGCCCGCTTTACAAGCACAGGTCGCATCACTATAATGCGCGCTCTTTCGAGGTACGGGGGTATAGCTCAGCTGGGAGAGCGCTTGCATGGCATGCAAGAGGTCAGCGGTTCGATCCCGCTTATCTCCACCAAAGAGCTTTTTGAAAGTCACAGTCCCCATCGTCTAGAGGCCTAGGACATCGCCCTTTCACGGCGGTAACACGAGTTCGAATCTCGTTGGGGACGCCAAACACAAAACCTCCTTGTTCCTGCAAGGAGGTTTTTCATTTCTGCAATATACATGCAGCAGGCAACCTGCTCACGGTATCGCTTCAAAAACCCGCGCCATCATTCAACCAGTGTAAACCTCGGCACGGCATGACCTTCGTGCTGAACAATCTCAAAGAACACGTTGCGCGGCCTTGTCCAGATTGAACCGTTATCGGACCTGTAGACGATCATGATGACTGATGGATCGGACTCGAGCTTCGCCT
>DASWTZ010000057.1:0-8004 GCA_036401875.1 Gallionella sp.
CGCTGGAAAACATTGCGGTGCAGCTCATTGCAAAGCATCCCGAATACCATGCGTTGCTCGACAATCCCGAACGCTATCTGAATCACGAATACCATCCGCAACAGGGCGAGACCAACCCGTTCCTGCACCTGATGATGCACCTGACCATAGAGGAGCAGATCTCCATCGACCAGCCGGCCGGCGTACGCGCGCACTACGCGCGCCTCGCAAAGAAATCCGGGTCGGAACACGATGCACAACACCACATGATGGAATGTCTCGGCGAAATGATCTGGCAATCGCAGCGCGACAAGGTACAGCCGGATGCCGCGGTATACCTGTCCTGTCTGGCAAGGAAATAATCCGGGGAGACCATGCGACTAACCAAAATCACGACGCGCACCGGTGACGATGGGACCACCGGCCTGGCAGATGGAACGAGGATGGCGAAAGACCATCCGCGCATAACCGCGCTGGGCAGCATCGATGAGCTCAACAGCAACCTCGCCGTGCTGCTTGCCGAGCAGATGCCCTCCGCGATGCGTTCCGCGCTGATAAGGATCCAGAATGACCTGTTCGATCTGGGCGGTGCGCTGGCGACGCTGCAACAGGATGCATACGATATGCAAAAGATTGCGTGGCTGGATGAACAGGTGGAACGCAACAACGCAGATCTGCCGCCGTTGCGCGAATTCATCCTGCCGGGCGGCCATCGCGCCGCTGCGCTCTGCCACCAGTGCAGGACAGTTGCGCGGCGGGCCGAGCGTGACCTGGTCGCGCTATCGCATGGCTCGACGGTACCGGGCAACGCGATACCCTATCTGAACCGTCTGTCCGATTTGTTGTTCGTGTTAGCGCGGCAAATTAATCGGGAAAAAGGTGTGCCTGAAGCGCTCTGGCAATCTAAGAAGTAGAAACATGTTCAGATTAATGAAAGAAATACGCTCGCGAGGCGTGAGCAGCCTGTTCGTGATAATGGCGTTTATGTTGCCGACCTCACAGTTTGCATTTGCGGGCGATGAGAACCAGACACCGGAGGAATCAGGCCAGGTTGTGATCGAAGAACATGGCAGTACGGAAATACTGTGGGAACTTGATCCGTACTACTCGAATGTCTCAGCCAATATTCCGCTGACCAGCAAGCCTATTCCGACTATCACATCGGGCACAGAATCGGAAATCTACCGGGAACTGATCAGGGACTCGCTGATTCCCCGCTACATGCTGATTGAAGCGAGCATATACCCGCTGCCGCTGTTCGGGACCTACCTGAAAAATCATGCCCCGACAGTTTACGAGAAGGGCAATATCGGCGGCGGCGGTATCAACATCTATGACTCGATCACGGCCGGATTCCAGGAGCCTTGGGCGGCGTCACTGTTTTTTGGAAATATTGCAAAACTGGAGCGCCCGGGGGAAACCAGAACCGGTGCGAATATGGGTTACACAGGTTACCTGTTCAGTGCAGGCAACAAACACATCAAGGAAAACGTGCTGATTGAAGATGTATGGCACGAACTGGAATGGAAGATCAAGGGCAAGCGAGACTATCCGGATGAAAAAATGAACTGGAGCTTCCGCCTCGGTGGGAAGTTCAATAGCAACCCGGAGATTACCGATGTTTATTACTTAGGGTTGTATCGCAGCAACCTCGACCACCATGCCCCGATGCTGCGCTGGCTGCAAAACAGCAGCATCGACATAAAAGTACAGTTCTCGCAACGCAGTGGAAAAGCCGTGCGTGAAGATTTCGTGATCGGCAAGAAATTCCCGCTGCAATCGCAAAGTTTTACGCCGACATTTGATATAGGTATGGTTTGGGAGAGTCCCAATGAATATTCAGGCACGCTGAAAAACAGAAGCAATAGTACGCTGACGCTGATGTTCAGGCCGTCCATCGAATTTTGAAGGTCAGGACGCGGTTAAACGTTCCAGCACGGCCGCGAAGAATCCGTCCGTTCCATGCAGCTGCGGGCGCAGCTCCAGATAATCCCCCGCCTCCAGTGCAATCTTCTGCTGTTGCAGGACCTCGCCGGCCGGGCGCAAAACAAAGTCGGGATGCGCCGCAAGGAAAGCCTGCACGATGTGCTGGTTCTCCTCCGGCAGGATGCTGCAGGTGGCGTAAACTAGCCGACCGCCGTTCTTGAGCAGGCGGCTGGCGGAGGCCAGGATCGCCGCCTGTTTATGCGTCAACTCCGCCAGGCTGGCGGGCGACTGGCGGAATTTCAGGTCAGGGTTGCGGCGCAGCGTGCCGAGACCGCTGCACGGCGCATCGACCAGCACGCGGTCTATCTTGCCGGCGAGGCGCTTCACCTTCAGATCGTTCTCGTGCGCGATCAGCATCGGCTGGATGTTGCTGGCGCCGGAGCGCT
The DNA here is from genome assembly GCA_036401875.1 of Gallionella sp. GTDB lineage: Bacteria > Pseudomonadota > Gammaproteobacteria > Burkholderiales > Gallionellaceae > Gallionella. Next base: position 2,352 of record DASWTZ010000057.1, read on the forward strand.
TAAGGCGCGGCTTGAGGTTGGCCAGGCGCTTCTCCGACACGTCCATCGCATACAAACGACCCTGCGAATTCATTTGCGCCGAGAGCATCAGCGTCTTGCCGCCGGCGCCGGCGCAAAAATCCACCACCATGTCGTTGCGTCTGGGCGCGAGCAAAAAGCCGAGCAGCTGGCTGCCCTCGTCCTGGACCTCCACCTTGCCCTCGGTAAACAGCGCATCCTTGTTCAACGGAATCTTTTGCTGGACGCGGATGCCGATTGGCGAATAGGGCGTCGCGGTCGCCTCGATCTTCTGCGCATGCAGCTGCTGCAGGACATCGTCGCGCTTGGCCAGCAGCGTGTTGACCCTGATATCCAGCGGTGCACCCTGCTGCATGGCTTTGCCGATCGCCAGGATTTCCTGGTCGGTATAGGAGGCGCGCATCGTTTCGACCAGCCACTCCGGCAATTCCGCCTGGACCGGCAGCGGCAATTCCTCCAGTTTCACGGCCTTGACGCTGGCCAGCCATTCCTTCTCGTCGCGCTTGAGCACGGGTTCGAGTTCACGCAGGTTGTAGCCGCCGAACCGGAACAGGTGGGCAAGCGCCAGCCGTCGCGGCGTGGCGGCAGCATGGGCCGGTGGCTCCGTGCCGGACGAGGGATTGTGGCTGCATGCATGCTCGAGCAGCAGCCGGTGGCGCAGCACGCCGAATACCGTCTCTGCGACGATTTCGCGCTCGCGGGAGCCGATGCGCTCATTCTTGAAAAAATAGCGCAGCGTGGTATCGGCAGGATGCTCCAGCGGCAGGATCAGGCGCAGCGCTTGGATGATGAGGTCGAGTCGGTATTCGGTGATTAACATGTGCGGGGTAAGCTTCAATGATTCAGGTGCGCAGTTTAACAGGGCTGGCCGGGATTGAGAGATCGGCCAGCAGGAAACGGCAACCCTACGGAACGACATCCAGCCGGGTCAATACCTGCGTGATCTTGCCGCCACCCGGATCGGTGACGATCATCTTGCAGGGCAGATTGTGGAACTGGGTGGCCAACCAGAGCTCGGTCCGCTCCCGTGCGCCCTGGTTCTTGTTGTCGACATAAAGGGTGGCAAACTCTCCGGCCGGCGTCTTGAGCAACGGTCCCGTGCTAATCTGGAATTTGAAATTGAGCAGATAGGCGCCGTTGATCATCGGAAATTCGAGCACGGGCGATGTCAGCGGAAGAAAAATGAACTGGTACATCGCGCTCAGGCGATCCTGCGTCTTCGCGGGCAGCTCGACGACATTGCGCTGATCCTGGTAGATCAGCGCGAGCTTGTTGCTGGCCCAGTCAAGCTCGGCGCTGCGTCCCTCTTTTGCGTTGTCTTCGTGGACGGCGGAGAAGAACAAAGGCTTCAACCCCTGGGCGTCGATGATGCCCTCGCTGCGGACGATGAGCTTGCCCCGCTTGAACAGCGAAAAGATTCCCACGGCACGGGTGGAACTGACCAGCGTGTAGCGGTCAGCGACGCGCTGGTAGGTTTCCTCGACCTCGCCGATCGTTATGCCGGCCTTGTAGATATCGTAGCTGGCGTGTATCGAAGTGGGGGTAGCAGCAGCTGCTGCACCGGCGCCGAGCAACACAAGCGATACGACGCCCGGGAGCAGGCGGCGCATCGTATCAGTCCAGGCAGGGCGACACCAGCGCATGGGTGACCTGCTGCCGTGAGTGGAATACCACCCTGCCCTGCTCATTCAGGCGGGCCTCCCCGCTGCACAGCCAGCGGACCGCCTGGGGATAGACGCGGTGTTCCTCCTGCAGCACGCGGGCAGCCAGCGCCTGTTCGTCGTCATCGCGCAGCACCGGCACGGCCGCCTGGATGATGATCGGGCCGTGGTCCAACGCAGGCGTGACGAAATGCACCGTACAGCCGTGGATCCTGACCCCGTCATGCAGGGCGCGGGCGTGTGTGTCCAGCCCGCCATAGGCCGGCAGCAGCGACGGGTGGATGTTGATCAGACGCCCGTAAAAACGGGTCACGAATGGCTCAGTTAGGATGCGCATGAAACCGGCCAGAACCACGAAATCGGGCTGGTAGCCGTCGACGACCTCGGCCAGCGCGGCATCGAAGCTGGCGCGGTCCGGGTGGTCGCGGTGCGAAACGACGGCCGTCGGGATGTTGTATTCGCGGGCGATATCCAGGCCTTTGGCATCCGCACGGTTGCTGATCACCGCGGCGATGCGGCAGGGCAGCTGAGCTTCCAGCAGCGCCTGCATGTTGCTGCCGCGCCCCGAGATAAGAATGACGATTTTCTTCATGTTTCAGCAGGAACGGGCGCGGAGCCAGTCCCTGCAACCCCCTCATCTCACCTGCGTCTGGTGCTCGTCGCCATTGCGCGGACGGATCACGCCGATGCGCGACACTGTCTCGCCCGCTGCCTGCAACTGCGCGACGGCGGCATCAGCATCGGCGGCAGAAACGATCACCACCATGCCGATGCCGCAGTTGAACGTGCGGTACATCTCCTGCTGCGCTACGTTACCGCCCTCCTGCAGCCAGCGGAACAGCTTGGGCATCTGCCAGCTCTTGCTGTCGATGTCGGCGACGGCGTTGGCGGGCAACACGCGCGGCACGTTCTCGGTGATGCCGCCGCCGGTGATATGGGCCATGCCCTTGACGGTGATGTTCTGCATCAGACTCAGCAGCGGCTTCACGTACAGCCGGGTCGGGGCCATGATGCAGTCGGCCAGCGTGTGCTCGCCGTCGAACTTTGCGTTCAGGTCGGGCTTGCTGCGTTCGATGATCTTGCGTACCAGCGAGTAGCCGTTGGAGTGCGCGCCGTTGGAGGCCAGGCCCAGAACCACGTCGCCAGCCTTAATGTGTTCGCCGGTGATGATCTTCGATTTCTCGACGACGCCGACCGCGAAGCCCGCGAGGTCGTATTCGCCGACCGGGTACATGCCGGGCATCTCGGCGGTCTCGCCGCCGATCAATGCGCAGCCGGAATCCTCGCAGCCCTTGGCAATACCCTTGATCACCTCGGTCGCTGCGGGCACATCCAGCTTGCCGCAGGCGAAGTCGTCGAGGAAGAACAGCGGCTCCGCGCCCTGCACCAGGATGTCGTTGACGCTCATCGCGACGAGGTCGATGCCGACGGTGTCGTGGCGGTTCAGCTCGAACGCCAGTTTCAGTTTGGTGCCAACGCCATCTGTACCGGACACCAGCACCGGCTCCTTGTATTTCTTCGAGATCTCCACCAGACCGCCGAAGCCGCCGATGCCCGACAGCACCTCGGGGCGCATCGTGCGCTTGGCATAGGGCTTGATGTTCTCGACCAGCTGGTCGCCTGCGTCGATATCGACCCCGGCATCGCGGTAGGACAATGAATCTGATGTGCTCAAGTTGAGTTCTCGCTTTCTAAAAGGTAAAGTGCTGCACGTTTTTTCCGCGAATTTTACCCGAAATGACCCTGTCCCGCTTCGTCGCATTGCAGTGGCTGGCCTTCGCCGCAGTCGCCGGATGGCTGCTGTACCTGCTCGGCCCGATACTGGCGCCGTTCGTCGCAGCCGCGATCCTCGCCTATATCTGCAACCCGCTGGTGGAGCGGCTGTGCGGCTGGAAGGTGCCACGTACCGCCGCTGTGGTGCTGGTGATGTTGGGTCTGATCCTGCTGGTCGTGCTGCTGCTGCTGATCATGCTGCCGCTGCTGCAGAAGGAGACCAGCCTGTTTGTCGCGCGGCTGCCGGACCTGATCGAGACGTTGCGCGTGCGGCTCCTGCCTCTACTGCAACAATGGTTCGGCGGCGAGCTGCAATGGGACAGCGCGGCGATCAAGCAGTTCCTGCAAACCCACTGGCAGAGCGCGGGCGGCATCGCGGCCAAGGTGCTGCCCTGGCTGGGCGACAGCGGCGGCGCGCTGGTCGCGCTGCTGGTCAACCTGCTGCTGATCCCGGTCGCGATGTTCTACCTGCTGCGCGACTGGAACGCGCTGGTGACGCGCATTGACCACGTCATTCCGCGCCACTGGCACGACAAGGTGCGCGAGATCGCCGCCGAGGCGGACGCCATCCTCGCCGAGTTCCTGCGCGGGCAGATTTCGGTGATGCTGCTGATGAGCGTGTATTACGTGCTGGCATTGTGGCTGGCCGGTCTGGAATTCGCGCTGCCGATCGGCATCCTCGCAGGCATGCTGGTGTTCGTGCCCTATCTGGGCATGATCCTCGGCCTCGCGCTGGCGACGCTGGCTGCCGCGATGCAGTTCACCGAATTCGGCAGCGTTGTGCTGGTGTGGGCCGTGTTCGGCGCCGGCCAGCTGATCGAGGGCATGGTCGTCACCCCCTGGCTGGTCGGCGACCGCATCGGCCTGCACCCGCTCGCGGTTGTGTTCGCGCTGATGGCGTTCGGCCAGCTGTTCGGCTTCTTCGGCATCCTGCTCGCGCTGCCGCTGGCCGCGCTGCTGCTGGTCGCGCTGCGCCACGCCAAGTCCGCCTACCTCACCAGCGAGATGTACACCAGGCCATGAGTCAGCTGCTGCTGGATATTTCCCCCGAGCACCTGCCGACGCTCGACAACTTCGTGCCCGGCCGCAACCTCGAGCTGCACTCGGCGCTGCGCCACGCGCTGTCGGGCAGCAGCAGCGAGCGCAGCTTCTACCTGTGGGGCGAGCCGGGCAGCGGCAAGAGCCACCTGCTGCAAGCCTGCGCCCGGGCCGCGAAACAGGCCGGCCGCAGCGCCGTCTATGTGCAGGGCAAGGTCCCCGAGATGGCGGACAGCCTGGCCGAGGTGGTGGCGGTGGACGACGCGGAGCGGCTCGACGACGCGGCGCAGATCTCACTGTTCGACCTGTACAATCGGCTACGCGACAGCGGCGGCATGCTGCTGGTCAGCGGCACCGCCTCCCCGCTGCACCTGAAACTGCGCGACGACCTGCGCACCCGGCTGGGCTGGGGGCTGGTGTACCAGGTGCACAGCCTGAGCGACGACGAAAAGGCCCAGGCGCTGGTGCAGTACGCACAACAGAAGGGGTTCGCCCTACCCCCCGAGGTCGCCCAATACCTGCTGCGCCACGGCCAGCGCGACCTGCCCAGCCTGACCGACACGCTGGACGCGCTCGACCGGCATTCGCTGCGGCTGAAACGCGCGCCGTCGGTGCCGCTGCTCAAGGAAGTCTTGCAACAAAGAGGAAATTGAAGTGAAGCTAGCCCTATTCGACCTGGACAACACCCTGCTCAACGGCGACAGCGACTTCGAGTGGTCGCAGTTCCTAATCCGTATCGGCGTAATCGATCGCGAGCTGTTCGAGGCGAAAAACCTGGAGTTCTATGAACACTACAAGGCCGGCACGCTGGACATCCACGCGTTTCTCGACTTCCAGTTGAAACCCCTGTCGCGCCACTCGCGCAAGACGCTGGACGAATGGCACCGGCAGTTCATGCGCGAACAGGTGATGGGCATGATCACCCAGCTGTCGCGCGACTTGGTGAACCGGCATCTGGCAGCCGGCGACGTGTGCGTCATCATCACCGCGACCAATAGTTTCGTCACCGCGCCGATCGCGCGCGAGTTCGGCATCGAGCACCTGATTGCCACCGACCCGGAACACCGGGACGGGGAGTTCACCGGCAACGTCGCCGGCGTGCCTTCGTTCCGCGAAGGCAAAATCACCCGGCTGGAGAGCTGGCTGGCCGAGCGCGGCTGGAC
>DASWTZ010000058.1:0-11372 GCA_036401875.1 Gallionella sp.
GAAACGCGTCACCGACATCATGTCCGAGATCTCCGCCGCCTCGCAGGAACAGGGTGCCGGCATCGAACAGGTCAACACCGCGATCACCCAGATGGACGAGGTGACCCAGCAGAACGCCGCGCTGGTCGAGGAGGCCGCCGCGGCCGCCGAGGCGATGCAGGAACAGGCCGAGGCGCTGATGCAGGCCGTGAGCATCTTCAGGCTGGAAGGCGGCAGAACGGTTACGCGCGCGGCGGCAAAGCCGGCCGTGAAGCATCCCGTAGCACATGTACCGGCCGCGCCGGCCAGGAGCCCGCGCAAACTGGCGGGCAAGGCCAGCGACGACGGAGACTGGAAAGAGTTTTAATTGCAACTGTTCGGAGTATAGTAACCACGTATTCATTCAGGTCATAGGAGAGGCGCATGCGTATCAATATGCCGGTAACGAATAACGAGTATGTACTGAAGGATGGACTCTCGATTGTTTCCGAGACCGATCTGAAAGGCATCATCCGATACGCAAATCCCTACTTCGTCGAGGTCAGCGGTTTTCCCGAGGAAGAGCTGATTGGCGCGCCGCAGAACATCCTGCGCCATCCGGACATGCCGGCCGAGGCGTTCGCCGACATGTGGACGACGATCAAGTCCGGGATGCCGTGGACCGCGATGGTCAAGAACCGCTGCAAAAATGGCGATTTCTACTGGGTGTATGCCAACGTCACCCCGGTGTACGAGGACGGCAGGATGGTCGGTTTCATGTCCGTGCGCACCAAGCCGACTCGCGACCAAGTCCGGGACGCAGAGGACCTGTACCGCCGGATGCGGGAGGGCAAGGCGAAAAACGTGGCCATCCGGCAGGGGCGCATCGTCGACACCAGCCTGCTTGGCACGCTCGCCGAGATACGCAATACGAGCCTGACGAAGCGCATCGGCTTGAGCATGAGCGCGCTTGGCCTGTTGCTGGCTGCATCGGGGATGGTTGGCTACAACGCGCAATCGGACGCGGGTCTGGCAAACCTGATACTGGGCCTGTCCGCCGTCGGCGTGCTGATCTGCCTGGCCATGTGGTACATGCTGCACCAGACCATCGTGCTGCCCATCAAGCAGGCAGTCAAAGGCGCGCGCATCCTGGCCGGCGGCGATCTGTCGGGAAAATTCGAATGCAAGCGCGACGACGACATGGGGCAGTTGATGCGTGCGCTGCAGCAAACCAACGTCAACCTGCGCTCCATCATCGGCGATGTGCGTATGAATGTCGAAGTCATCACCCATGCTACGCAGGAAATCGCGTCGGGCAACATGGACCTTTCCGGACGCACCGAATCCCAAGCGTCCAGCCTGGAGGAAACCTCGTCCAGCATGGAAGAAATGACCTCGACCGTGCGTCAGAACGCAGAGAATGCCAAGCAGGCCAATCAGCTGGCCGGAAACGCATCCGAGATCGCGGTCAAGGGCGGCAAGGTAGTGGGGGACGTGGTGAATACCATGGCCTCGATCAGCACCAGTTCCAAGAAGATCGTCGACATCATCAGCGTCATCGAAGGCATCGCGTTCCAGACCAACATCCTGGCGCTGAACGCCGCCGTCGAGGCCGCCCGTGCCGGAGAACAGGGACGCGGCTTCGCGGTGGTCGCCGGCGAAGTGCGCAATCTCGCGCAACGCTCCGCTGCTGCCGCGAAGGAGATCAAGGCGCTGATCGATGATTCCGTGGAGAAGGTCGATGCCGGTTCCAGGCAGGTCGATCAGGCCGGCGCGACGATGAACGAGATCGTGCAGGCGGTGAAACGGGTCACCGACATCATGTCGGAGATATCCGCCGCTTCGCAGGAACAGAACTCAGGTATCGAACAGATCAACCAGGCAATATTGCAGATGGACGAGACCACGCAACAGAATGCGGCGCTGGTCGAAGAGGCGGCTGCAGCAGCACATAGCCTTGAGGACCAGACAATGTCGCTGGCAAAAGCGGTATCGGTATTCAAGTTCGAGCAGAGCGCCGGACAACCCGCTGCATACCGGGCGGCCAAATTGAGCAGGCCGGCAACGTTACGTGAACCGGTTGCTTCGCTGAAGAAGCCGCGCCGTCTGGCGACCATGAACAAGGCAGAGCAGGACGGTGACTGGAAGGAATTCTAGCCGGGACGCGGTTGCCGACATTCGCTCGCGCCCCACTTTTCACCTATTGCGGCGGCAAAAGTGATTCCGGACTGATCGAGCTGCCGCTGATCGCTACGACCTTGCGCCTGGATTGTTCGCCTTGCGTGAGTCTTACATTGCGTGACGGCACAGCAAAAATACTCGCAAGGAATTTCACCAGAGCCTCGTTGGCGCGGCCCTCGATCGGCGGAGCAGCCAGCTTGATCTTGAGCGCATCGCCATGCAATCCGACGATCTCGCTGCGTTTGGCGCCAGGCTGGATGTGCAGCGTGAGCGTGAACGAATCGTCGCCGGATCGGTACCAGGTCATCTCAGCATATTCGTGATTTGCTGTTCCAGAGGCAGGATCGGGACGATCAGCAGCAACTGGCAGGCGATCAGCACGACCAGCGGCGACAGGTCTACCCTGCCGACAGTCGGGAGGATGCGCTGGACCGGGCGGACAAAGCGATAGGTCACGGCATGGAGGAAAGGCTGCAACGGTGAATGCGGATTCGTCCACGACAGGATGGCTTGCAGCAGCAGACCAGCCATCAGCAGGTACAGGCTCAGCCGTGCAAGCTCCAGAGCCGTCCACAACAGCAGGGCCATGCCGGGGAAGAATTCGAAGGGGTAGCCCTTGAACCACAGCGCGGCCAGCAGATAAGACCATGCAAGCGCGGCGGCGGCTGAAAAGCTCGCAAGATCGAACCTGCCCAGCGATGGCAGGTTGCGGCGCAGTGGCAGCACAAGAAAGTCAGTGATTGCCATGACGAACTCGCCGACCGGGTTGCGCATCGGCACATTCATCCAGACAGTGTGGAAACGCAGCAGGACGATGCCGGTGAAAGGCAGCAACAGTACGTCAAGCAAGAACAATCCGATTTGAGACAGCATCTTCAATCCTTTCCCAGTTCATCGCCCATCTCGCGGGAGCGGGCCTGTGCAGCAAGCGCGGCTTGCAGGATATGGTCGGCGACATGATTTTCCGACAGGCTGGACAGTGCGCGCTCGGTGGTTCCGTTCTTCGAGGTGACCCGTGCGCGTAGCACCCCGACATCCTCGGCACTTTCGGCAGCCAGCCTGCAGGCACCGAGAAAAGTGGCCAAGCTGAGACGGCGGGCCTGCTCGGCATCGAAGCCCATCTGGCCGGCGGCCTGCTGGAGGGCCTCGATCAGGTAAAAGACATAGGCGGGCCCGCTGCCGGAGATCGCGGTGACCGCATCGAGCATTGCCTCGTCCTGCAGCCACAATGTTTCGCCGACTGCGGCCAGAATGTTCTGAGCCTGATCGCGCTGTGACGGGTTCACTGCAGGCATCGCATACAGCCCCGTCATTCCGCATCGGATCAGCGCTGGTGTATTGGGCATCGCGCGTACGATGTTGTTGCTGCCGAGCCAGCGCGCCAGGTCGGTAGCGCGTATGCCGGCAGCGATCGAGATCAGCAACTGTCCCTTGAGCATCGCGGCGAGCTGTAACGATACCTCGCGCAACTGCTGCGGCTTCACAGCGAGCACGAGTATCTGGCTGGCTGAGACCCCGTCCTCAAGGCGCGCATGCGTGCGTACGGAAAAATCGCGTTCCAGGCGGGTGCGGCTTTCCTGGTTGATCTCGACGACGCTGATTTGTTGCGAGGGATAACCCCTGCCAAGCAGTCCGCCGATGAGCGCGGTTGCCATGTTTCCGCCGCCGATAAAACAAATATTCATGAATGCGATCCCTGAAAAAATTAACTGGCTTTGTAAATTCGGTCGCCGAAGATGGCCGAGCCGATGCGCACCATCGTCGCCCCCTCGGCGATTGCGGCCGCGAAGTCATGCGACATGCCCATCGACAGGGTATCGAGCCGCATACCCTGCCGGTTGAGTGCGTCGCGTAACTCGCGCAGCCGGGCAAAGGGCAATCGCTGGGCGGCCGTATCATCGCAGGGTGCAGGAACCGCCATCAAGCCGCGCAGTGCGAGCCGGGGAAGTTTAGCGACGGCCCTTGCCAAGGCATCGACTTCCTGTGGTGGAACTCCGCTTTTGCTTTCCTCGCCACTGATGTTGATCTGCAGGCATATCTGCAACGAGGGCAGATGCCCGGGGCGCTGTTCGGAAAGTCGTTCGGCGACCTTGAGCCTGTCCACGCTGTGCACCCATGAAAAGTGCTCGGCAATGGCGCGGGTCTTGTTGCTCTGTATCGGTCCGATGAAGTGCCATTCGATCGGCAGGTCGCCCAGCTCGGTGATTTTGGCCAGTCCTTCCTGTAGATAATTTTCGGCAAAAAGGGTCTGGCCAGCAGCGTAAGCTGCACGTATCGCGTCCGTGGAAAATGTCTTGCTGACGGCAAGCAGCGCGACCTCGTCAGCGTTGCGTTCCGCGGCCTGGGCCGCACTGGATATTGCGCTGCGCACGGCTTGCAAGTTTGAAGCGATTGTTGTCATAATCCCGCGCACGGCTTGAATTTGATAATAATTCTCGCGACCATCGGTCCCCGGTGCAAGCCGTGGAACCGGACCGCTTCATAAAACAGGGACGATTATAATGGATATCACCGAACTGCTTGCCTTTGGTGTCAAAAACAAGGCTTCCGACTTGCACCTTTCCGCTGGGCTGCCGCCGATGATCCGCGTGCATGGCGACATGCGCCGCATCAACCTGCCCGCGATGGATCACAAAGAAGTGCATGCCCTGATCTATGACATCATGAACGACCAGCAGCGGAAGTTTTATGAAGAGAACAAGGAGGTCGATTTTTCCTTCGAGGTTCCCGGTCTGGCGCGTTTCCGCGTCAACGCCTTCGTACAGAATCGCGGTGCCGGCGCAGTCATGCGTACCATTCCCTCCAAGATCCTGTCGCTGGAAGACCTGAAGGCGCCGAAGAGCTTCGAGACCATTTCCGATTACCCGCGTGGCATGGTGCTGGTCACCGGCCCGACCGGTTCAGGAAAGTCCACGACGCTTGCGGCGATGATCAACCACCGCAACGAGAACGAGCTGGGCCATATTCTGACGGTCGAGGATCCGATCGAATTCGTGCACGAGAGCAAGAAGTGCCTGATCAACCAGCGCGAGGTCGGCCGCGATACATTGTCTTTCCAGAACGCGCTGCGCAGCGCGTTGCGCGAAGACCCGGACGTGATTCTGGTCGGCGAGATGCGCGACCTCGAGACGATCCGCCTGGCGATGTCGGCCGCGGAAACCGGCCACCTGGTGTTCGGCACGCTGCACACCAGCTCTGCCGCCAAGACCATCGACCGTATCATCGACGTGTTCCCCGCCGACGAAAAGGAGATGGTGCGCGCGATGCTTTCCGAATCGCTGCGTGCGGTGATCTCGCAGGCGCTGCTCAAGACCAAGGACGGTGCAGGACGCGTGGCCGCTCACGAGATCATGGTGTGTACGCCGGCCATTCGCAACCTGATCCGCGAAGCCAAGGTGCCGCAGATGTATTCGGCAATCCAGACCGGTTCCGCGCTGGGCATGCAGACACTAGATCAGTGCCTGGCCAACCTCATCAAGGAAAACAAGATCACCCCTGCAGAAGCGCGCTCGAAGGCCGCGAACAAGGACAACTTCCCTGGCTGATGAAATCAGCGGGGAACGACGTCCAGTATAAATGGCTGACCGCCCTTGTTGCAGATCAAGGAGTAAATCATGGAAAGAGAACAGGCAACCGAACTGGTCCACAACCTGCTGCGCGGCATGGTGGCAAAAAAAGCCTCCGACATGTTCATCACGTCGGGTTTTCCGCCCGCCTTCAAGATTGACGGCAGGCTGACCCCGGTATCCAACCAGATGCTCACCTCTGTCCATACGCAGGAACTGGCACGCAGCATCATGAACGACCGGCAGGCGGCAGAATTCGAGGCCACCCATGAGTGCAATTTTGCGATCAGCCCGCATGGAATCGGGCGGTTCCGCGTCAATGTGTTCATGCAGCAGCAGCGCGTGGGTATGGTGCTGCGCACCATCACGACCAAGATCCCCGACCTGGATCAGATGGGATTGCCGCCTATCCTGAAGGACGTGGTGATGACCAAGCGCGGGCTGGTGATCGTGGTCGGTGGAACAGGTTCGGGTAAATCCACGACGCTGGCGGCGATGATCGGGCACCGCAACAGAAACAGCTACGGGCATATCATCACCATCGAAGACCCGGTGGAGTTCGTGCACGAGCACATCAATTGCATGATCACCCACCGCGAGGTGGGGGTGGATACTGATTCATGGCATAACGCGCTGAAAAATACGCTGCGTCAGGCGCCCGACGTGATCCTGATCGGCGAGATCCGCGATGCGGAGACGATGGAGCATGCGGTGGCGTTCGCCGAGACCGGCCACCTGTGCCTGGCCACGCTGCACGCAAACAGTGCCAACCAGGCGCTGGACCGCATCATCAACTTCTTCCCCGAGGAGCGCCGTGCGCAGCTGCTGATGGACCTTTCGCTGAACATCAAGGGCTTCATCTCGCAACGGCTGATCCAGAAAAAGGACGGGGCAGGGCGTGTCGCCGCAATCGAGATCATGCTTAACTCGCCGCTGATCGCCGACCTGATCTTCAAGGGCGAGGTGCATGCCATCAAGGAGGTCATGTCCCAGTCACGAGAGTTGGGCATGGAGACTTTCGATGGGGCGTTGTTCAAGCTGTATGAGGCGGGCGAGATTTCCTACGAGGAGGCGCTCAAGAACGCGGATTCCCTCAACGACTTGCGCCTTCGAATCAAGCTGGAAAGCAAGTCATCTACCGACCGCGATGTGATGAGCGGAACCGAGAAAATGCAGCTGAACTGATCGTCTCCCTACGGGCGGCGGTTGCTGCCCGCGACGATTTTGTATTCCAGCAATCGGCATTCGATCGCGCCGTTGAAGAGCGGAGTGCGTTTCGACGGTGACAGCCGCATCAGCTTCAGGATCGCCTTGTCGGCGGTGAACAGGTAGGCGGTCCAGCCGCCGAATTTCCGCTTCAATGCATCGCCCAGTTTCGGGTACAGCGCGGCCAGCTCATCCAGTTCGCCCATGCGCTCGCCATAGGGCAGGTTCGCGACCAGTATCCCGTGCTCCGCCGGTGCGGAAATCTCCAGCACGTTCGCCTGCTTGAGTTCCACGCAGGCCGACAATCCCGCCTCCTGCAGATTCAGCCTGGCCGTTTTGAGCGCGTCGCCGTACAGGTCGCTGCCGTAAATTTCCAGCGGCCTTGCCGGCAGTTGCGCGGCAATCGCCTGTTCGCGCATTCCGTTCCACAGTGCCGCGTCGAAATTCTTCAGCTTCTCGAAGGCGAAGCCGCGCGCGATGCCGGGCTGGATGTTAAGCGCCATCTGCGCCGCCTCGATCAAAAAAGTGCCGCTGCCGCACATCGGGTCCACCAGCGGGGTGCCCGGCTGCCAGCTGGTCATACGCAGGATGCCCGCCGCAAGGTTCTCGCGGATCGGAGCGATGTTGGTGTGAGCGCGCACGCCGCGCTTGAACAGCGCATCGCCCGAGGTGTCGAGATACAGCATCAGGCGATCGTCCTCGATGAACACGTGGATGCGGATGTCGGGCGTTAGCGTATCAACGCTGGGGCGCTCGCGGCAGTGTTCGCGGAAACGGTCGCATACCGCGTCCTTGACCAGCAGCGTGATGAATTCCAGGCTTTTGAGCGGGCAACGTATCGCCGTGGTGCTGACCCGTATCGTGTTCGTAACATCGAACCAGCGCTGCCAATGCAATTCGAACACCGCCTTGTAGACGTCCTGCTCGCTGCGGTACTTCGTGTCCTTGACGCGCCACAGGATGCGGCTGGCGACGCGGCTCTCCAGGTTGGCGCGGTAGCACAGCGCCCAGTCACCGGTGAAATGCACCCCGCCTTCGGTGGTGCGGACATTCTGTGCGCCCAGCGCCTCCAGGTCGCTGTTCAGGAGGGATTCGAGGCCGCGCGGGCAGGGGGCGAAAAATTCAGGCATGGGTCAGAACGGCTTTACCGTGGCGAGGATGACCACCGCCAGCAGTATGAACACGGGAATCTCGTTGAAGAAGCGGTAGAACACATGGCTGCGCGTGTTGCGGTCGGCGGCAAATTCCTTGACCAGATGGCCGCAGTACAGGTGGTAGCCGGCCAGCAGCGTAACCAGCGCGGTCTTTGCATGCAGCCAGCCGCCGGAGAATCCGTAACCGAACCACAGCCACAGGCCGAACGCGATCGCCAGCACGCCGATCGGCGTGACGAAGCGGTACAGCTTGCGCTCCATCAGCTTCAGCCTGGCGATCTCGGCTGGGTCGGTGGCCATCGCGTGGTTGACGAAGATGCGCGGCAGGTAGAACAGCCCGGCGAACCAGCTGACGACGAAAAAGATATGAAACGCCTTGACCCACAACATATTAATTCCTAACAGAATATTACGACATCATTTGGACAGCCGCCGGCGGAACAGCACCAGCGATACGTAAAATCCGCACAGCATGTAGGCGAGCAGCACCGCGACATGAGCCAGCGCCGCGGAAGGCACGGTGCCCATCATCAGCGGCCGCGCGACGTCCCCCGCATGGGTCAGCGGCAGCACCGCCGCGACGTTCTGCCACAGCGGCGGCAGCTGCGAGACCGGAAAAAACACGCCGCATAATAGCATCATGGGCGTGACCACCAGCGTGAAGTAGTACATGAAGAAGTCGTAACTGGGCGCCAGCGCGGTCATGATCAGCCCTAGAGCGGCAAAGCAGAGGCCTATCAGCAGCGCCAGCGGGATCAGCCACAGCGTCAGCGGCGAGTGCGACAGCCCGAGCAGCCAGACCACCGCCAGCACCGCGACACCGGACAGCAGGCTCTTGCTCGCCGCCCAGAGGATCTCCGCGAGCACCACATCGTCCAGCGTCACCGGCGTGTTGAGTATCGCCTCCCAGGTGCGCTGCTCGTGCATTCGCGCAAAGCTGGAATACAACGCCTCGAAACTGGCGCTGTTCATCGTGCTGTAGCAGATCGTTCCCGAGGCGAGGAACACGATATAGGAAGCCCCGCCCAATTCCGGCAGCAGGCTGCCCAGGCCGTAGCCCAGGCCGAGCAGGTAGATCATCGGATCGGCGATGTGGCCGATGATCGACGTGCCCGCGACCTTCTTCCACACCAGCAGGTGGCGCCGCCAGATCGGGAAGAAGCGCAGGCTCAGGCGCGGCAGCGCAAAATGGTGGTTCTTCATGCGGGATTGTCCTGTTCCACGGCCGCGATCACTGCCTCCGGCCTGACTACGCCATCGCCGCGTGCATAGATGCAGCCCTTCGAGGTACCCTCCGCGACCACGCGCTCGGCGATGCGGAAGGTGTGCTTCATGTAGAAATATTTCTCGTCCCAATGCGTCACCTCAAGCAGCACCTCGTAGCGCTCGAACAGGCCCAGCGGCTTCTTGTAGGCCATCGTGTGCTCGGCGATGACCGGCATCCATTTGCGCCTGACCATCGACCGGGCCAGCCCGCTGCGGATGAACAGGTCCATCCGGCTGATGTCGCAAATCGTCAGGTAGCGGCCGTTGTTCATGTGGAAATTCAGATCCAGGACGTTCGGCAGGACGCGCAGCGTGAGCCGGCTGTGCGTCCTGCCGATCGGCAAGCGCTCGCGGAAAAAAGACAGCACGTACACATAGATCAGGCGGAATATCAGGTTCATTCGCGCATCTCCCGGCCGGTCAGTTTCAGGAACACGTCTTCGAGGTTCGCCGGGCGGTGCAGGTAACGCAAGTCGCCCTGCTGCTGTAATTCGGCCAGCAGCGGCTGCGCCTGCTGGACATAGCAGAATGCCGACTCGCCGCTGATCTCGTAGCGCTGCGCAAAACGCGAGGCGTGTATTCTCGCCCATGCTGCCGCGTGCTCGCCGAACACCTCGATCACCTGCGGCTCGATGTGCCGCGCGATCAGCTCGCGCGGCGAGTCCTCGGCCACCATGCGGCCGTGGTCGAGGATCGCGAGGCGGTGGCACAGGCGTTCGGCCTCTTCCATGAAATGCGTCGTCAGCAGCAGCGTCTTGCCACGCGCGGTCAGCTCGCGCAGCCGCTGCCAGATCAGGTGGCGCGCCTGTGGATCGAGGCCGGTGGTCGGCTCGTCGAGGAACACGATGTCCGGGTCGTTCACCAGCGCGCGCGCCAGCGTCAGGCGGCGCTTCATCCCGCCGGACAGCGTCGGCACCTTCGCGTCGCGCTTGTGGGTCAGACTGGCGAATTCCAGCAGCTCCGGCAGGCGCGCCTCGATCACCGCATCGCTGATGCCGAAATAGCGGCCGTAGACCAGCAGGTTCTCCGCAACCGTGAAATCCGGATCGAGGTTGTCCACCTGCGGCACGACGCCGACGCGCAACCTTGCCTCGCGAGCATGGCGCGGCACCGCGAGGCCGAGCAGGTTGAGATGGCCGCCGTCCGGCTCGATCAGCCCGAGCAGCAGGCGCAGCGTCGTGGTCTTGCCCGCGCCGTTCGGACCGAGCAGCCCGTAGCACTCGCCCCGGTTCAGCGTGATGCTGACGCCGTCCACCACCGCCTGTCCGGCGTAGGACTTGCGCAGGTTCTGCGCAGAGAGCACGACGCTCATAGCCGCTGCCCCTGGAAATCCTGCGATACCAGCTGCCTGATCTGGTGCAGCCGCCCGTGGAAAAAATGTCCGGCCTCCGGCAGCACCACGACAGGCAGGTGTTGCGGGCGCGCCCAGTCTATCGCGTTGGCGAGCGGCACCACCTCGTCGTGTTCGCCGTGGATCACCAGCGTGTTGTGCGGCACATGCGGCATTGCGAAACGGCCCACCGCCGGCGCGATCAGCACCAGCCGGTGCGGCTGCGGGTGCAGGTGTTGCGCGACCCGCGCCTGCACATAGCCGCCGAACGAGAAGCCGGACAGGATCAGCGGCAGGTGGCCGAACGCCTCCAGCGCGTAGTCCACGACCGAGCGCACGTCCTCGACCTCGCCGTTGCCGCTGTCGAACTCGCCCTCGCTTGCGCCCACGCCGCGAAAATTGAAGCGCAGCGCCGCGAAGCCCAGCTCGGCGAAGGTCTTCGCCAGCGTCGTCACCACCTTGTTCTCCATCGTCCCGCCCATCGTCGGCAACGGGTGGGCCACCACCGCGATCGCGCGCGGCTCGTCATCCGGCAGGTGGGCGACGCCTTCGAGGTTTCCGGCATTGCCGGCGATGGAAAATTTTTTCAGGGAGGGCATATCAGTACAGTACGGAAACGATGGGCGCGGCGGCGCTCAAATCTTCAGCCGCTCCACCACCCGCCCATTTTTCAGGTGCTCCTCGCTGATCTCGTCGAGGTCATCCTGGTCC
>DASWTZ010000059.1:0-2336 GCA_036401875.1 Gallionella sp.
AGGTCCAGTTCGCTGTCCGCGAGGTACCAGGTCTTAAGGAAAGTGGCGCCGGTGAAGTCCATCGTGGGCGAAACGGAATAGAGCTCGTTGGGCAGCCGCGCGGCATCATAGGTCTCGCCGACATCCAGGTTTTCACTGTTAAGATAGAACGGCATGCGCAGCTTGCCGGCGCGGATCAGCCAGTCGTTGTTGGGGCGGTAGGCGAGGAACGCCCATGAGAGGGATGCGGCGTATCGGGTGTCATCGTCTAGCGCCGGAGCCACCTTGGCCTGCACCGTGGCACTCCATTCCGGGGTGAACTGGGCTGCCATCTGTATGCCGAGTACCGAGTCGCGCTTCAGCGTGCCCTTGTCGTTGACGAAGCGCTGGTAATTGTAGGACTGGTCTGACTTTGCATAGCCTATAGTGCCGAAGCCGGAAAGACTGACATCGGCTGCCAGTACCGGCGAGACCGCGGACAGTGCTGCGCCATACAACAATGCGCGGGGTACGTTGGAAACGTTCTTTAGGTATTTATCTATCGGCATGTGGTCCACTCAATAAACACGAAACCGGCGCAGTATAACTGCTCTGGCGTAAATGGAAATAACTGGAGGCCACCATGGCCTTACTGTTGCGGGAGGGGCATTTTGACGACCCGGTTGCGCCCCCCATTCTTGGCTAGGTAGAGTGCATTATCGGCGAGGTTCACCAGCTCCAGCGCGGGCATGGAATAGTCGTGCTCGTTGCTGCCAACCCCGGCGCTGATAGTCACATGAGCGGCCACATTGGAGTAGGCGTGGGGGAAATTCAGTGCTTCCACGGACCTGCGCAACGCCTCGGCGACACTCGTTGCGCCCTCCGCATCGGTCTCGGGCAGCAGTACGATGAACTCCTCCCCGCCGTAGCGTGCGAGCAGGTCCATCGGACGATTCACGACAGCCTGCATCGCGCGGGCAACCTGTCTGAGGCATTCGTCGCCTTGGCCGTGGCCATAATTGTCATTGAACGGCTTGAAGTAATCGACATCCATCATCACCACGGAGAGCGGTTGCTGATGGCGATGCGAGCGGCGCACCTCGTTGTCCAGGGTCTTGTCGAAATGGCGGCGGTTGGCGACCCCGGTCAGGCCGTCGACATAGGAAAGCTTTTTCAGGTGATCGGCCATCAATTTCTGGTTCAGATGGTTCTGCACCCGCGTCCTGATAATGAGCGGGCTGATCGGCTTCTGGATGTAGTCCATCGCGCCCAGACTGAGTCCCAGTTCCTCATCCTCGGGTTGGATCTTTGCGGTTAAAAACAGCACGGGAACATCCTGTGTGTCCGGATTGTCCTTGAGTTTTCTGCATACCTCGTAGCCATCCATTTCTGGCATCATCACATCGAGCAGGATCAGGTCGGGCGGCGCGGAAAAAGCCAGTTCCAGTGCCTTGGCGCCGTTGTTTGCCACCTTGATGTTGTACCTATCCTTGAGGATATTGCTCAGCAGGCTCAGGTTGGTTGGCGTGTCGTCCACTACCAGTACAACGGGCTGTTCATTGGTTACCATTCATCTCTCCTGTCGCGAGATTACTTTCATTTTCAGATAGTAACCCAAGAGCGGCATCGAAATCGAAATTATTTAGTGCCACGGTGACCCGGTTGATTGTCTGTTGCGACAGGGCAGCGGAGAACGCCGCCCTGTTATCTTCCCACAATTCGGTCGCATTGAAATTGGATTCGGCCAGTAATTTTTTCAATCTGGGCAGCAAGTCAGTCACCAATACGGATGCATTCGCTGGCAGGTGACCGGCCGCAGGCCCGGCAGATAATTGCACGGCCAGGCTCTGCACCAGCGCTTCCAGCAGTGGCGTCAGTTGCGTCAGGGCGGCCGTCGCCTGTTCGGCCTGTCCGGCGCGGCAGAATGTTTCCAGGCTTTTTGCCGGTGTGACCAGCGCATTCGCGCCCAGTGAGCCGGCTAGGCCTTTGAGGGTATGGGCATGGCGTTCTGCCGCAGCCCAGTCGCCCTGAGCAATCCAGCCGGCAAAGCGGGCGGGCGCATCGGAAAAATCCGCCGCGAAGCGTGCCAGCAGTTGCCGGTAGAGTTGGTCGTTGCCATCGGCGCGACGCAATCCTTCCGCGTAATCCAGATGCTCGACCTGAATGGGCGCGACGGGTAACTCCCTTGCGCTAGCCGGGCTCTCGTCAGGCTGGGACAGGCGGCCACAATGACGGGCCAGCGTGGCAAACAGTTCCAGAGGGTCAACCGGCTTGGCGATATGCCCATTCATCCCGGAAGCCACGCACTCGTTGTAGGCTTCACGGGAATTGTGCGCAGTGAGGGCAAGCACCGGTAGCGAGGCGAAACGCGGGTTGGC
>DASWTZ010000060.1:0-7748 GCA_036401875.1 Gallionella sp.
TCCCACCATGGAGTGGGACACGGCCGCCGCGCACAGTGTGGTGCTGGGAGCGGGGGGTATCGTGTGCGATGGCAGCGGCGAGCCATTGCGTTACAACAAGGCTGACCTGCATAATCCGCCGTTCGCCGTGCTGGCAGCGGCAGATGCGGAGTTGAGAGCAAAGCTCAGGGAATGGAAATGGTAAAGGAAAATACGACGGCGGCCTCGGACCACGTGGTCTGGCACCATGCCACGGTGACGCGCGCGCGTCGCGAGGAACAGAATGGGCATCGCGGCGCGATACTGTGGTTCACCGGCCTGTCGGGTGCGGGCAAATCGACGCTGGCGCACGAGGTGGAAGAGCAGCTGCACCGCATGGGCTGCCACACTTTCGTGCTGGACGGCGACAACGTGCGCCACGGTCTGTGCGGCGATCTGGGCTTCTCGTCGGAAGACCGGGTCGAGAATATCCGCCGCATTGGCGAGGTCGCCAAGCTGTTCATGGAGGCGGGCGTGATCGTGCTGACCGCCTTCATCTCTCCTTTTCGCGCCGACCGCGACAAGGTGCGCGCGATGGTGCAGCCGGGCGAATTCGTCGAGATCTATTGCCAGTGTTCGATCGAGCTGTGTGAACAGCGCGATGTGAAAGGCCTGTACAAAAAGGCGCGCGCCGGCGAGATCAAGCATTTCACCGGAATATCGTCGCCCTATGAGGCGCCGGAAAAACCTGAGTTGTCGGTGGACACATCCAGGCCGCTGGATGAGTGCGTTCAGCGGGTGCTGGCGGAACTGGCCCGGGGCGGGATCATCAAGGATTGAATCCTCGCCACGGTAGGCGGAACAACCGGCGACTCGATTAAGCACGGCAAGCGGTCAAGCCTCGGACTAAGCCATGCCTTACTGCGGCCGCTACGGGCGATAGTGTAAAATCCGCGTGATGATTCGACCAGCCCGCCATTGCCGCACGGACCTAACATGACATATCTAGCCCCCCTCTGCTCCGCACTGGTTGCCATCTTGTCGCTGGCTTTCATCCTGGCCAGCAGGCTGGGTAGTCGCATACAAGATATTCCCAATGAGCGTTCGCTGCACACCAGCCCTATCCCGCGCATCGGCGGGGTCGGGTTGCTAGCTGGCGTGCTGGCGGGTTGGCTGATGCTGGCGGACGCACTGACTTGGTGGCTGTTGCTGCCGCTGGCTCTTCTGTTTATCGCTTCGCTGCTGGATGATATGCGCGGCATGCCGGTGCGCCTACGCCTGTCGGTGCAGCTGCTTGCCGCTGCGATCCTGGCGGGCGGCTCAGGGTTCCTCGCAGGGCAGGGCGTGGTAGCCGCATTGCTGCTGGTGCTGCTCACGGTGTGGATGACCAATCTCTACAATTTCATGGATGGGGCGAACGGGCTGGCGGGCGGGATGGCGCTATTCGGTTTTGCCGTTTATGGAGTAGCGGCGCTGCAGGCTGACGACGCACCGCTGGCCGCGCTGAACTTCAGCATCAGCGCGGCGGCTCTCGGTTTCCTCTTCTTCAACTTCCATCCGGCACGGCTGTTCATGGGCGATGCAGGTTCCATCCCGCTGGGGTTTCTCGCCGCCGCGATGGGGTTGTGGGGCTGGCAGGTGGGACACTGGGCGGCGTGGTTTCCGCTGCTGGTCTTTTCGCCCTTTATCGTGGATGCCAGCGTGACGTTACTGAAACGCGCGTTGCGCGGGGCGAAGATCACCGAGGCGCACCGTGAGCATTATTACCAGCGCGCGATCCAGATGGGATGGAGTCACCGCAAGGTGGCGTTGCTGGAATATGCCGTGATGCTGGGCGCGGGGATTTCCGCGCTCGCTGGATTGAAATACGGGATGGCCTGGATATTCCTGCTGGTCTGGTGCGGAGTCTATGCGGTATTGATGCTGGCGGTAGATGCGGCGTGGAGCAGGCACGAAAGGAATACTCATGCTTAAATTCAGCCGCTACACCGCCCTGGCAGTCGTCCACGATTTGATTGTCGCGACGCTGGCGTGGACGGGCGCCTATCTTCTGCGCTTCAATTTCAATCTGCCGGAAGAGTTCAGCAGCGAAATGTGGCGCACGGTGTTTTGGGTGGCGCCGCTGCAGCTGCTGGTCTTCTGGCACATGGGTCTGTATCGCGGCATCTGGCGTTACGCCAGCATGGCCGACCTGCGTCGCATACTGGCTGCGGTGCTGCTGGCGGCGATGCTCATCCCGTTGGCGCTGTGGATGTTCAGGGTCAGCGCGGTGGTGCCACGTTCGGTATTGATCCTCGATCCCATCCTGCTGTTGCTGGCCATGGGCGGCGACAGGCTGCTCTACCGTTTGTGGAAAGAACAGGGGTTATTCGGCAATTTCAAGTTGCAGGGCGAGCCGGTGCTGGTGCTGGGCGCGGGCGAGGCGGGCGTGAGCCTGTCGAAGGATCTGGCGCGCAGCCGCGAGTGGCATCAGGTCGGTTTTCTCGACGACGATGCCGCCAAGCAGGGGAGGCTGCTCAACGGCATCAAGGTGCTGGGCAAACTGGACAGCCTGCCAGATTGGGCTGATAGATTCGGCGTCACACAGGTCATCATCGCGCTGCCATCGGCCACGCACCAGATGCGCAAGCACGTCATCGACCTTGCGAACCGTCACCATATAAAAGCGCTCACGGTCCCCGCTTTCGACGACCTGTTGAGCGGGCGCGTATCCATCTCGCAATTGCGTCCAATCGAACTGGACGATTTGCTGGGCCGCGACCCGGTGGTGCTGGACGATGCGGGTCTGCATGACCTGCTGGGCGGGCACACGGTGCTGGTGACCGGCGCGGGCGGGTCCATCGGATCCGAATTGTGCCGCCAGATTGCGCGCTTCACCCCTTCTAGGTTAGTGCTGTTTGAGGCCAGTGAATTTGCGCTCTACACCATCGAGCAGGAGCTCAAGCAGAAATTCCCGGCGCTGGAGTTGATTTACCAGATTGGCGATGTGCGCGATGCGGCGCGTGTGGATGAAATCATGAAATGCTATCAGCCCGGCGTGGTGTTCCATGCGGCGGCTTACAAGCATGTCCCGTTGATGGAGCAGAACGCCTGGCAGGCGATACGCAATAACGTGCTGGGTACCTGGACAGTGGCGCGAGCAGCCCAGCAGAACGGGGTCAGCAAGTTTGTGATGATCTCGACAGACAAGGCGGTAAATCCCACCAACGTGATGGGCGCCAGCAAGCGGCTGGCAGAGATGGTGTGCCAGGCGATGCAGCTTGAAGATCGCCAGTCACGAACCCGGTTTGTGATCGTGCGCTTCGGCAATGTGCTGGGCAGCACCGGCAGCGTGATTCCGGCATTCCGCGCGCAGATCGCGCGGGGCGGGCCGGTCACCGTGACTCATCCCGAGATTACCCGCTACTTCATGTCCATACCCGAGGCTGCGCAATTGGTGTTGCAGGCAGGGCTGATGGGCGGTGAAGGCGAGATCTTCGTGCTGGACATGGGCGAGCCGGTAAAGATCGTCGATCTGGCGAAGGACCTGATCGCGCTGTCGGGCTATTCGGAGGATGAAATCAGGATCGAGTTTACGGGGCTGCGACCGGGAGAAAAGCTGTATGAGGAGTTGCTGGCCGACAATGAACATACGCTGACTACGCCGCATCCGAAATTGCGCATTGCCAAGGCACGCCAGGTGGATGCCAGCTGGCTGGAGAAATTGCTGAAATGGATATCGGTAAGCGTCCAGTCAGATAGCGAGGTGCGGTCCCTGCTTAAGCAATGGGTTCCGGAGTACCAACCGACTGACAACAAGTAAGTGAGCCAACTTCAAGATGACACAAGATTTTAAATCGGCCGAATATGCATCAGCAGCGCTGCTGATTGCGCTGGGCGGCATATTGGCGACGCCGCTGGCGGCTGGGCCTCTGGTGTTGCTGGCACTGATCGCCACGATCATGATGCTGGCCAGGGGGCGCCGCAATGGAATGCAAAGGTTAGGCGAGCAGACTGTGGCGGGCCGCAATATGTTGATGATGGCCTTCGGCGGATGGTTCCTCGCCGAATTCATTTCGACGGCGGTCAACAACCAGCACTGGCAGAATCTCGATTATCCATTGCGGTTCCTGCTCGCCATCGGCGTATTCTGGATCATCAGGAATTCGGCGCTGCGACGAATAAACTTCTTCATTTATGCCATTGCAGCCAGCGCCATCGCGGCGGGTGCAATGAGCTACTACCAGCATTACGTGCAGGGTATGGATCGCGTCTTAGGCTGGACGAATATCCCGATCTATTTCGGGAACCTGAGTGTACTGCTGTGCGTGTTCGCGGTGATTGTACTGGCGGTTATGCGGCAGGGAATGTCGAAACGAATGCGCGGGCTGCTGTTTTTCGCGATACCGTTGCTGGTTGCGGCAGCCTTCCTGTCTGGCTCGCGATCATCCTGGCTGGGCATGCTGGCCTTGCTCGTGCTGGTTGATTGGAGGCGTGCCAACTACGTCCGGCTCCTCGGGGGCGGGTTGATCGTTGCTACGGGTTTGGCGGTTCTTTTTGCGCTGATGCCGGAATTGACAACCAGGCTGAGGCTTGCCGAGGCGACTCACGATTTTCAGAGAATCCTAGATGGGAATTTCGCCTCGTCGATCGGGTACCGGTTGCAGATGTGGTGGGCGGCACTAATGATGTTCTGGTCCTCGCCGCTGATCGGGATAGGATCGAATGAATTTCAGGGTGCGATGGCCAACCTGATGGCGACGGGAACAATCGAACCGGGATTGTTCCGGGGCGAGACGAATTTCAATCAGGCGCACTCCGAGATCATGGACGTCCTGGCCACCAAGGGTGTCGTTGGATTGTCCGCCTACATCGCCTTGCTGGTGCTGCCGTACCGGTTTCTGGGCGCAATCTCGAAATCGCCGGTAGCCGAGGCGCGGGCCTTCGCGCTGATGGGGCAGGCGACTCTAATCGCCTTCCTGCTGTATGGCCTGACGCTGGCCACTTTCAAGGTGCAAATCTATTGCGCGGTATTCCCCGCTGCCGTGGCGATTTTTACCGCAATGGCGCTCAACTATGCCGATTCGGGCAAGGCGGGAGATTCGCATGACTAGCCTGTCCGCCATAATCATCACCAAGAACGAGGCGAAGAATATTCGCGCCTGCCTGGAATCGGTGGCATGGGCCGATGAAATCATCGTGGTCGATTCAAACAGCACGGATGAGACGGCCGCGATATGCAAAGAATACGGTGCAAAAGTATTTGCACATGACTGGCCCGGCTTCGGCGCACAGAAGAATCGAGCATTGGGTTACGCGACGAGCGAATGGATACTCTCGATTGATGCAGATGAGCGCATTACTCCGGAACAGCAAAGCGAGATCGAGGCGGTGATAAGGGCGCCAGGCAGCCATGACGCATTTCGCGTGCCCAGACTGTCGAGTGTTTGCGGGCGGTACATCCGTCATTCAGGCTGGTATCCGGACTACGTCACACGACTATTCAAAAGAGGCAAGGCTGAGTTTTCGGATGACCTGGTCCACGAGCGGCTAATAGTGAAAGGATCGACCGGTACGCTGAACCATCATCTGCTCCACGAGACATTTCATGATCTTGAATCATTGCTGGACAAGGTCAACCACTATTCAACAGCAGGGGCGCAGATGCTGAAGGGCAGGAATAAATCAGCCTCGCTGAAAAAAGCAGTGGGAAGCGCGCTTTGGGCATTCATTCGCAGTTACCTGCTACGTGCCGGTTTCCTTGATGGCAGGGAGGGTTTCATCATAGCCGTCTCTACCGCAGAAGTGACCTATTACAAATATTTGAAATTGGCGCTGTTAAATGAAAATCAGGCGGCCAGGCAATCAATACAATGACCGAAAATAGATATGACCGATACCATCCATGTCGTTGAGCCTACCCTGATTAACCAGACCGGGCATTGCTACAGCTTCATAGACAGCTTTTGCCGATCCAGCGGTGGCGCGCCGCTGACGATATGGGCCAACCGCAACGCAGAGGTCACCTTTGCAGTGAAGAACGTCGAAGCGAAGCGGCATTTCAGCAGCAAGCTGCGCCGGCTGCAAAGTTATTTCCTGTATAAAAGATTGCTGGCTGGTTCGGGCAAGATCTTCGTTTCGACTGCAACCTTTGCAGATCTGGTGCTGATGAAGTGGGCAGCCAAAGGGGCAATACCGGAGGGCAAGGCCTACTTTTATATCCACTGGCTGAAACCGACGGCAAAAAAACGCGTCTTCCTGGCCAAGCTTGCAACTCAGCAACCGAATCTGGTGATACTCGGCCCCACGCCTTCCGTCATAGACGCCTTCAAACAAGCAGGCTTCAAGAATGCCCATGTCGTGCCTTACCCGATTTCCGGACTGGTGCAGAACACCGGGGCAGGCCAGGATCAATTCACGGGTCTGTTGTATGCGGGCGCGGCTCGCCAGGACAAAGGTATCTCGCAGGTGGTTGACCTGATCGCTCATATGGACGAGTTGCATCTGGACATACCGGTCAAGCTGCAGAATTCGCCGGACCATCGCGGAAAGTACGACGATGCGACCAGGATGGACATGGAAAGGCTGGAGAGCATCACCTATCCATACATGCGGCTCTTCCCGGAAACGCTTAGCGCGGAGGAATATGCGAAGATTTTTGCTGGCGCGATATGCATCCAGCTGTATAACACGAAGGACTTTGCCGACCGAATCAGCGGCGTGACGCTGGATGCTCTGTCCGCAGGCAGCCCGATTGTGACGACCGCGGGTACGTGGATCGCCCGCATGGTGCGGCGATTCGATGCGGGTATCGTCGTTGATAGCACCGCGCCGGAAAGTGTGCTCGCGGCGATACAGGCGATCATGCGGGACTTCTCCCGGTATAACGAGAATGCCTACAAGGCCGGGCTGGCACTACAGCAGGAAAACAGTGCCGACATTTTGTTCAAGACTATAGCCGGGATGAAAGGGTAGTGTAAGCATCCGCCCTGAACGCAAGGTTCAGGAGGCCGGGTGATACAATCGTCAAATTAAATCAATCACTATAAGAGCAGGCATGCACACACTCATCTGCGGATCCATGGCCTATGACACCATCATGGTGTTCAAGGACCACTTCAAGAAATACATCCTTCCCGAGCAGATCCATATCCTCAACGTCGCCTTCCTGGTGCCCGAGATGCGCCGCGAATACGGCGGCTGCGCCGGCAACATCGCATACAACCTGCGGATGCTGGGCGGCAAGCCGCTGATCATGGCGACCGTGGGCGACGATTTCGCGCCGTATGCAACGCGCCTGGACAACCTCGGGCTGTCGCAGACCCATGTGCGTCAGGTGCCGGGCAGCTTCACCGGCCAGGCCTTCATCACCACCGACCTCGACGACAACCAGATCACCGCGTTCCATCCCGGCGCGATGAGCCACTCGCACCTGAACAGCGTCACCGCGGCGCAACAGGTCACGCTGGGCATCGTTTCGCCGGACGGGCGCGACGGCATGATCCAGCACGCCGAGGAATTCGCCGATGCGGGCATCCCCTTCGTGTTCGATCCGGGCCAGGGCATGCCGATGTTCTCTGGCGCCGAGCTGCTGGCCTTCATCGACCAGTCCACCTACGTCACCGTGAACGACTACGAGGCGCAGATGCTGCAGGACAAGACCGGCAAGAAGCTGGACGAGATCGCCGCAAGCGTCAAGGCGCTGATCGTCACGCTGGGTGGCGACGGCTCGGTGATCTATGCCGACGGCAGGAAGATCGCGATCCCAACGCCAAAACCGCAGGCCATCGTCGACCCGACTGGTTGCGGCG
>DASWTZ010000061.1:0-2074 GCA_036401875.1 Gallionella sp.
ACATAGGCACGGGTCGGCGCAATGTCGGCATCCACTTTGTCATGCGAGAAATATTCCGGCTTGCCCCAGAGCACATCTGCAAACAGGAAGAAATCCCTGTACAGGTCGCGCTCCGCCATCACCTTCAGGCGCTGCGAAAACGTTAGCGCATTGCCGAACAGGTTGCTCTCGAAAGTAATGAGCTGCACGGGTGACGCATCGAGACTGCTGTACAGCGATTCGCCCGCGCTGAGGTATATGTAGCCTGCCGTACTGGCCGGGCCGTCGCGCAGCTGCACCGTCGTGGTGACGCTACCGCTTTCGTCCTGCACCGCCCGCATATAGGCATAGATGTTGCCTGTGAGGAATATGTTCGATGGTGAAGGTGCAGTGCCATCGCTGCATCCGGCCAGCACCAACTGCAACATCAACAGCGGAACGACTGTCCACCTGCATAATACTCTCATATACCTCCCCCTTTCCGGTCCGGGCAGTACGAATTCCGGCTGCTATTGAACGTACTCTTCTGCCGTTGAGTATGCCTTTTCAGCACCCGGAGTATCGCCCTGCGCGACACGGGCATCGCCGATCAACCTCCAGTTCAAGGCGAGCAGGCGGCGATCCTGCCCGGCGAAACTGATCGACTTGCGCGCAACGGCGACCGCCTGCGCATACTGCCCCTGGCTGAGGCGCAATTGCGCAAGCTGATGCCACAGCCAGGGATTGCGCGGTTCGATGCGCAGTGCGCGTTCCAGCGACGCACCCGCCGCCTCGTGGCGCCCCGCGCCTGTATCGGATTGCGCCCTATCCAGTAGCGCAACGACAGCCTTGTTTTCCGACATCAGCGGAGCCGGGACCGGCTCGACGATACCGTCCGGTGAAATCCCGTCAGATGCTGTGTCCCGCGTTGCCACACCCGCGCAGCCGGCAAGCAACACCAGCCATGCCGATAGCGCAAACATATAGAATCGATGCATCAATCAAACCACCTCTGGAACCAGTTTTTCTCTGTCGGCGCCGGCCCTTCGATCTTGACGGCCTGGCTTTCGGACTGTTGCCCGTCAGCGGCAATTCCGCATCCCGCAGACGTTTCAGCCGGTGCCGAGCCCTTGATGAACGGGATCAGCACACTCTCCGCACAGTCCTCATCATAGCGCAACCCACTCGACGGATCAGCATTGACCAGTTCGATGTCTTCCGGCATGACAGGCTGCAACGGCTCGGGCTGGATGTTCTGCATCATCTCGCCCCAGACTGTCAGCGCGCCCGAACCTCCGGTCAGCCCCGTGGGCTTGTTGTCATCGCGCCCGACCCAGACCACCGCCACCCGGTCGCCGGTGTAACCGGCAAACCAGCTGTCGCGCATGTCGTCGGTGGTGCCCGTCTTCCCGGCGACATTCATCTCTGCAGGCAGCCAGTTGGACAACGAGTGTGCAGTCCCCTCGCGCACGACGCCCTGCAGGGCATGGGTCAGCAGGTATACGGGCGCGGGTGCGGCGACGGGTTCGACGTTCAGCGGGTAACGCTGCAAGGGCATGCCTTCTGCGGTGACGATCTCGCGGATCGCGCGCAGCGGGGTGCGGAAACCGCCGTCCGCAAAGGTCTGGTAGAGCTGGGTCACCTCGATCGGGGACAGTTCGAACGCGCCCAGCAACGAGGAAGCAAAGGGCGGTGGCCGCCGCTCGATGCCGTATTTTGGAAGTTTGTCGAGTATGGTGTCGATGCCGAGTGCAATGCCCAGGCGCGCCGTCGACACATTGTAGGAATTCGCCAGAGCGACCTGCAGCGGCACTTGGCCGTGGAACTTGTGATCGTAGTTCTGCGGTCTCCACTCCGCCGCACCGCGCTGGCTCCACACCAGCGGCCCGTCATCGAGCGGCGTGAGCAAGGTAAAACGACTGGGGTCTTCGAGGGCTGTCAGGAACACGACCGGCTTGGCCAGCGACCCGATCTGCCGCTGCGCATCGAGGGCGCGGTTATAGCCGGCATAACGCGCCTGGCGCCCGCCCACCAGCGCCAGTATCTCGCCGTGTTCGGTACTGCTCACCACCACCGCCCCCTCCAGCGTATCGACCGGAATCTTGCGCGCCTTTTC
>DASWTZ010000062.1:0-41397 GCA_036401875.1 Gallionella sp.
TGTGCGGCGCTGTTCGCGCTGAGTGCGCGTACCCACTGGGTAAGTTCGCTGGTCAGCTATGCGATCGGCGCGCTGCTGGGTGCGGTGTTTCTCGACATCCTGCCCGAGGCGATGGAGATGGGGAGCAACGCCGCTGCAGTCAGCGGCACGGTGCTGATCGGCATCATGTTATTTTTCACGCTGGAGAAGCTACTGCTATGGCGGCATTGCCACCACGGCAATTGCGAGGGGCATGATATTCATGGTCACGATACGTACGGCCGCAGCGGTACGCTGATCATGGTAGGCGACACCTTCCACAATTTCGTCGATGGCATCATCATCGCCGCGGCATTCATGACCGATGTGAACCTGGGTATCGTGACCGCACTGGCGATCATCGCGCACGAGATTCCGCAGGAAGTCGGGGATTTCATGATCCTGCTGCATTCCGGCTACAGCAAGGCGCGCGCGCTGCTGCTGAACCTGGCGTCCAGTCTGGCGACGCTGCTGGGCGGGCTGCTAGCCTATTTCGCGCTGCAATCCTTGCAGGATTTGACGCCGACACTGTTGGCGCTGGCCGCCGCGAGCATGATCTACGTCGCCGTGGCCGACTTGATTCCGGGGCTGCATAAACGCACCCAGTTGCGCGACACGATGGAGCAGGTCGTGCTGATCGCGCTGGGCGTCGGTTCGATCTACCTGGTCAAGTTGCTGGTGGGGGAGTAGGCGCAACAGTTTTGACATTTTCACCATCTGGATCGGGCCGGCCCCTCATCCGGCCTGAAATCAATCATGTTTGCCCGGTCTTCAAGCCGGCGCGATCGATCAACGAATCTTCAACGCTAGCAATCTATGCTGCAGATCAGTACCGGGATGCAGACTGGCACTGGCCTTGAAGGATTACATAAACATTTTTCAGCGGATGCGGGAGTTCCTGAAGTTTTATGGACTGCCGGAATTTCCGGTCCGCAAAAGGTAACCGATCTGACACTATCAGAAACACAACTGGACGCGATGCTGAAAATGCAGGATGGCATGAACAGCAAGGTCAACCCTGAATGGGTGCTGGCCAAAAACAACTGGCACCGCGCCATTCAGGTCGAGGGCGTCGAGGCGATCGAGCATCACGGCTGGAAGTGGTGGAAGAAGCAGGACAGCGACATGGCGCAGTTGCGCATGGAGCTGGTCGATATCTGGCACTTCGTGCTGTCAGCCATCATTCAGGCCAAGCACGGCAGCATTCCGCTGGCCAAGATGGAGATGCTGGCGGAATTCCACCTGCGCCAGAAATCCGTCCAGTTTGACAACCAGTATTACCAGCTGGCGCAGATGAGCCTGCTCGAAAAACTCGACCTGCTGGTCGGTCTGGCCGCAGCGAAGCGTACCAACCTAGCACTGTTCGAATCCCTGCTGAATGATTGCGGCATGGACTGGCAGGGCTTGTTCAAGCAGTACCTGGGCAAGAACGTACTCAACATATTCCGCCAGGATCACGGCTACAAGGCTGGCACTTACATCAAGATCTGGGACGGCCGCGAAGACAACGAGCACCTGATCGAAGTGCTGGAGCTGACCGATCTGGACGCCGAGGATGTACGCGAATCACTCTACCAGGCGCTCAAGGCACGTTACCTTCTCGAAATCGCCTGATTCGGCCCTTCGAAGGGAGCATGTCGTGAGGGCGCAGTGTCATTCACCCAGATCCATCCGCCGCACATAGTGGCAGGTATAGCCGTCAGGGTGCTTGACCAAGTATCTCTGGTGGTATTCCTCGGCGCGCCAGAATTCCCGGTACGGCACGACTTCAGTCACCACCCTTGCGCCCCACTCGCCCGATGTATCCACGGTGCGGATGACTTCCTCTGCAGTGCGCTTTTGCTCCTCGCTGATATAAAAGATCGCCGAGCGGTACGAGGTTCCGACATCGTTGCCTTGCCGGTTTTTTGTGGTCGGGTTGTGCATCCGGAAGAACTCGAATAGCAGGTGCCGGTAGGTTAGCCGCGTCGGGTCGAATACGATCTTCAGCGACTCGGCGTGGCCGTCGTGATGCTCATAGGTCGCGTTCGGCACATCGCCGCCGCTGTAGCCGACTTCGGTCTCCAGCACGCCGGGTATCTGGCGCACCAGTTCTTCCATCCCCCAGAAGCAGCCGCCGGCAAGATAGGCGGTTTGGGTTGTGCGCATGTTGGCTCCTTTCGGTTCGGCATAGCCAGTTGGGGGAAGTGGCACCAGAATCAATGCCAGAAACAGCAGGGCATACAATAGCGGCTTCAGATAGCCTCCCTTCAGGATCGGCCAGGATAGGACCGGGATGCCGGCGTTTTGGTTTCGTCAGCGGCGCTCTTTTTTCATCGCCTGTGCGGCCTCACGCTTGGCGTCTTTTTCCTTTTCCGTCGCCCGTTTGTCGTGCTGTTTCTTGCCCTTGGCCAGGCCAATCTCGAGTTTGACGCGGCCGGCCTTGTAATGCATGTCCAGCGGCATGATGGTGTAGCCGGCGCGCTGAACCTTGCCGGTGATCTTGTCAATTTCGTGCTTGTGCAGCAGCAGCTTGCGGGTGCGCACCGGGTCGGGGTGGATGTGGGTCGAGGCGTTCAGCAGCGGGCTGATATGCGAGCCGAATAGGTACAGCGCGCCGTCCTTCACGGTAATATAGGCTTCCTTGAGTTGCGCGCGTCCGGCGCGGATCGCCTTGACTTCCCAGCCTTCCAGCATGATGCCGGCTTCATACTTGTCTTCGATGAAGTAATCGTGAAAGGCTTTTTTATTTTGGATAATGCTCATCTGGGATGGAAAAGGTGAGTTTTGCTGTCTGTTCGGCTATTCTACCAGCCTTTGTAATTGCGGCCTTGATCGGTAATGGCGTTAGTCGAAAAAACAGTGCTGGTTGCGCACAGCGCGGAGCAGATGTTCAACCTGGTGGATCGGGTGGAGGAATACCCGCAGTTCCTGCCCTGGTGCGGGGGCGCAAACGTCAGCGAGCTGGACGGCGATACCGTGCATGCGACGGTGCACATCGATTACCACCATCTCAGGCAGCATTTCACCACCGAGAACGTGCGCAACCCGCCGCACCGGATCGACATGACACTGCAGGACGGGCCGTTCCGCCATCTGGACGGCAGCTGGAGATTTATCCCGCTGGGCGATTCAGCCTGTAAAATAGAGTTCCGCCTGCACTATGAGTTTTCCAGCAAGCTGCTGGAAAAACTGGTCGGGCCGGTTTTCCATTACATCGCCGACAGTTTCGTGGATGCGTTCATCCACCGGGCAGAGAAGGTTTATACAGAATCATGAGCGACAAGATCAGCATCGAAGTGGTATACGCGCTGGCAAGCGAGCAGACCCTGCTCCAGCTGCAGGTGGCGGCCGGCACGACCGTGGCCGGGGCGATCGAGGCCAGCGGCATCCTGCAAAAATATCCGCAGATCGAACTGGCGACCAGCAAGCTGGGTATCTTCGGCAAGCTGGTCAAGGCCGATACCGTGCTGCGCGACCGGGACCGCATCGAGATATATCGCCCCCTGATCGCCGATCCCAAGGAGGTGCGCCGCAAGCGTGCCGAAGAGGGCAAGGTCATGAAAAAGGGCGGCGGCGACATCTGATGCTGGATTACGACCTGCACTGTCATTCCAGTTATTCCGACGGCACGCTGACGCCCACGGAGGTGGTGGCGCGTGCCGCCGAGCGAGGCGTCAAGGTGCTGGCGCTGACCGACCACGACGAAGTGGACGGCCTTGATGAGGCGCGCGCGGCCGCCGCCCGGCAGGGCATGGGGTTCATCAATGGCGTCGAAATCTCGGTGTCCTGGCGCACCCACACGCTGCACGTCGTCGGCCTTGGCATCGACCCGGCCTACCCGCCGCTGGCCGAAGGCTTGCGCGGAGTGCGCAGCGGGCGCGGTGAG
Organism: Gallionella sp.; assembly: GCA_036401875.1. Lineage (GTDB taxonomy): Bacteria > Pseudomonadota > Gammaproteobacteria > Burkholderiales > Gallionellaceae > Gallionella. The sequence goes on from DASWTZ010000062.1 coordinate 3,887, forward strand.
CGCGCCAGAAAAATGGCCGACGAACTGGCCAAGGCCGGCATCGGCGGTGCGCTGCAGGGCGCCTACCAGTATGCGCTGAACCCAAACATGATAGGCCGCACCCATTTCGCGCGTTTTCTGGTCGAGGCCGGGCATTGCAAGGACGTGAAGAGCGTGTTCGGTCGTTACCTGGCGAAGGGCAAACCTGGCTACGTGCCGCACAAGTGGGCTGAGTTGCAGGACGCGATCAACTGGATACGCGGCAGCGGCGGCATCGCGGTGCTGGCCCATCCGGGCCGGTACATGAGCGGGCGCGGCAGCATGGGCAAGAAGACCATGCGCGAGCTGCTGGCCGAATTCGTAGCGGGCGGCGGACAGGCGCTCGAGGTGGTGACCGGTAGCCACACGCCGGAGCAATACGCCGAATTCGCTCGTTATGCCGAAGAATTCCACCTGCTGTGTTCGTGCGGCTCGGATTTTCACGGGCCGGGCGAGAGCTGGCGCGACATGGGCCGCCTGCCGGACCTGCCGTTGGGTTGCCGCCCGGTGTGGGAGAGTCTGGCGCATGCACCCGTGCTTCCCGGCCCGCACCAGAAATTGAAGGCGGCCTGATGTCGCAATTCTTCGTCATCCACCCGGCCAACCCGAACCTGCGCCTGATCCGTCAGGCGGCCGACATCCTGCGCGATGGCGGCATCGTCGTGTACCCCACCGATTCGAGCTACGCGCTGGGCTGCCATCTCGACGACAAGAATGCGGTCACGCGCATCCGCCAGATCCGGCAGCTGGACGAGCAGCACCAGATGACGCTGATGTGCCGCGACCTGTCCGAGATATCGCGCTATGCGCGGGTGGACAACAGCAAGTTCCGCCTGCTGAAGAGCAACACGCCGGGCAGCTACACCTTCATCCTCGATGCGACCAAGGAGGTGCCGCGCCGCCTGCAGCACCCCAAGCGCAGCACGATAGGCATCCGCATCCCGGACCATCCGGTCGCGCTGGCGCTGATCGAGGAACTGGGCGAGCCAATGTGCAGCTCCACGCTGATCCTGCCCGATGAAGCGGGCCCGCTGAACGATGCCGCACACATCCGCGACCTGCTCGAGAAACAGGTCGATCTGGTGATCGACGGCGGGGCTGCGGGGCTGGATTTCACCACCGTGATCGATTTGACCGGGGATACCCCGGCACTGCTGCGCCGAGGCAAGGGCGATATTTCACCATTCGGGATCGAGGAATAATGCAAGTGGAACAACTGATACAGACCATCACGCTGGCGGCCATCCCGGTGCTGTTCGCGATCACGCTGCACGAGGCGGCGCACGGCTATGTGGCCAGGCATTTCGGCGACATGACCGCCTACCAGCAGGGGCGCATCAGCCTGAACCCGCTGCGCCACATCGACCCGATCGGCACGATCCTGCTGCCTATCCTGACGCTGATGCTGGGCGGCATCCTGTTCGGCTGGGCGAAGCCTGTGCCGGTGAATTTCGCCGCGCTACGCCGTCCCAAGCAGGACATGCTGTGGGTGGCGATCGCCGGCCCTGCCTCCAACCTGGCGATGGCGTTGGGCTGGGGCCTGCTGTACAAGCTCGCGTGGATGAACCCCGGTAACTATTTTGCCGAGCCGCTGATGGGCATGGCGGTCATCGGGCTGGAGATCAACGTGATCCTGATGGTGCTGAACCTGCTGCCCCTGCCGCCGCTGGACGGCGGACGGGTCGCGATCAGCCTGCTGCCGCACCGCCAGGCTTACCAGCTGTCCAGGATCGAGCCCTACGGGATATTCATCCTGATCTTTCTGGTGATCACCCCGATTCTGGGCTGGATCCTGTTTCCGCTGGTTAAAATGGTGAAAAATTTGATATTGATGTTATTGGGAATCTGAAAGTATGTTTGCTGATAGAGTGTTATCGGGCATGCGCCCGACCGGAAGCCTGCATCTGGGACATTACCACGGGGTACTGAAAAACTGGGTGAAGATGCAGCACGAGTTCGAGTGCCTGTTTTTCGTGGCTGACTGGCACGCGCTGACTACCCATTACGACACCCCTCAGGTGATCGAGCAGAGTGTGTGGGACATGGTCGTGGACTGGCTGGCCGCGGGCGTCGATCCCGCGCACGCGACGCTGTTCATCCAGTCGCGGGTGCCAGAACATGCCGAGCTGAACCTGCTGCTGTCGATGATCACCCCGCTGGGCTGGCTCGAGCGCATGCCGACCTACAAGGACCAGCAGGAGAAACTGAGCAACAAGGACCTCTCCACATACGGTTTCCTGGGCTATCCGCTGCTGATGAGCTCGGACATCCTGATCTACCGCGCCACCCAGGTGCCGGTGGGCGAAGACCAGATTCCGCATGTCGAATTCACCCGCGAGCTTGCGCGCCGTTTCAACCACATCTACGGGCGCGAGCCCGGTTTCGAGGAGAAGGCCGAGGCCGCAGTGAAGAAACTCGGCAGCAAGAAAGCACGGCTGTACAGCGAACTGCGCACCCGCTTCCAGGAGCAGGGCGACGACGAGGCGTTGCAGGCGGCCAAGGCGCTGCTCGACGAGCAGCAAAACCTCTCCCACGGCGACCGCGAGCGGCTGTTCGGCTACCTTGAAGGCGGCGGCAAGATGATCCTGTCCGAGCCGCAGGCGATGCTGACGGTCGCCTCGAAGATGCCGGGGTTGGACGGGCAGAAGATGTCCAAGTCCTACAACAACACCATCACGCTGCGCGAGGACGAGGCCAGTGTCGGCAAGAAGATCCGTACGATGCCGACCGATCCGGCGCGCATCCGCCGCACCGATCCGGGCGATCCGGAAAAGTGCCCCGTCTGGCAGCTGCACCGGGTGTATTCGAACGAACAGACCAGGCAGTGGGTTGTGCAGGGCTGCACGAGCGCGGGCATCGGCTGCATCGAATGCAAGCAGCCGGTGATCGACGCCGTGCTCGACGAGCAGCGCCCGATGCGCGAACGTGCGCAGATGTACCTGGACGACCCGGCGCTGGTGAAGAACATCATCGCCGACGGCTGCGAGAAAGCCCGCAAGCTCGCGCAGGAGACGATGCGCGACGTGCGCGAATCGATGGGGCTGGGTTACAGCTAGACGAAGATGAGCGAGATCCAGCTGCCCATGCATCCGGTTGCCCATGTCCACGGCGAAGCGCTGCTGGAGATGCCGCAGGACTTGTACATCCCGCCGGATGCGCTGGAGTTGGTGCTGGAGACTTTCCAGGGGCCGCTGGACCTGCTGCTGTACTTGATCCGCAAGCACAACCTCGATGTGCTGGACATCCCGATGGCGGAGTTGACCCGCCAGTACATGGGTTACATCGAGGTGATGCAGCGCAACCGCATGGAGCTGGCCGCCGATTACCTGCTGATGGCGGCGGTGCTGATCGAGATCAAGTCGCGCATGCTGCTGCCGCGCCTGCCCAAGGCCGGCGAAGAGGATGACGGCGAAGACCCGCGCGCCGAGCTGATGCGCCGCCTGCTCGAATACGAGCAGATGAAGCTGGCCGCGCAGAAGCTCAACGAGCTGCCGCAGGCCGGACGCGACTTCGAGATCGTCAACGTGCTGATCGAACGGACCGTGCAGGAGCGGCTGCCGCAGGTCAGCGTCGATGACCTGCGCCAGGCCTGGCTCGGGATCATGACCCGCGCCAAGCGCAACACCCACCACAAGGTCAGACGCGAACAGCTCTCGGTGCGCGAGCAGATGACCCATGTGCTGCGCTGCCTGCAGGGCGGCGAGTACGTCGAGTTCGACAAGCTGTTCGACCTCGAAGGTGGCGCGCCGAAACTGATTGTCACCTTCATCGCCATCCTCGAACTGGCCAAGGAATACCTGGTCGAGATTCAGCAAAGTGAAACTTTTGGGAGCATCTATGTCCGAACCAACCGAGCCATTGAAGCAGAGTGAAGCCGCGAATGCTGCCGCGCCCGCAGGGGGCATGGCGGGGGCGCAATCCGCTGTGGACACCAGCGACATCCGCATCGACCTGTTCGACGGCAGGATGGACACCGCGCAGTTCAAGCGCGTGCTGGAGACCGCGCTGCTGACCAGCGGCGAGCCGTTGCCTGTCGCCGAGCTGAAAAAACTCAGCGACGTCTCGCTGGACAGCAGACAGCTCGAAGCGCTGCTCGAAGAGCTCGCGCAGGAGTGGCAGCATAGCGGCGTGGAGCTGTGCCGCGTCGCCAGCGGCTGGCGTTTCCGCGCCCGGCCGGAGATGCAGCAATACCTCGACCGGCTCAACCCGCAAAAGCCGCCGCGCTACTCTCGCGCGGTGCTCGAAACCCTCGCGATCATCGCCTACCACCAGCCCGTCACGCGCGGCGACATCGAGGAGATACGCGGCGTCGCGGTCTCCTCGCAGATACTGAAGACGCTGGAGACCCGCGGCTGGGTCGAGGTGGTCGGTACCCGTGATGTGCCGGGCAAGCCCGAATTGTTCGCCACCACCAAACAACTGCTCGACGACCTCAACCTGCGCGTGCTGCAGGACCTGCCCTCGTTGCAGGACATCGGTGCGGTGCTGGAGCAGGAAACTGCCGAGCCGCAGCCCATACTGCCGCCGGTACTGTCGCCACCGGGTGCGTTGCTCCCGGCCATCACCGAGAGCGTGACAGAGTGAAGCCGGTCCAGGGTCGTACCGCCCGCGCATGAAGGTCATCCAGTCCCGCGACAATCCCAACTACAAGGAGCTGGTCAAACTCGCCGGCTCGTCCCGCCTGCGCGGCAAGGTTAACCAGACGCTGCTCGACGGCGCGCACCTGCTCGCGGCGTACCTGGGTGCCGGTCTGCTGCCGCAGCAGCTGCTGGTGACAGAGGAGGCGGCGCGGGATGCAGAGATCGCCAGACTGCTCGAACAGGCCGGCAACGTCCCCGTCGCGCAACTGGACGGCAAATTGTTCGCCGAGCTCAGCGAACTGAAGACCCCCACCGGCATCCTCGCGCTGATTGCCATTCCCCAGCCGGCAGCACCCGCCGCCGACAACCGCTTCGCGCTGCTGCTCGAAGACATCCAGGACCCCGGCAACCTCGGCTCGATGCTGCGTTCCGCGGCGGCGGCGGGGTGCGACGCGGTGTTCCTGTCGCAGGGTTGCGCCGACGCCTGGTCGCCCAGGGTGCTGCGCGCGGCGATGGGCGGGCATTTCGCGTTGCGCATCTACGAGCGGCAGGATTTGTTAGGCGTCGCCAAAGGATTCCGCGGCGCGCTGCTGGCAACCAGCCTGAAAGCCACACGCAGCCTGTATCAATGCGACCTGCGCGGCAGCGTCGCGTTCATGGTGGGGAATGAGGGGGCGGGGTTGTCCCCGGCGATGCTGGGATGTGCCACGCAGCAGATCACCATTCCGATGCCGGGCAGGATCGAATCTTTGAACGCGGCGGCGGCTACGGCGATCTGCCTGTTCGAGGCGGTGCGACAACGGCAGTGATGCCGTAATGGCTCAGCACGGGTTATCATTTCGAAGGTCCTACCCACTCACAAGTCGCGCGATGAAAACACATACACAAACGCTGTTGCGCACCACGGTCCTGTTTGTGCTGCTGGCCGTCATCGAGACGGGCTGGCTGCATGTATCCCTGCCGCTGGAAAACCGTTTGTCCGACCTCTTCGTGCGCCAGCAGGCGCAGGGCTTGCAGACAGATCCCGATATCGTCGTCGTGGATATCGACGATGCGAGTCTGGCACGCATGCAGGAGATTGCCGGAAACTGGCCGTGGCCGCGTTCGGTGCACGGCGAGCTGGTGCGAGGCATCGTCAAGCAGCAACCTGCGGCGATCGTGTTCGATATCCTGTTCAGCGAACCGGACCAGTACCGTCCCGAGAGCGACCGTCTGTTCAACGAGGCGCTGCGATCGGGCAGCAGGATCTATTTCCCGATGGTCAGGCAAGATTCGGCACTGGATACTGCAGGTGCGCCGCTCGCGCAGATTGGGCCGATGCTGGGCCTGTTGCGCACCGACCATGCCAACGAACAGGCACGCCTCGCATTGCTGCCGCCGCTGGTGATAGACCCGGAATACTGGCGCGTCGGCACCATCAATTACGTGGAGGACAGCGATGGCATAGGCCGGCGTTACCAGCTCTATACACCGGCACACGGCTGGCTGATCCCATCGCTTCCGGCGCGGGTGGCCGCTGAACTCGGTTATGACGTGCCTGTGCAGGACGACATGCTGCTTGCCTGGCGCGGTGGTGACCATGCGTTCAGGCATATCGCCTATGCCGATCTGTACGATGACTTCGGTCGCGAACATCCCCTGCGTCCGCAGGACGAACTGCGCGGCAAGATCGTCATCATCGGCACCGCCGCCACGGGGCTGCACGATGTGCGCGCCACACCCATCTCCAGCCAGCATCCGGGCATGGAGATCCTCGCGACCGCGCTGGATAATCTGAAGAACGGCCGCATGATGCATGCCGCTCCGGCATGGTTCACGCCGCTGCTCGCGCTGATGTTGCTGGGCGCACTCGCGGTGGCACTGTGGCGCGGCATCAACGTGCTGAAGATCGGGCTATCGCTTGCCGCCGCGACCCTGCTGGCACTGACTGGCAGCTATCTGGCGGTTGGGTGGTTGTATCTGGTTCCGGTGCTTGCCGCATTACTGCTGGCATGGGGCTATTATTTTGCCTGCGCACTGGTCGAATACCTGCGAGAGCGGCGTTCGCGCGAACAGGCCGTGCGCGAGTTCAGTCGCTTCGTCAATCCGCATGTGGTGAAGGAACTGGTCGCGCACGGTGGCTTGAGCCGCAGCGGGGAGAGCCGCCAGATCACGATCCTGTTCTCGGATATCCGTGGGTTCACCACACTATCGGAGAAGCGCACGCCGCAGGAGATCGTGGAATTGCTCAACCGATATTTCACGTTGCAGGTGCAAGTGGTCTTCCGTCACGGGGGATCGCTCGATAAATTCATCGGCGACTGCATCATGGCTTTCTGGGGCGCACCGCTCGACGATCCGCAGCATGCACAACATGCGGTCGCGGCGGCGCTGGAGATGGCCGATGTACTTCAGCGCTTCAAGCTGGAACTGGGCGAGCAGGATAGCGACTTCGATGTTGGCATCGGTATCCACTCGGGTCCTGCCGTGGTGGGGTTGATCGGCTCCGAGCAGCGGCGTGAGTACACCGCCATCGGCGACACGGTGAATCTCGGCAGTCGTATCGAAGGGCTGACCAAGGGGGTATCGCGCATCCTGGTGTCGCGCGAGACTATGGAGCTGTGTGGTGAAGCTTTCGACTTCTCGTCGCACGGCTCGTTCAAGGTAAAAGGCAGAGAAAAGGAAGTGGAGCTGTTTGCTCCCTCAAGAAAGGAGAAGTCATGAAAATATCCAGAATGGTCGCAGCCGTATGCATTGCGCTCGCCTGCGGCGCCGCGCAGGCTGGAGGGATCGCCTATACAGTGCGCACCACCGATCTGAAAGAAAAACCATTTACCGATGCGGCGACGCTGGCGACACTGCCCGGAAGCAGCAAGGTCGAGGTCGTGCAACGGCGGGGAAGCTGGAATCAGGTCAAGGCGGAAGGCCAGACCGGCTGGGTGAAGATGCTCAGCCTGCGGCTGGGGGGTAGCGTCCATGTGGGGAGGGGCGATACCGGCGTTCGTTCGCTGTTCAATGTAGCCTCTACCGGGCGCAGTGGCAGCACGACAACGACCGGAGTGCGCGGACTGTCCGAAGAAAAACTGCACAATCCGCAGCCCAATCCGCAGGCGCTTGAGGCGTTGCATGGTTATGCGGTGGACAAGTCGTCCGCGCAACGCTTTGCCGCAGCCGGCAATCTGAAGGCGGCGAAAGTGGACTACCTGCCGGCACCGGCAAAATAAGGGGAAAGAGATGAAGACTATCCTGTTGATACTCTCATGCTGTATTGCCACGCCATCGCTGGCATTCGATTTCGGCGATCTGCAGAACAAGCTTAAAACCGTTCAGCAGGTTGGCAAGGAGGTGAAGAAAGCCACCGAGGACATCTCCGAGCCGGACGAGATCGAGATGGGGGGCGGGGTTGCGAGCAATATACTCGGTGCCGCCCCGCTGCTGCAGAACCGCGAGGTGCAGCAATACGTCAATAATATCGGGCGGTGGCTTGCCATGCAGACCGAGCGCCCCGATCTTCCGTGGGAGTTCGGCGTGCTCGATGACGACGACGTTAATGCCTTTGCGGCCCCGGGCGGTTATGTGCTGATCACCAAGGGTCTGCTCACGCAGATGCACAGCGAAGCCGAGCTGGCCGGGGTGCTGGCGCATGAGATCTCGCACGTGCTGCAAAAGCACCATCTAAAGGCGATCAAGCAGGGCGCTCGCTCGGGATTGATGGCCGAGTTTGCCGGGCAGGCGCTGAAGGATAGGGGCGGCAATCCGGAACTGCTCAAACTGGTCAGCGCGGGTACCGAACTGTATACACGCGGGCTGGACAAGAATGACGAATTCGAGGCCGATCGTATGGGTGTGGTGATCGCGGCGCGCGGCGGTTATGACCCGTATGGTCTGCCGGCGGTGCTGCAGTCCCTGAATGGCTTGAACGCCCAGGACACTAAACTCGCGCTGTTGTTCAAGACGCACCCGTCGCTGGCCGACCGGCTGAACCTGCTGGAAAACCAGATGGCGGGAAGGTTCGATGCCTTCGACGGACAGCCGGACTTGGCGTCCCGGTTCATGGAGACGATGAAGTCCGGGAACTGAAGCGCAAAACCTGGCAGACTTCCCGACGAGATTTTCGTGCTGCTGCTGCGCATCGGCAAAGTGGGGGAATCAGTTAAGGTGGAGCTGCGCATCAAACTGCTCAATCGGCATGGGCTTGCCAAACAAATGCCCTTGGTAGACATCGCATCCGCTTGAGTCCAGAAATTCGTGTTGCTCCGCAGTTTCAACACCTTCCGCAATCACTCCGAGACCTAGGGTGCCTGCCATGGCGATGATCGTCTGCACGATGGCTGCATCGTTTGAGTCATGGGCTAAATCGTTCACAAAAGACTGTGCGATCTTGATCTCGTACAGCGGTAATTTTTTGAGGTATTGCAGTGACGAGTAACCGGTGCCAAAGTCATCCAGTGACAACTTGATCCCAAATTCCTTCAATTCATTCATGGTCAAGATCGTGGCTGCCGAGTCCTCAAGCAGCAGACTTTCGGTGAGTTCAAGCTTGAGCAATCGTGGATCGATGTCGTGTCGTTGCACCGCAGCGCGTACTTGAGCCACGAAATCGGGCTGATGAAATTGCTTGGCACTTACGTTCACTGCCAGAATGAGGTTGCGAGTGTGTTCGTTAAGCGCCCATCGTTTGAGCTGGATGCAGGCACTTTCCAGTACCCATTGGCCGATGTGCAGAATAAGACCGGTCTCCTCCGCCAGTGGAACGAATTGCGTGGCGGAGATCAGCCCGTGCGTGGGGTGTACCCAGCGGATCAGGGCCTCTGCCCCCAATGCCTGGCGAAACTTATCCATCTGGATCTGGTAATGCAACTGAAAGTGCTGCTCCTCGAGTGCCCTGTGCAATTCACCTTCCAGAATGACGCGAGCAGTGATGGTGTCCTGCATCTTTTGATCGAAAAATCGCAGTGCGTTACGTCCAGCCCTTTTGGACTGGTACATGGCGATATCCGCCTGCTTCAGTAGCTCCTCTGCGCCCTGCGTATTTTCATCGATGAGGGTTGCGCCGATGCTCGCTGAACAGTGAAATATTTGTTCGGCGAGCTCATAGGGCTGATTCAATGCGCGGAGGATATTCTCCCCGACAGACTCGGTTTGCCTAGCCGCCTCAATTGCTTGGGTTTCTAGGTTCTCCAGCATCACGACAAATTCGTCTCCCCCGAGGCGGGCAACCGTGTCGCCCTCACGGATGCACGAGGTGAGCCGTTCGGCGACATGCTTTAGCAGCATGTCGCCTTTGAGGTGGCCCAGTGTGTCGTTGAGGGTCTTGAAGTTATCCAGGTCGATGAACAACAATGCACCTTTTCGACCGGTGCGACTGCACGATGCAAATGCCTGTTGCAGCCGATCCAGCAGTAGCCGCCTGTTTGGCAGGTGGGTGAGCGGGTCGTGAAATACCAGTTGCTGGATCTTTTCCTCCGCAGCCTTGCGTTCGCTGATGTCGCGCCCGATACCCTGTACGCCCACAGCTTGGCCATTTTTGTAGATCAGTGTGCTGACTAATTCCAAAGGTATCTGCCGTCCCTCTTTGTCGGTCATCTCCAATTCATAACGGGTAACCTGTTTTTCCGCGTTGAGTTTGGCGGCTGCCATCCGTCGCGCCAGATCCAGAGATTCCGATTTCAATACCTTGCTGATGGAGGCATTGATCAATTCGTCACGGCGATACCCTGATATCCTCAATAATGAGTCGCTGACTGCAGTGAAGTTGAGGTTGAGATCGATCCCGTAAGCCAGATCGCCCGCATTCTCGAACAGACCCCGATATTTTTCCTCACGCTCGCGCAACTCCTGTTCATGTAAGCGCCGTTCGGAGAGATCGCGAAAGTGGACAAAGAACCGTTTCGATTCACGAATGAAATTGATTGAGACATCGACTTCAAAAAAGTGGCCTGCCTTATGCCGATGTTGTGATTCGTATCGGTCGTAGCCCAGAGCAAGCAATTTTCTGAGGCGTGACTTTAATTCAAGTTCATCGTCTGTCCCCGCCAGTGATCTGAAATTCATCTTGGCGAGTTCGGTGACGGAGTATCCTGACATGTCTGCATATGCTTGATTGGATTCAAGCAGGTTACCCTTCGAATCGACTACCAAGAAGCCATCGCGGGAGTCTTCCATCATTCGTTTATATCGGTCTGATTTCGACATTCGATCATCTCCAGAGTCAGTGTTCCGATGATGCCTGATATTCAATCAATGGTGCATTATTGCCTATCCTGCTTTCATGCAGGGCGGTGGCAAAAAGCCGTTCTATAGTAATCGATTGCATTAAAATCAACAACATAGGGTCAGAGTCATCTGGGTTGTGCAGATGATGAACCGTTTTATCATGTAGCCCTGGCTGGTGAAGAGGCAAAGCATAAGCTAGAAGCGCCCCCTAAAGAAAAAGCCCGCATTGCACGGGCTTTTTCTTGGCGAGCGAGGTTTAACACCTGTATGGAGTGGTATTCATAAGCGATGAATTTGATTTTGCTCGGCCGATCACGATAGGTGAAGGCTCTTCAAGATGGATATAACGCGGGAAGCGTCCGCAAGGCGGAGTAACGGATGCCGATTTTTGAAAGTTCCTCGGCAAGGCCGGGGCGCAATAACCAACGGGGGCATTGCGTCGTATGAACTGCATCCCCGCCCATTAATCACTCGTCCGTCATTTCCCTGCCGGGGAACAGCTCCTCGTTGTAGCCGAAGCGTGTCAGATCGCGGATGCGCATCGGGTAGAGGATGCCGTCGAGATGGTCGCATTCGTGTTGCACCACCCGCGCGTGGAAGCCTTTGACCGTGCGGTCTATCTGCGCGCCGTACTCGTCTACGCCCTGGTAGCGGATGTGCGCGTGGCGCGGCACTAGGCCGCGCAGGCCGGGCACGCTCAGGCAGCCTTCCCAGTCCTCTTCGATCGCATCGCCCAGCGGGGTGATCATCGGGTTGATCAGTATGGTCTCGGGGACAGCCTCTGCATCCGGGTAGCGCGAATTGTGCTGCACGCCGAAGATCACCACGCGCAGGCCGACGCCGATCTGTGGGGCCGCCAGCCCGGCGCCGTTCAGCGCCCGCATCGTGTCGCGCATGTCGGCCAGCAGGGCGTGCAGTTCGTGGGTGTCAAAACGGGTGACGGGTCTGGCGACCTGCCACAGGCGCTGGTCGCCCATGCGCAACACCGGCCTGACCGCCACGGCTAGTCCTCCACCATGCAGTTCACCACGCATTCGAGGATGTTGCGCACCCGCACCATCGCCGCGCTGGCCGTTGCGTTGACGACATCCATGTGGATGCCCGCCGCGCTGTCGCCGCGCCCGGCCGCGTAGTTGGCGACCACCGCGAGGGCCGCATATTCGAGTTCGAGCTCCTTCGCCAGCGCGGTTTCCGGCATGCCGGTCATGCCCACCATGTCGGCGCCGTCGCGCTCGTAGCGGTTGACCTCGGCGATGCTGTCCAGGCGCGGCCCCTGTGTCGCGGCGTACACGCCGCCATCCACGCAGGGCTGGTTTGCCATCTGCGCACCGCGCAGGATGCGTTTGCGCAGGCCGCTGCTGTAAGGCAGCGTGAAGTCGGCGTTGCTGTAGGGCTTGTCGCGGGCCTCGAAGAAGGTCGCGTCACGGCCGTGGGTGTAATCGATGATCTGGTCTGGCACGACGATCACGCCGGGCTTGAGGTCAACGCGGATGCCGCCCACCGTGGCGACCGACAGGATCTCCGTTACGCCCTGTTCGCGCAGCGCCCACAGGTTGGCCCGGTAGTTGACCAGGTGCGGGGGGATGGTGTGGCCGTAGCCGTGGCGCGCCAGGAAGATCACCTCGTGCTGGTTGAGCATGCCGAACAGGAACGCGCCGGACGGCTCGCCGTAGGGTGTGCGCATCACCTGTTGGTGGGTGATCGTCAGGTTCGCCAATTGGGTCAGGCCGCGACCGCCTATGATTGCCAACATTATTGCTGCTCCTTCACTGCGTAAATGGCGGGCAGGTTGCGCCACGCCCCCTCGATATCCATACCATAGCCGAACACGAAACGGTCCGGCAATTCCATCCCGACAAAATCCGCGCGGATCGGCTTGCTCCGGCCATGCCGCTTGTCGGCGAACACCGCGCTGTAGCAGCTGTCCGCCCCCAGTTCCAGCACCCGGCGGCGCAGTGCCGCCAGCGTGTGTCCCTCATCCAGGATGTCGTCCAGCAGCAGCACTACGCGGCCGCGCACGTTCTCGCGCGGCCCGACCTTCCATTGCATCTCGCCGCCCTGTTGCGCCGCGCCGTAACGAGTCACATGCACGTAATCGAAATCCAGCGGGAAATCGAGCTGCGGCAGCAGCTGCCCGGTGAACACCACCGCACCGCCCATCACCGACAACACCAGCGGGTGCTTGTCGGCCAGCCTGGCGTTGATCTGCTGCGCGACATCATGCAGCGCAGCTTGCACCTGTTCCGCACTGTACAGCAGTTCCGCCTGCTGCAGGATGTCGCGGGCCTGCTGCATGGAGATGCCCACGATCTACTTCAGTCCCTTCAGGTAATCGGCGAACTGTTTACCCACCTCCGGGTGTTTCAGCCCCAGCGCCACCTTCGCCTTCAGGTAGCCCAGCTTGGAACCGCAATCGTAGCGGGTGCCCTGGAAGCGGTAGGCCAGCATCCTTTCCTCCTGCATCAGCGCCGCAATGCCGTCGGTCAGCTGGATCTCGCCGCCGGCGCCGGCCTGCACCTGCTTCAGGTAATGGAAGATGCGCGGCGTGAGGATGTAGCGCCCGACCACCGCGAGGGTAGAGGGCGCGTCTTCCGGTTTGGGTTTTTCGACGATCGCGCTGACCTCCTCCAGGTTGGCCGACACAGGCTTGCTCGCGACAATCCCGTACTGGCGGGTCTGCTCGCGCGGGACCTCCTGCACGCCGAGTATCGAGCAGTGATGCTGTTCGTAAACATCGACCATCTGCTTGGTGACGGATGGTTCGCCGTCGATCAGGTCATCCGCCAGTATCACCGCGAACGGCTCGCCATTCACCACCGACTGCGCGCAAAGCACCGCATGGCCCAGCCCCAGTGCACTGGGCTGGCGGATGAAGATGCAATTGACGTGGCGCGGAATGACCTCCTTGACCATGCGCAGCAATTCATCCTTGCCGCGGCTGCCCAGCTCCGCTTCCAGTTCGTATGCGGTGTCAAAATGGTCCTCGATCGCGCGCTTGTTGCGCCCGGTGATGAACACCATGTCGGTGATGCCCGCCGCGACCGCTTCCTCCACCGCATACTGGATCAGCGGCTTGTCGACGACGGGCATCATCTCCTTGGGGCTGGCCTTGGTGGCGGGCAGGAAACGGCTGCCCATGCCTGCCACGGGAAATACCGCTTTGGTTACGTGTGTTCTCCGGCGCTCCATATTCAGTTCCCCATCATGTCTTCAAGATTTGATAATGCATTTACACCGTGTTGAGCAGTTCCAGCAACTGCTGTTCGTCTATGACCGTCACATTCAATTCGCGTGCCTTGTCCAGCTTGCTGCCGGCCTCGGCACCCGCCACCACATAGTCGGTCTTCTTCGATACCGATCCGGCTACCTTCGCCCCCAGCGCCTCCAGTGCGGCCCTGGCCTCGTCGCGGCTCATCGTGGGGAGTGTACCAGTCAACACGAACGTCTTGCCAGACAGCGGCATGGCCTGCGTGCTGGCGCCCTCATGCTCCTCCCAGTGCACGCCCTGTGCGCGCAATTGCTGCACCACCTCGCGGTTGTGCGCCTCGGCGAAGAAATCGGCTATGCTCTGCGCGACGACCGGGCCGACGTCCGGCACTTGCAGCAGCTCTTCGGCGCCGGCGTTCATGATGCTGTCCAGCTTGCCGAAATGCTTCGCCAGGTCTTTCGCAGTGCTCTCGCCGACGTGGCGGATGCCGAGCGCGAACAGGAAGCGATTCAGCGTGGTGCGCTTGCTCTTCTCCAGCGCGTCCACGATGTTTTGCGCGCTCTTGTCGGCCATGCGATCGAGCGCGGCCAGCGTCGCGACATCCAGCCGGTACAGGTCGGGCAGCGATCGGATGATGCCTTCGTCCACCAACTGGTCCACCAGTTTGTAGCCCAATCCTTCGACATCCATCGCGCGCCGTCCGGCGAAATGCAGTATCGCCTGTTTGCGCTGCGCGGCGCAGAACAGGCCGCCGCTGCAGCGCGCATCCGCCTCGCCTTCCTCGCGCACCACATGGCTGCCGCACACGGGACACTCGGCCGGCATCACGAAAGGCCGGGCATCCGCCGGGCGCCGCTCCGCGAGCACGCCGACCACTTCCGGGATCACGTCGCCGGCGCGGCGCACGATCACCGTGTCGCCTATGTGCACGTCCTTGCGCCGCGTCTCGTCTTCGTTGTGCAGCGTCGCGTTGCTGACCGTGGTGCCGCCGACGAACACCGGTTCAAGCTTGGCGACCGGCGTCAGCTTGCCGGTGCGTCCCACCTGCACTTCGATGTCGCGCACCACAGTGAGCTGTTCCTCCGCCGGGAACTTGTGCGCCACCGCCCAGCGCGGCTCGCGAGAGACGAAGCCCAGCTCCTGCTGCAACGCGATGGAGTTGACCTTGTATACCACGCCGTCGATGTCGAACGGCAGGGCGTCGCGCTTGGCCGCTATGCCACGATGGAAATCCACCAGCCCCTGCGCGCCCGTTGCCACCGTGCGCTCGCCGCACACCGGCAGGCCGAACCGCTGCAATGCATCGAGGATGCCGCCATGCGTCGCGGGCAATGCCCAGCCCCTGGTTTCACCCAGCCCGTAGGCGAAGAACGACAGCGGGCGCCTGGCCGCCAGTGCCGGATCGAGTTGGCGGATGCTGCCCGCCGCCCCGTTACGCGGGTTGACCAGCGTGGGCAACCCCGATTCGCGCTGCTTCTCGTTATAGCGGTTGAAGTCTCTGCGTGACATGTAAACCTCGCCGCGCACCTCGATGACCCCGGCGTCGCAATTGTCCAGGTGCAGCGGGATGCTGTGTATGGTGCGCACGTTCTGCGTGACGTCCTCGCCGGTCTCGCCGTCGCCGCGCGTCGCGGCCTGGACCAGCACGCCTTTTTCATAGCGCAGGTTGATCGCCAGCCCGTCGAACTTGAGCTCGCAAACGTATTCGACGGGCGGATCGTTTTCGTCCAGCCCCAGCTCGCGCCTCACCCGCGCATCGAACGCAACGGCGCCCTGGTCGCTGATGTCGGTCTCGGTGCGGATCGACAGCATCGGCAACGCGTGGCGCACCGGCTGGAATCTGTCCAGCGGTTTGCCGCCGACGCGCTGCGTCGGGGAATCGGGTGTCAGCAGCTCGGGATGTTGCGTTTCGAGGGCCTGCAGTTCACGGAATAGCCTGTCGTATTCGGCGTCGGGAACGGTGGGTGCATCCAGCACGTAATAGGCGTGGTCGTGCTTCGCGATCTCGGTGCGCAGCTGCGCGATGCGTTGCTTCGCCTCCATCAGGAGAACAGCCGGCGTGCCTGCGCGCTGCCCGGCGCGAACCCCTGGTCGCGCATCTGTGCCTCGACCGCGGCGATGCGTTCGCGGATGCGATCCAGCCCGCTCTCGCTGAGCGGGATATGGTGGTCGTCGACAAGCTCGGCCTGCAGACTCTTGGCGAGTCCGTGCGCGATATGCATCAGCCGGTCGAACTGCACTGCGGGGCTGTCCACGCGCGGCACATCGAGCAGCAGCGTGATGCCCATCGTGCCGGTGGTTTCCAGCAGGTGATGCTGGAATGGCTGAGTGTCCAGATTGCTCAGGCTGAACAGGCTGTGACCCTGCGCATCGAGCAGGTGGAAAGCGCCGTCAGATTCCAGCGTCATGCCGAGCAGGGCGCCGGCATGTGCGATCTTCGAGCCGAGCAGCAGGCGCGCGCCGGGCGGCACCAGGTTGATGCCGACCATCTGATCGACGTCCGCGCAGAACGCGTCGAGCCGGGCCGCGCGGCGCTGCGTCTCGTCGATGTCGGGAACAGTGGCATCGGCCTTGATCTGCCGGGCGATGCTCGTCACCAGGTCGCGGAAGTCCGCCAGCTTGGCCGCGCTGATCGCGCCGCCGCGATCCACCAGTTGCAGCGAAATGCGAAAACGCTCATACAGCGCCGGGCTGTCGGCGATTACGCGTTCCCATTTGCCGCCGCCAAGCGGCTGGCCGCAGATGTAGACCGGTTTGCCGAAATCGAATTTTCGCTGCCACAGCCCGTTGAGCACGGAGGGCAGGCTGGCCTCGCCTAGATGCAACTCGATAATGAAATCGGTGCGATCTTCCAGCAGCGTGCAGGACTCGTCGAGCAGCGTGGCGGCCATCTCGCCGCCGGCGCCCGCGACGGGCGCCTGGGCCAGGCCGGCGTCCAGCCCCTGGTAGAGCGCGTCCGCACGGTCGCTGCCGAATGCCTCGCCGAACCGGCGCCGGTACTGCCGCTGCTGCCACCAGCCGTAGGCATACAGCACGGCGATCATGCCGATGCCGATGGTCAGCAAAGCCAGTTGAAGTTCACTCATGGGGAAACTGCCGCAATATTTCGGAACATGGTGCGGATTATCTCACGCCCTGCGGTTGCCGGGCACTGTCCGGTGCATATTCCGGACAGTTGCGGCAGCTGTCTGGTTGCCCACAATTTTGGTGGATAAGGCTGTGGATGAAAATGACCGAAGCTTGCAGTGGTGCGGGATAGGTAGGCTATGCCTGAATAAGGGGCAGTGCCGTCATTACTGCTCGATGCCCGGATCTGCCGCCGCCCTCGCGCGGTCAGACTAGCGGCAGTTCCGCGTTGCTCATGCCGATCACCGCGACCTCGCTCAGCGCCTTGAGGAAACCGGGTTGCTCGTGAAGTTGCGCCAGCGATTCGGCGTGGGTCTTGCCGCGCATCTGGGCGAGGCGGGCTCGGCTGGTGGCCGGTATTTCCCAGTGCAGGCCGCGCAGCAGTTCGTCGGCCGATTCCGGTTTGTTGCATACCAGCACCATGTCGCAGCCGGCGTTGAGCGCGGCCTCGGCGCGCTGCACGATGCCGCCCGCGACGGTCGCGCCCTCCATCGACAGGTCGTCGCTGAAGATGCAGCCCTCGAAGCCCAACTGTCCGCGCAGGATGTCCCTGAGCCATATCCTGGAGAAACCGGCAGGGCGGTTGTCGATCTTCGGGTAGATCACGTGCGCCGGCATCACCGCGGTCAGGCCGTAGTCCACCATCTGCTGGAACGGGACCATGTCGGCCATCTCGATGTCGATGAACTCGCGCTCGTCCACCGGGATGTCCAGGTGCGAGTCGGCCTGCACGTAGCCGTGGCCGGGGAAATGCTTGCCGACCGTCGGCATGCCGCCCTGCCTGAGTCCGAGCAGCAGGCTGTGCGCCAGCTCGGCGATGGCCTGAGGTTCGCCGTGGAAGGCGCGGTCGCCGATCACGCTGCTCTGCCCGTAATCCATGTCCAGCACCGGCGTGAAGCTGAAGTCCACGCCGCAGGCGCGCAGCTCGGCGGCCAGCACATAGCCGGCCTGCTGCGCCAGATGCCGCGCGCGCTGCGGATGCGTGTCCCATATCTTGCCCAGTTCGCGCATCGGCGGAATCTTCGTGAAGCCGTCGCGGAAACGCTGCACGCGCCCGCCCTCGTGGTCCACCGCGATCAGCAGCGGCGGCGTGCGCAGGGCGTGGATCGCGGCGGTGAGCTCGGCGAGCTGGCCTGGCGACTCGTAGTTGCGCCTGAACAGGATCACCCCGCCGACCAGCGGATGGCGAAGCCGCGCCTCGTCTTCACTCGTCAGATGTGTTCCGAGCACATCCAGCATCACCGGCCCCAGGCCCATAAGCACTCCCTCTATTGGCAAATTCCAAAATATTTGGATAAAACACGCGGATTATACGGCGACTGGCGGGAAATCCGCATCGCCGGATCACTCCGGGCTGGCGGCGGGCGCGCACCTGTCGGATATGATAGTGAGCTATCCCGGCTTTAACGGACACTTCGATAGGAGACGATAATGAAGGAGGTGTTCGATGGCAAGCAAGGGAATAGTGAAGGTAAATCCGGAGAGGAAGCGTCAGCAGTTCAGCGCGGAAAGTGACATGGGGACGGAGCCCAAATTTCCCCTGTGGCTCATCGGTGTGCCTTTCCCCTTTGTTTGGCGGCTTAGCTAGCTGGAAAGCAGGATCTCGCTACGCGCTTTCTAGCACCACGAATGCGACGATCATGTTGCGCTCGTCGCTGATGGAAAGGTGGTGGCCGTTGATACCCAGCTGGGCCAGATAGCTGCGCAGCGTCTCGTCGAACATCAGCACCGGCTTGCCGAGGCCGTCGTGGGTGGTGCCGATGCGGCGCATGCTGACCGGCTCGCGCAGGCCGCTGCCGACGGCCTTGGCGAACGCCTCCTTGGTGGCGAAGCGCTTGGCCAGGTAGCGCGCGGGGTGGGCGTGTCCCTGATATTCGGCAAGCTCGCGCTCGCTGAGGATGCGCTCGGCGAAGCGGTCGCCATAGCGCGCATGCAGCTTTTCGATGCGCGCGTATTCGACGATGTCGGTGCCGATGCCGAAGATCATCGCGGTTCGGCCATCAGGGACTTCATCTTCTTCACCGCTGCATCCAGTCCGATGAACACCGATTCGGCGATGATCGCGTGGCCGATGTTGAGTTCGACGATCTCCGGGATCGCGACGATGGGCTGCACGTTGTGGTAGTGCAGGCCGTGTCCGGCGTTCACCTGCAGGCCCAGCGAGTGGGCGTGGGTGGCGGCGCTGCGGATGCGTTCAAGTTCGTGTTCGCGCTCCGGCACGCTGTCTGCATCGGCGTATCTGCCAGTGTGCAGCTCGATCACCGGCGCGCCGCAATGCTGCGCCGCGTCGATCTGCTTCTTGTCCGGGTCGATGAACAGCGACACGCGGATGCCCGCCTCGGCGCAGCGCTCGCAGGCCGGCTTGATGCTGTCGAAATAACGCAGCACGTCCAGCCCGCCCTCGGTGGTCAGCTCTTCGCGCCGTTCCGGCACCAGGCACAGGTCGTGCGGCTTGACGCGCAGCGCGTTGGCGATCATCTCGCCGGTCACCGCGCATTCCAGGTTCATCCGGGTTTGCAGCATGCCGCGCAGCATGTCGACGTCCCGGTCCTGGATGTGGCGACGGTCCTCGCGCAGGTGCAGCGTGATCGCGTCGGCGCCAGCCTCCTCGCAGATCAGCGCGGCGCGCACCACGTTGGGGTAGCGCGCCCCGCGCGCCTGACGCAGCGTGGCGACATGGTCGATGTTCAGTCCGAGTTTTTTCATGTTTGATACCTCTTTTCGATCCGTACTTGAACAGAATTAATCTGCGTCAATCTGCGGATAACTGTTTCTTGGGGTTTATAGCTTCTGCAAATCCTTAATCAGTTCGCGCGTGTGCAGTGTCCTGCCGCCCAGATGGTGGTTGAGCAATACGCGCATCAGCTGCTTGCTCTGCTGCGCGGTGACCGGGTCTGCATAGTCGTCCTTCACCATGTCCAGCAACGTCTTTCCCGATACCGGCACGCCTGTCCTGGCATCGCCGTCGTCGCGCACCGCACCGTGTTCGACGGCGTAACGATAGCAGAGTTCAGGCTGTATCGCCTTGCCGTTGCCGGCCTCGCGCTCCAGTGTTAGCGCGTAGCCTAGCTCCTGCAGCAGGTGTTTTTCGAAACATCGTAGCGTGGCGGCGTGGTCGGACTCGTGGGCCAGGCGGTACAGCGTGGCGCGGTAGTAGTCGAACAGTTGGTCGTGTGGGTCGTCGCGGGCCAGCAGGTTGACCAGCAGTTCGTTCAGGTAGAAGCCGCACATCAGCGCGGTGCCCTGCAGGTAGGGCTGGCCGCCCTGCCATTCGGCGCTGTGCAGCGTGCGCACCTCGCCCTTGCCGAACCAGGAGAGCAGTAGCGGCTGGAAGTTCATTAGCACGCCGCGCAGCGCCGATCTCGGACGGCGCGCGCCGCGCGCGACGATTGCCAGCCGCCCGTGCTTGCGGCTGAACACGTCGATGATCAGGCTGGTCTCGCGGAAGGGGTAGCTGTGTATGACAAACGCCGGTTCGTCCTGCTGTCGGTTGCGGTCTGCTGCGCTCATCTGGATTCTCTAAACATCGGCGGACATTTTAGCCGAACGGCAGGGCGGGTGGGGCGGTGCCCAAAAAACAACGGGGCGGAAATTCCGCCCCGTCACTGCCGACTCGCTGCGTGATCAGTAGTCGGTGTAGCCTCGTTCGCCCGGCGTGTAGAACGTGGCGGCGTCGGGCGCGGTCAGCGCGGCGCCGTTTTGCAGCTTCTGCACCAGGTCCGGGTTGGAGATGAACGGGCGGCCGAACGCGACGAGGTCGCCGTGCTGGGCGTCGAGGTCGGCATTGGCGCGCGCCGCATCGTAGCCGCCGGAGAGGATGTATTTTCCGTTGAAGTTGCTGCGCAGCTTCGCCTTCAGTTCCGGGCTGACCTCGGGCGCGCCCATCGAGCTGTGGTCGACGATGTGGATGTAGGCCAGGTTCAGTCCGTTCAGTTCCTCGATCAGCCGCAGGTACAGGGCGTCGGTCTTGGCATCCGGCTTCATACCGTTGGACGCGCCATAGGGGGAGATGCGCATGCCGATGCGGTCCGCGCCGATGACCGGGACGCAGGCCCTGGCGATCTCGACCGCAAAGCGGATGCGGTTCTCGACACTGCCGCCCCAGCGGTCGTTGCGCTGGTTGCTGGCGACGTTGAGGAACTGGTCGATCAGGTAGCCGTTCGCCGCATGCAGTTCGACGCCGTCGAATCCGGCCGCGATGGCGTTCTTTGCCGCCGCCGCATATTCGGCGATGGTGCGTGCGATGTCGTCTTCGCTCATCGCGACCGGCACGGGGCAGGGCTGCATGCCGTTGCTGTCCGTCCACATCTCGCCCGGCGCGGCGATGGCGGATGGCGCAAGCACCCTGGCACCTGCGGGCAGGTTAGCCGGATGGCTGACGCGGCCGGTGTGCATCAGCTGCACGAATATTTTGCCGCCTGCGTTATGCACGGCGCCGGTCACCAGTTTCCAGCCCTGTATCTGGGCGTCGTTGAACAGTCCGGGTATGCGCGCGTAGCCCAGGCCGTTCGGGGAGGGGGAGGTGCCTTCGGCGATGATCAGCCCTGCCTCGGCGCGCTGCCTGTAATAAGTTGCCATCAGCTCGTTCGGCACATTGCCGTTCGCGCGCGAGCGGGTCAGCGGCGCCATCGCGATGCGGTTTTTCAGTTGCAGTTTGCCCAGTCTGGCCGGGGTAAACAGGGTGTTACTCATGTGTTCTCCTTCTGTGCTGCGGGTACAGTCCCGCTCCACCCGGTGGAGCGGGACAGGTGTATTACTGCTTGATGGCCTCGACCGGGATGGTCAGCGTGACTTCGTCGCCGACATAGGGGGCGTGCTTGCCCATGTTGAAATCGGAACGCTTGACCTGGGCGGTGGCGGTCGCGCCGCAGGCGTCCTTTTTCAGCATCGGGTGCGGCATGCACAGGAATGAGTTGACGGTGAGCGTCACCGGTTTGGTGATGCCCTTGATGGTCAGATCGCCGTCCACCGAGGCCACCTTGTCGCCGTCGAATTTAAGTTTTTTCGATTTGTAGGTGATCGTGGGGAACGTCTCCGTGTCGAAGAAGTCTGCCGCCTGGATGTGCTCGTTGAACAAGGGGTAGCCGGTGTTGACCGATTTGGCCTCGATCGTGACATCGATCGAGCCTTTCTTCCTGTCGCGGTCCAGCGTGATCGTGCCGGCAGTCCGGTCGAAGCGGCTCAGCTGGACGGAATAGCCGAAGTGGCTGTATTCGAAGCGCGGCAGGGTGTGCGCGGGGTCGATCACGTAGGTCTCCGGCGCGGCGTAAGCAACGGAAGACAGCGCGGTGGCCAGGCTCAGTGCAAGTATCTTTTTCATGGTGTTCTCCTGTTGGTTGATGAAGGCGGAACTACTTCTTTGCTGCAAGCACTACGATGTGAAACCTGATCTGTATCTCGTCGGCGACGGTGTCGACGTCGCTCCAGATGCCCTCGCCGATGGCGTAATCTAGACGTTTGATGCCAAAGGTGCCTTCGAATACGCCGCGCTCGCCGGAAGACTTGAAGGTCACCGGTATCGTCACGTCCTGTGTCCTGCCCTTGATGCTGAGCCTGCCGGTTGCCTGGTAGCGCTCGCCCCCGAGGGCCTTGAGGCCGGTGGAGACGAAACTGGCGGTGGGAAAGGCTGCGGCGTTGAACCACGGCTTGCCGACCACTTCTTCGTTCGCCTCTTTCAGTCCGGTGTCGATGCTGAGAATGTCAATGTCTATCCTGGCCTGCGCCTGGGCGAGCCTGGCCGGGTCGAACACGACCTGCGCCGCAAACTTGCCGAAGCTGCCGTCCAGCGGCACGCCCATCTGCTTGTAGCCGAACGTCACCGTGCTCTCCCCGGTTTGCGTCCGGTTGAATTCCAGCGCGGCAGCCTGGCCCGCGGCCAGAAGCAGGACGGCGATGCCGAGGCAGTATTTGATTGCATTGCTCATGGTCTCTCCCGGTTTGTGGTGGGCTGGATCAAACAAGCCGGCCGTTCCTGAAATCGTCCAGCGCCTGATGGATTTCTTCCTGCGTGTTCATCACGAACGGGCCGTACTGGACGATGGGTTCGTTCAACGGCTTGCCGGCGACCAGGATCAGCCGCACGTCCTCCGGCGCCGAGAGCGTCACGCCGTCGGCTGCGGGCGCGTTGCCCAGTATGCCCATGCGCCGTGATTCCACCTGCGTGTCGCCGATCTGTACCGTGCCGCGGTAGACATAGACGAAAGCATTGTGCGAGGGCGGGATCGCGGTTGAGAACGACGCACCGGCGGGAACATGGATGTCCAGATACAGCGGTTCGGTCACTTCGCGCGTCATCGCGCCGGCCACGCCGTT
This sequence comes from Gallionella sp., assembly GCA_036401875.1. Taxonomy (GTDB): domain Bacteria; phylum Pseudomonadota; class Gammaproteobacteria; order Burkholderiales; family Gallionellaceae; genus Gallionella. The sequence goes on from DASWTZ010000062.1 coordinate 27,326, forward strand.
ACTGCTGCCAGCGATCACGCGCACGGTGACGCCGGCGTCGGTGGCATATTCGGGGATGGCCGTGCCGGAGAAGTCGCGGTACCACGGATCGGCCATCTTGTTCTTCGCGGGCAGGTTGAGCCAGAGCTGGAAGCCTTCCATCACGCCGTCTTCCTGTTCGGGTATCTCGGAATGGATCACGCCGCGCCCGGCGATCATCCACTGTACGCCGCCGTCGCCCAGCAGACCCTCGTGCCCCGCGCTGTCGCGGTGGCGCATGCGGCCGTGCAGCATGTAGGTCACCGTCTCGAAACCGCGGTGCGGATGGTCAGGGAAGCCGGCGATGTAGTCGTCCGGATCGTCGCTGCCGAACGCATCCAGCATCAGGAAGGGGTCGAGGCGGCGTTGCAGCTTGCCGGTGAGCACGCGCGTCAGGCTAACTCCGGCGCCGTCCGAGGTGGCGACGCCCTCGATGAGGCGCTCGACGGTGCGCGTCAGGTGCAGTGCGGCAGGTGTGACTGTATTCATGGTTGGCTCCTCGTGCAGGTCCGGTGATCCGGACCGGCGTAGAAAGAAAGTAGGTGCATGGTATGCGTTGCAATAAGCTGGATAAAGCGGTCTATCCGGAATAAACTATTCCATAAATGGAACAAAAGAACATCTCAGCCGACGATTACATCCTGTTCGCCGCCATCGCCGAGCAGGAGAGCCTGGTGCGTGCCGCCGAACAGCTGGGAATGCCCAAGGCGACCGTTTCGCGCCGCTTGTCCAACCTTGAGGAGATGCTGGGCCAGCGCCTGATGATACGCACCACGCGCCGCCTGACGCTCACCGATTTCGGGCGGGAGATGCTGGAACACTGCCGCCGCATTGTGGAGGAGGTGGGCGCGACGCTGGATTTCGTGCGCAGCCAAGACGTGCAGCCGCGCGGCCGCCTGCGCGTCTCGATGCCGGAAGATTACGCAAGGCACAACCTGTCGCGCGTGCTCGCCACCTTCATCGAAAGCTATCCGGAGATCCAGCTCGATCTGGACCTGAGCTCGCGCCTCGTCGACCTCATCGGCGAACGTTTCGATCTTGCGATTCGCATGGGGGCACTGGCGAACGATTCCACCCTGGTTGCCCGCAAGATAGACGAGCAGCAACTGGGTCTTTATGCCAGTCCGATCTATCTGAGCCTCCATCCGGCGCCCAAGCATCCGGATGACCTGTTGCAGCACGCTGCAGTGCGCATGATCACCAATCAGGGGCAGCTGCTTCCGTGGCGGTTGCTGAGCGGCAAGGTCGTCTGGGAGGGCATGCCGCCGGGGCGGCTGGCGCTGAACTCCGTCGGCGTGATCCAGCAATTGCTGCTGGACGGCGCGGGCATCGGCGCGCTGCCCAACCGGTTCGTCCGGGAGGACGTGCGCCTGAAACGTCTGGTGCGGGTGTTGCCGGAATGGAGTTTCCCCTCGGTCCCAGCGTGGGCCGTGATGCCGATGCGCCGTTTCCTGCCCGCCAAGACACGCGTTTTCCTCGCACATCTGGAGCGGTTCATGGAGCGGAGCTAGGACATGGGGCGGGAGTGGGGCGGAAATACATAAAATTGCGTATTTTGAAATCCGGATGGGGCGGCTACATTGGTTCCCGGTCTTGCGTCATCTGTGGGTAATGCGGGGCATCCATGGACATGTAAGGGATCCAACTGGTCAATAGTGAGGAGAGATCATGTTTCCAACATTCATCAAACTTTCACGTTTCATCGACAACTACCGTTTTTACCGCAGGCGCGGTTTCCACTTCCGCGAGGCATGGCAGCTTGCCAACCGGACGCTTCCATAGCGGGTGCCGCACTTGCTCAGGCAAGCCAAGAACTGCAAGACAGGAATAAGGAGGCCATCATGAAAAGCAATGTCGGCGGGATGGATCGCACCGGTCGCTTCGTGCTGGGTGCGGTGCTGCTGTTGGTCGGGCTGCTGGTGGAGATGGAGATGGTCTGGCGCATCGTCGTGCTGGTCATCGCTGCCATCGCGCTGGTGACCGCGGCCGTGAGTTTCTGCCCGGTGAATGCGATGCTGGGAATCAATACCTGCAAAACCGGGGAGAAAAAGTAGCGCGCGCCAGCATCAGCCAGTGACGGAAACAACAAGGCCGGCGATCAAGCCGGCCTTTTGTTTTGAACCCGTCTGAAACGACGAGCGCTACAGCAGCGGCACGATCATCAGCGCGACGATGTTGATGATCTTGATCAGCGGGTTCACCGCAGGCCCGGCGGTGTCCTTGTAGGGGTCGCCGACGGTGTCGCCGGTCACGGCGGCCTTGTGCGATTCAGAACCCTTACCGCCGTAGTTGCCTTCCTCGATGTATTTCTTCGCGTTGTCCCATGCGCCGCCGCCAGTGGTCATTGAGATCGCGACGAAGATGCCCGTTATGATCGTGCCGACCAGCACGCCGCCGAGCGCTTGGGGGCCGAGCGCCAAGCCGACAAGCACCGGCACCGCGACCGGCAGCAGCGACGGGACGATCATCTCTTTGATCGCAGCCTTGGTCAGCATGTCCACGCAGGTGCCATATTCCGGCTTCGCCTTGCCTTCCATGATGCCCGGGATCTCCCTGAACTGGCGGCGCACCTCGATGACCACCGAGCCCGCGGCGCGGCCAACCGCTTCCATGCCCATCGCGGCGAACAGATAGGGCACCATGCCGCCGATGAACAGGCCGATGATGACCATGTGATTCGACAGGTCGAAGGTCAGCGCGGCGTCGCCGTTGGTGGCGAGCGCGTGGGTGTAGTCGGCGAACAGCACCAGCGCCGCCAGCCCGGCGGAGCCGATCGCGTAGCCCTTGGTCACCGCCTTGGTGGTGTTGCCCACCGCGTCGAGCGGGTCGGTGATGTTGCGGATCTTCTCGTCGAGGCCGGCCATCTCGGCGATACCGCCGGCGTTGTCGGTGATCGGGCCGTAAGCATCAAGTGCCACAATAATCCCGGCCATCGACAGCATAGCGGTGGCCGCAACCGCGATGCCGTACAGCCCACCCAGGTAGTAGGCGCCGCCGATGGCTGCGCAGACCGCCAGCACCGGCGCCGCGGTGGATTTCATCGACACGCCAAGCCCGGCGATTACGTTGGTGCCATGCCCGGTGGTGGAGGCCAGCGCGATCTTGCGCACCGGGCTGTACTGAGTGGCGGTGTAGTATTCGGTGATCCACACCATCGCCGCAGTTAGCGCGAGACCGATCAGCGAGGCCAGGTAGAGGTTAACCGCCGAGACCAGTTCGCCGTCGATCATCACGCCCTCGCCGAGTATCCAGGTGGTCACCGGATAGAAGGCGATCACGGCCAGCACGCCGGAGACGATCAGGCCGCGGTACAGCGCGTTCATGATCTTGCCGCCTTCGCGCGCGGTGACGAAGAAGGTGCCGATAATCGACGCGATGATGGACACGCCGCCCAGCACCAGCGGGTAGATCACCGCCTCGGGCGAACCCGTGATCAGCAAGCCGCCCAGCACCATCGTCGCGATGATGGTCACCGCGTAGGTCTCGAACAGGTCGGCCGCCATGCCGGCGCAGTCCCCGACGTTGTCGCCGACATTGTCTGCGATCACCGCCGGGTTGCGCGGGTCGTCCTCGGGAATGCCGGCTTCGACCTTGCCCACCAGATCGGCGCCGACGTCGGCGCCTTTGGTGAAAATGCCGCCACCCAGACGGGCGAAGATCGAGATCAGCGAGCCGCCGAACGCCAGTCCGACCAGCGCATGCGTGGCCTCGGCGGTCGTGCTGCCCAGCGCCAACGTCAGAACGGTGTAGTAACCGGCCACGCCGAGCAGTCCCAATCCCACCACCAGCATGCCGGTGATCGCACCGCCCTTGAACGCGACATTAAGCGCGGCGTTCAGTCCGTTACCGGCTGCCTGAGCGGTGCGCACGTTGGCGCGCACCGAGACGTTCATGCCGATGAACCCGGTCAGGCCGGAGAGCACGGCACCCAGCACGAAGCCCACCGCGGTCTGCCAGTCCAGGAATACCAAGATGGCGACGAGCAGAACCACACCGACCATTGCGATGGTGGTGTATTGCCGGGTCAAATAGGCTTGCGCGCCTTCCTGCACAGCCGCGGAGATTTCCCGCATCCGGTCGCTGCCGGTCGGGAGTCCCAATATCCACTTGATCGAGAAGGCGCCATACAAGATAGCGATGATGGCGCAGAACAGCGCGAATCCGAGACCAGCTGACATGATTACCCCTCCTGAACGATTAAATAATGCGCGGACACCTGATATGTGTGCCAGCACACCCCTTGCCGCTAGCATACTGCGGAATTTCAGCAGGGTCATGACCTTTTTGTGGCCGTTGCTTTGGTGGACTCCTTGGCGAGAGAAATTTCTTATATTCAGCCTGTTTTTGTGTAATCATTCGCGGGGTGAGCATTCCGCTACGCACAGCGTTTTGATGTAGGTCAACCGGCACCGGGACGACAAACACTAGCATCAGGACAGAAGTTAACGGAGGGTAGGAATAAAATGGCAATTGAATTGTTCAATAACGGCACGCACAAGTGCATCATGTTCGACGATCTGGTCGATGACACTGCCAACATTGCGGTTCAGGCGAACCAGTTCCTGATCGTGGACAGCGGTCATGGCGCGCTGCTCGACCCGGGTGGCAACATCACCTACAACGGCCTGCTGATGGAAATGCACAATTATTTCCCTCCCAAGCGCCTTGAATACATCTTGGCGTCGCATGCGGATCCGGACATCATCGCCTCGATCAACAAGTGGATGATCCACTCCGATTGCAAGATCGCGATCTCCAAGCTGTGGGCGCGTTTCGTGCCGCATTTTTGCAGCGTCGGCAACGTCGATGGGCGTATCGAGAGCATTCCCGACGAGGGGATGAACCTGCCGCTGGGCGACTCGGTCATCAAGGCGATCCCGGCCCACTTCATGCACTCCGAAGGCAACTTCCAGTTTTACGATCCGGTCAGCAAGATCCTGTTCAGCGGGGATATGGGCGCCTCGATCGTTTCGCACACCGAAGCTGACAAGCCGGTCGAGAATTTCAAGGATCACATCCAGTACATGGAGGGATTCCATCGCCGCTACATGATTTCCAACAAGATATGCCGCTACTGGGTGCAGATGGTGCGGCAGATGGACGTGGAGTGGATCGTGCCCCAGCACGGCAAGTCGTTCAAGGGCAAGAAGTCGGTCAACCAGTTCCTCGACTGGATCGAACAGCTGCCCTGCGGTGTGGACCTGATGACACAGGATCATTACCGCGTACCCATGTAATATCCGGGGCGCATGAAAAAAGGGCTGGTGACATACCAGCCCTTTTTGTTTGTATCGATTTGTTTAGTATCGAGGGGTCAGCCCTGCAGGGCTGCAGCGCCGGCTGCGGCGATCTGTCCGTCCTGGAACGAGCGCACGCCGCTGATGCCCAGACCGCCCACGACGGTTTCGCCCGACAGCAGCGGCACGCCGCCTTCGGCCGGAATCACGCCGGGCAGCGCCAGGTGGATCAGCCGTCCGCTGAGCACCGCATCCTCCGAGGTCTTGGTGGGACGCTGGAAGGCCGCCGCCGCGTGAGCCTTGAGGATCGCCGTATCGACACTGCCGAACTGGGTGTCATGGCTGCGTTGCAGGTAGAGCAGGTGGCCGCCGTCATCGACGACCGCGATCACTACGCGCCAGCCATTACGCTGCGCTTCGGCTTCGGCTGCCGCCGCAACGCGTTTGGCATCCTCCAGGGTGAGAACGGGTTTGCCGGCCATGGTTTTACTTTCCTGCCAGTGCGGCAAAGATATGGTCGCGTATGCTGTCGACGCTGCCGACACCGGAGATGCGCACGCATTTGGGGGCATGTGCGTCTCCGGATTTTTCCCACGCGGTGTAGTACTCGACTAGCGGTTTGGTCTGGTCGTGGTAAACCATCAGGCGTTTAATGACGGTGTCTTCAATGTCATCTGCACGCTGTACCAAGTCTTCGCCAGTGATGTCGTCCTTGCCAGCCACCTTGGGCGGGTTGAACACGGTGTGGTAGGTGCGGCCCGAGGGCAGATGCACGCGCCGGCCACTCATGCGTTCGATGATCGAGCTGTCTGCAACCTGGATCTCGACCACGTAGTCGATGCGGATGCCGATATCCTTCATCGCCTGCGCTTGCGGGATGGTGCGGGGAAAACCGTCGAACAGGAAGCCGTTGGCGCAGTCTGGTTCCTTGATGCGGTCTTTCACCAGCCCGATGATGATGTCATCGGACACCAGGTTACCGGCATCGATGACTTTTTTCGCTGCCAGCCCCAGCGGGGTCCCGGCCTTAGCTGCCGCACGCAGGATGTCTCCGGTGGAGATTTGCGGGATGTTGAATTTTTCCTTGATGAAGGTAGCTTGTGTGCCTTTTCCCGCTCCAGGGGGGCCTAGCAATATCAGTCTCATGATTGTTTCTCCTGATGGGATGCGTCAAAAATCTGTCGTGCCGCGAGCAGGTCCTGTTCGGTGTCGACTCCGGCGGGCGGGGCTTCATCGGCGATGAACACCCCTATTTTGTAGCCATGGTACAGCGCACGCAACTGCTCCAGCGCCTCGAAGTGTTCGATCCCGGCCGGCGCGAGCTGGCCGAACGCGCGCAGGAAACTGGCACGGTAAGCATAGATGCCGATGTGGCGCAATACCGGCAGTCCCTCAGGCAGCGGCTGTTGCCGGGCAAACGCGTCGCGCGGGTAGGGGATGGGGGCGCGGCTGAAATACAGGGCGTTGCCGTCCTTGTCTAGCACAGCCTTGACGATATTGGGGTTGCGCATCGCCGCCTCGTCGTGGATCGCGTGGCAGGCCGTGGCAATCGCACACTCGGGGTGCTGATGCAGATGCTCGGCAACGGCATGGATCAGTCCGGGCGGGATCAGCGGTTCGTCGCCCTGGACGTTCACGACGATGGTGTCGTCCGGCCAGCCCTGTTGCGCCACCACTTCGGCGATGCGATCGGTGCCGCTGCTGTGGTTTTGATCGGTCATACAGGCCTTGTAGCCGTGTTCATGCGCCACATTGGCGATGGCATGATGGTCGGTGGCGATCCAGATCTGCCGGGCGCCGCTTTTCGCGGCCTGCTCGGCGACCCGGACCACCATCGGTTTGCCGGCGATCGGCAGCAGCGGCTTGCCGGGCAGGCGGGTGGAGGCGTGCCGGGCGGGGATGACTACGTGAAAGCCGGTCATCGCAGTGCTTCGACTTCCTCGGCGCTCAGCTTGCGCGCCTCGTCGGCCAGCATTACCGGAATATCGTCCTCGATCTTGAATGCGAGCCGGTCAGCCTTGCAGACCAGCTCCTGGGCGGCCTTCTGGTAGAGCAGCGGGGATTTGCATAACGGACAGACGAGGATATCAAGCAGTTTGGCGTCCATGGGGTTCGATTTTCCTCAGTATGTGGTCGAGCAGGGTGGCGTCGATCCGGGCGTCGACACGCAATGCCCAGAAACGCCCATCAGCGAAAGGCGCGCATTTTACCGCATCTTTTTCGGTCATGAGTACCGCATCGCAATCGGCAAACGCAAGATCGCCGGCGCGGTAGGGATGGTGGTCCGGGAATTCATGCGGGGTGAACGTGATGCCGAGGCCTTCAAGATGCTTGAAGTAGCGCTGCGGGTGGCCGATGCCGGCAACGGCATGGTTTCGCATCGCCTGGAAGTATTCGGGGCCAGCGGTCTTGCCCGGGTCGGCAAGGTTGTAGAAGACCTGGCCGGCCAGCGTCATGGCGAACTGCCCCGGCTCGGTCGCACCCCCGTTCACGACGACGGCATCGACCGATTCCAGACGCGCCAGCGGCTCGCGCAGCGGACCGGCGGGAAGAAGCCGGCCGTTGCCGAACCGGCGCACGCCGTCTATGACCGCGATCTCGGCGTCACGCCGCAGGCGGTAGTGCTGCAGGCCGTCGTCGCACAGGATGATGTCGCATTCGGGGTGTGCCTGCTGCGCGGCGCGGGCGGTGGCAACGCGATCCCGGCCTATCCACACCGGACAGATGTCGCGCCTGGCCATCAGCAACGGCTCGTCGCCTGTTACGCGCGGATCGCTGCCCGCGCTGACCTGTCGCGGCCAGGTCGAGCGTCGGCCTCCGCCAAAGCGCGAGCCGGAATTTCTGGTGTAGCCGCGACTGACGATCAGCGGGCGATATCCGCGTTCGCGCAGCTGTTCGGCCAAAGCCAGCGTGAGCGGGGTCTTGCCGGTTCCGCCGACGCTGATGTTGCCGACCACGACCACCGGAAGCAGCAGTTGTTCGCTGGTCAGCATGCCGTTGCGGTACATCGCGCGGCGCAAGGCCGACAGTGCGCGGAATACCACGCTGACCGGAACCAGGATCAGCTGCAAGCGGGTCGGGTGGTACCAGTTGTTTTCCAGCCAGTGCACGTTACTCGGGTTGGCTCTGGGTGGTGAAGGTGATGCGGCCGAAGCCGGCCTGTCTGGCGGCTTCCATCACGTTGATGACGGCCTGGTGCGGGGCTTTTGCATCGGCGTTGATGACAATGGTCGGGTCGGTCTGTGAACCCGCCTCCATTTTCAGCGCGGAAGCCATCGCTTCGACGCCGGTAAAGGGGATGCCTTGATCGTTGATGGCATAGTGTTCAGACGCATCCACCGTGATGTAGATCGGCTTAAGCTGGGAAGCAGCGGTCTCGCCCCCGGCCTCCGGCAGATTGATCTGCAATTCGGAAAACTTGGCATAACTGGTCGTGACCATCAGGAAGATCAGGATGACCAGCAATACGTCGATCAGGGCGATCAGGTTGATTTCCGGCTCGTCGCGGCTCTGTCCGCGCTGGAAGTTCATCGCTTCAGCCCTTGCGCTGGCCGTGGACGACTTCGACCAGCTTGATCGCCTGTTGCTCCATCTCGACGGTCAGGCTGTCGACCCGGGCGCGAAAATGACGATAGAAGATCATGCTGGGGATCGCCACAATCAGGCCGAAGGCGGTGTTGTACAGCGCCACGGAAATGCCGTGGGCCAGGATGGCCGGGTTGTTGCCGGCGGGGTTTTGCGAGCCGAATATCTCGATCATGCCTACCACCGTGCCGAACAGCCCCAACAACGGGCTGATGGTGGCGATCGTTCCCAGCGCGCTAAGGTAGCGGTTCAGGTCGTGTGCGACCGCGCGACCGGATTCCTCGATGGATTCCTTCATGACCTCGGGGGTGCTCTTGATGTTCTTCAATCCGGCGGCGAAAACGCGTCCCAGCGGCGAACCGCCGGCCAGTTTGGCCAGCATGCCGTCGCTTACCCCGCGGTTCGTGAGTTCCTTCACGACTTCGTTCAACAGGCTGGGCGGGGCAATGCGGCTGCTGCGCAGATACCCCAGACGTTCGATGATGATGCCGACAGCTATGATAGATGCGAGGATCAGAAACCAGATCGGCCAGCCGGCCGCTTCAACGATTGCAAACACGCGTGTTCTCCAAAAATGGGCTTAAAATATCAGGGCGCAACTGTAGCGTGTGATTCCTGCTTGAGCAACATTTCTCATGTTCCCTCTGAAGATATTTTGGCTAAGCTGCCATTTGAAAAGGGTATTTCTGTTTACTCACAAAATCTGTGGATAACTTTGTGGGTGATTCGCGGTGGTGTTGGTTTAAAGCGGCGTGGTTTAAGCGTTTTTGTTACTTTGCTTATTTTTTGCCTCACCGCAAAACTATTTGCAAACAATGACTTGCTGTAAGTGACGGGTTTTAGCGTAGGTAAAAACTACGCAGAGCCGCAATTTTATTGGTGATGTGGATTATTTCGGGTTGTCAATATGTCTTTTGCAAATTTTTTCGAAGAAAAAAATCGCGTTTTCCAGGTTTCGGAACTCAATAGTGCAATCAATCAGTTGCTGGAATATAACGTTCCATTGATGTGGGTGCGCGGAGAAATTTCCAATCTGGTCAAAGCGGCATCCGGCCATTTCTATTTTTCGTTGAAAGACGATCGTGCACAGGTCAGGTGCGTCATGTTCAGGCACAAGAACCAATTGTTGAGAGAACCGCTCTCCAATGGACAATTGATCGAGGTGCTGGCGACTGCCACGCTCTACGAGCAGCGCGGCGATTTCCAGCTGATGGTCGAGCAAATGCGCCCGGCCGGACTGGGCGTACTGTATGAAAGATTCGAGCGGCTGAAGCGGTTGCTGCAGAGCGAGGGCCTGTTCGATGCCGGACGCAAACGCCCCTTGCCGGCATACCCTGAACGCATCGGCATCATCACTTCGTCCCAGGCTGCCGCGCTGCGCGATGTGCTCGCTACCCTGAGGCAGCGTCAGCCGGGCATCCCGGTGGTCCTGTACCCTGCCCCGGTACAGGGGGCAGGCAGTGCCGAAAAGATTGCCCAGGCGATCGCGACCGCCAACAGGCGCCGGGAATGCGACGTGCTGATCGTGTGTCGCGGTGGGGGCAGCATCGAAGACCTGTGGGCGTTCAACGAGGAGGTCGTGGCGCGGGCCATCGTTGCCAGCGGGATACCTGTGGTGAGCGGCGTGGGACACGAGACCGATTTCACCATTGCGGATTTCGTGGCGGACGAGCGCGCGCCGACCCCTACAGCAGCCGCGCAACGTGTCGCCCCGGATCGTCGTGCCCAGTTGAGGGTGCTGGCTGATGCGGCGCAACACCTGCGGCGTGCGCAGCACAATCGGCTGAACAGCTCGATGCAGGCGGTGGATTATCTGCAGCGCAGGCTGGTTCATCCGGAACAACAGCTGCAGCGCCAGAATCAGCAACTGGGCCAGCTGCAGCAACGCCTGCAGCGTGCCTATGCCTATCGCCGTCAACACCAGCACTGGCTATGGCAGTCCTTGGCGCAGCGCCTGCGGGCGGCGAGTGGGGATTACGCCCGCCAGCGAGACCGGCTGGCTCATCTTGAACAGCGCCTGCTCGGCGCGATGCGTGCCGGCCAGGTGCGGCGACTGGACAGAGTGGATGGCGCAGCGCAGCACCTGATCCTGCTCGATCCGGCCCAGGTCCTGGCGCGCGGCTACAGCATGGTGCAGGATGCAGGCGGCCGTGTGGTGTCGGATGCGCGGCAATTGGCTGTCGGCGAGGAACTACGCATCACCTTCGCCCGTGGCTGGGCGAGAACCGAAGTCAAGGAGTCAAAAGGCATCTGAGGCGGTGCGCAGTTCAACGCATTCAGTAATGTTTCCACCATTCTGCAATGATGTTGCCGACGGCGGGATTGACAAGGTAGCCATAGGAACGATGGCAGTTCAAACCCGCATCGCTGCGATAGAAGTTATAGATGCCGTGGCTGTGATCCTCGATGGATTCAATCAGGCCGCGTTCCAGCATCGGGTGAAAGCTCTCGTTGAAATCCTGATTCAGTGCGGTCACGTCGCCTTCGGCCGACAGGTTGATCCAGTGGCGGATCAGGTCCGGATAGCTTTTTGGACTGTTGCCGTTCATGCCCAGCAGGCGGCGCTGGATGTAATGCATTCCCATCGGGCTGCCCAGCGTCAGGAAGTCCACCTTGCCTTTGAGCCCATCCTGAACAGACAGCTCCCACAGGGTGTCATAGGCGATGACGGACCCCAGGCTATGTCCGATCAGCAATACCTGGTCCTGTTTTTCCAGCAGCGGGCGCAGCGTTTGCTTTAATAGTGCGCGAATATCGCTGGCCACGTGATCGGTGTTGTTGAAATAGCGGCTGATCTCATTGGCAGTGCTGCGCACTTCTTGGGGCAATAAATGGATTAGCAGCGGGAAATGATCTCCTATGGTCAACAGCAGCCGTTGCAGCCAGATATTCCATGAGTCCGCATCATGGATGTCCTGTTCGGTGGGGCCATGCTTGTTGATCAGGGCATCTATCCAGGGCAGGTCCATGGTGATGTCCTTGTACTCGTTGTAGTAGAGGTAGTTCCAGCTGATGAGGTGAAAGTGCGCATAGTTGGCCTGCAGGGCGCTGGCGATCACACCATCACCGCGCCGCACCCCTTCGAGCAGGGTGCGCCAGAGTAATTCGCGGTGCAGTACGGCCTCGGGCTTGGGGTTCTTGCCTGGTACAAAGATGATATGTTTGGTTGTCATGGTGAAGTCAGCCTGAAATATCGGGTTGCCGGTTCGAGGGATGAGCACCTGCAGAACGACAGCTGACCCAGCTCCGCCACATACTAAGTCCGGAGCAGTACGGCCCGCAACAGTTTGAGCGCGTGCCATCGCAATGCTGGCTTTGCGGTATCATCCACCCTTTGCAAATCCGCTACACATTCCAATCGCAATGGCCGCTGAAAAATTTATTGACCTTCCTCCAATACTGAAGGCGCAGGGCACGATCACCCTGCCGGGCTCCAAGAGCATTTCCAACCGCATCCTGCTGTTGTCGGCGCTGGCGCAGGGGGCGACCGAGATACGCGATGTGCTGCTGTCTGACGATACCGAGCGCATGCTGGACGCCCTGCGCGTGCTGGGCGTCGGTGTCGTGCAGCCCGACAGGCATGTGTTCCGCGTGACTGGGTGCGGCGGCGTGTTCCCGGTGAAACAGGCTGAACTATTTTTGGGAAATGCTGGGACCGCATTTCGTCCGTTGACGGCGGCGCTGGCGTTGTCGGGGGGTGACTACAAATTGTCCGGTGTGGCGCGCATGCATGAGCGTCCGATCGGCGATCTGGTGGATGCGCTGCGCCAGTTGGGGGCGGACATCCGTTACCTGGGCAATGAAGGTTTTCCGCCCCTGCAGGTTGCGCCTGCCTCACTGGCGGGCGACACGGTTCAGGTGCGCGGCGATGTGTCCAGCCAGTTCCTGACCGGTTTGCTGATGGCGCTGCCGTTGCTGGGGCGGACGGTCGTGGTCGAGGTAGTGGGCGAGTTGATCTCCAAGCCTTATATCGAGATCACGCTGGCGATGATGGCGCGTTTCGGCGTGAAAGTCGAAAGGCAGGGGTGGCAGCGTTTTGTGGTGTTCGGCGGGCAGCGCTACAGTAGCCCCGGGACAATCCATGTTGAAGCCGATGCCTCGTCGGCTTCCTATTTTCTGGCCGCCGGTGCGATTGGAGGCGGGCCTCTGCGTATCGAAGGCGTCGGCAGTGAAAGCATCCAGGGTGATGTGCGCTTCGCGGACGCGTTGGCGCTGATGGGCGCGCAGATCGAAAGCGGCGCCAACTGGATGACGGCCTCTGCCCCAACGGGAGGGAGGCTCAAGGCGATCGACCTGGATTGCAATCACATTCCCGATGCGGCGATGACGCTGGCGGTGGTCGCGCTGTTCGCAGAGGGCACGACCACGCTGCGCAACATTGCCAGCTGGCGCGTCAAGGAGACTGACCGCATTGCCGCGATGGCCACCGAGTTGCGCAAAGTCGGGGCAACGGTGGAAGAAGGCGCGGATTACATACGCATCACGCCACCCGCACGGGTCAGGCACGCGGCGATCGATACCTATGATGACCACCGCATGGCGATGTGTTTTTCGCTCGCGGCGTTTGGCGGCGAAGGAATGCGCATCAATGACCCAGACTGCGTCGCCAAGACCTTCCCCGATTATTTCGCGGCTTTTGCGGCGGCGACGGAGGCCGTTCCGGTGATTGCGATCGACGGGCCATCGGCTTCAGGCAAGGGCACGGTGGCGCAGCGCGTGGCCGCCAGACTCGGATACCACTTCCTCGACAGCGGTGCGCTGTACCGTTTGTTGGGGCTGGCAGCATTGAAACGCGGCATCGCACTCGATGCGGAAACGCAACTGGCTGATTTGGCCGGGAAGATCGATATCCGCTTCGAAGGCGAGAATATCTGGCTGGATGGGATGCTGGTCGGCGATGAGTTGCGTACCGAGGAAAGCGGGGCGGCGGCATCCAAAGTGGCTGCCCTGCCCAAGGTGAGGGCGGCGTTGCTGGACAAGCAGCGCGCCTTCCGCCGTGCGCCGGGCCTGGTGGCGGACGGGCGCGACATGGCATCGGTGGTGTTCCAGGATGCCGTGGTCAAAATATTTTTGACGGCCAGTGCCGAGGCTCGTGCCGAGCGTCGATATAAGCAGTTGAAAGAGAAAGGAATGGATGCTAATATCGCCGCCCTTTTGCTGGATATACGCGCTCGCGACGAGAGGGATACCCAACGCAGCGCGGCGCCACTGCAACAGGCGCCGGGAGCGACT
>DASWTZ010000063.1:0-9496 GCA_036401875.1 Gallionella sp.
GTCGCCAAGATAGGCCCCGTAATTTGCGTTGACGCACAACCCGTGATGGCTGCCGCAGAAATGGCCCCCAGAACCAGCAACAGTCTTTTCATTGCGCCTCCTTATGGGTTAAGTATTAGCTGAGAAGAATAGTTTGAGGGATATATACGAACACGGCCTCAATTCCGGCTTGAAATGGTGCAAGGCCACAAGGGCAATGTTCAGGATTGCCAGTTTCTTCATGTTCCATTCCTCGATGAAGAATATAGCTGCGCCCATTTCATCCGGAGAAAGCTCCGCCCCATGTCTTTGCGCAGATCTATCTGGACACCAGTTGTTGAAACTGACTCACGTTACGAATACTGTCGAAGTCGGAATCTTTTGATGCCATCTCCTTGTACTTGGGCTCGAGATTAACAACCTTCTTGAGCCATTTCACCGATTCACCAGGGTTATTCAAAACGGCATAAAGACATGCCATGTTATAGAGAGTATCGCGATGATTGGGCGTGACCTTCAAGACGGATTCAAAGGCTTCTTTGGCTTTACCGTAGTTCTTGATTGCATAATAGCCGGTGCCGATCTTGAAATTGAATTCAGGGTTGTCCTCGTAGCCAACCTTTGCGAGGTTCAACCACTCGACTGCCTTTGAAAAGTTTTGCCGCGAATAGTATTTCAGGCCCAAATAGTAAAACAGCTTTAGAAAGCGGATATCGGACACCATTATTTGGCCTCCGTACATCAATTGCTTCCTCTTTGCGTCGGCGCGATACAGAGCCTCGAATTTCTCTACATAACGGTTATCTGCATAGATATCGGAAGGCGCTGCCTTTGAAGTTTCGCGGAGCGTAATTACCGCCATGAAATAGTTGGCTTCGATGGAATCTCCATGCGAATTTAGTTCAGCGAGGGCGTTCTTCCGCACTGTCTCCGCCTGATTGGCATTTAGTAGTGCGTCGTTGACCGAATAAAAATCTTCGGCACTAGCGTTTGAAAGACCTGCAATCAGCGCACAGATCAAGATAATTGATTTCATATGCAAAAGCTCCATGGCCTATGGGGGCAGCCAGTTTTGTTTCATCTTCCGGAAAGCCAAAACATATTCTCAAGCTGACCTATGCTATCCATAAAAGGTGAAGTACGATGACAAACAGATAAATCCACATCACCACTAGAATAGAGAATGGTATTGATCCCGTTACACGTAGCGCGCATACCAACAGGCTTCGCTATTTGCATCTTACATTTCCCCGACGTATGACCCTGCTTAGCCCGAAAGCGAACTTTTTGTCGCTCGCCTAAAAGAATATTTCGATCCCAGCCCCCTTAGCTACAACAATTCGACTCCGGTACCTTTTGTCCTCCGAGCCCCATCCCGATTACTTGTTAAGCGACACAGCTCCCAGCAAAACCTGATTGGCATTCTTCAATGAACCGTTGCGCCACTCCGCCAGCTTCTTCTCGATCAATTGACCAGTGGCAATCTGCGGGTCAGAAGGCTCCTGCTTTTCCTTTTTTTCCCAGTCCGAGATCAGATTGCGAGCCTGCAAAAACGCCTCGACAAAACTTACACTGGAGTTGAGAGACTGCTTGAAAAAGGCCCGCCCAAAGTAAGTTAGTTCGGAATCAATACCGCAGCCGAAGGACTCTCTGTCTGCACGTGCGGCTGTAATCACCAAGGTATGGTCGTCCCTCAGCGGCGCGATCAAGCCACCCGAGAAACATGCCGAAATCACCAACACCTTCCACTTGATCCTCGAGGCATCAATAATTTGCTTAAATCTCTTGGCGGAAAGGTCCTCTAGCGGCATGCCATCCAGTGATACTGAAATTTCATGATCTTTCGATCCGTGGCTGGTCACATAGAGGAACAGGATATCTTCATCGACATCCATTTGCCGGGCGACACCATTAAGAATCGTTTCCAGGTTTGTCACCGTCGCCAGCGGCACCTCGTCGAGAGTTATTGGATTATTGATCAGGCTTACAGAGTGCCCCTGAACGTCATAGAGCCTGTCCATCACGCCTGATGCAAAGCGAATCTCCTTCATAAACACGTCTTCGGCACCATAGCTTCCAAAGCCGACAAAATACAGATCCGGCTGCCCTGCTACCTGCGGCTTCAATCTAGCGAGCACGTCCTCAACCATTCTGGGCTGTGCATACATCACCTTTTCCGCATTCAATCTTGCCAAGCCATCTTTGACATAAGCTGCCGCGCCATCGCCTACATACTTACCGCTTTTCCAGTTCCCTGACAATTTTTTTCTTTCGCCTCTTTCGCCGCGATATTCCAGGGACCCTACGCCTTCGAATTCTCCATATGCGAATTCGCCGACATATCTCCTGCCGTCAGGGGTCTTCAGCGTCCCGTGTCCATTAAACAGGCCATATTCAAATCCGCCTACATATTTGAGGCCAGTCGATTTCGTTAACACGCCCTTGCCGTGATACGACCAACCCTTGGTTTCACCCCTGTACACCTCATCCCGTTCTTTATTGACAATATCCATGACGCCGGCTGGCAAACCATGTTCGTAACGGCCAGAAAAACTATCGCCATTCTTCCTCGACAGCACCCCCTCGCCATGATAGACCCAGCCTTCCAACCCGCCCTTGTAACGGGTATCTCCCTTGTATTCCACTGTCATCTGCCCGGCAGGCAGGCCATCGGCAAAGTGACCTTCGTATCGGTCGCCGGATTTCAGAGTCAATACACCTTCGCCATTGAACTGCCAGTTGGCGAAACTTCCCACATAGGTGTCACCATTGGCAGCAGCCAGCTTTCCCGTCCCGGTAAAGTCATTTTTCCGGAAAGTCCCCGTGTAAATATCTCCATTCCTTGTAAAAGTCCCCTGGCCATGGAACAAACCCTCCTTGAAGTCGCCGGCATAACGATCGCCATTTTTGAACACTATCACTCCCGTTCCGGACTCATAGCCATCTTGGAAATCACCGTTGTAAACATCTCCATTCGACGATATCGACTCACCTTTTCCGTGCTGCAGACCATTCTTGAACTCGCCCTTGTACCTACCACCCTTAGGCCAAGTAATTTCCCCCTTGCCGTTAAACAGGCCATCGGCGAACTCTCCTTTGTACACTCCGCTATCCGGCAACGCAGCTTCGCCATACCCGTGCTTAATTGGGCCCGCAGCATTAAATGAAGGGACGCGATTTTCTTCCACGCACCCCGCAAGGAACAAACAACATGCCACCACAAGTATCTTGTTTTTCATATCTTTCGACTTTCAAAGTTCAGTTCGTTGTTCTCAATACAGCCATTGCGATACCGATCCCTTTAATTTCATAGTGCGTATTGAGAATAGCATGGCTCCTGTAACACGTACGAAGGAAGCTCGCATCAGCGGCCGAGGATCACCCTGCGGTCCGCCCATACCACCACCGCCGTGATCAGCCAGAACGCGGCGGCGACCGCAAGGCCGTAGACGAACACCTGCCAGCCCGACATCGCCGTCGGCGAACAGGCGATCGAACAGGCCGTCAGGCTGGCATGCATCAGCATCATCACCAGCAGGCTGCCGGTCTTCTCATAGACCCACACCATCAGCACCCGGAAAGGCGGCAACTGCCCGACCAGGAAGCTCAGCCCCGCCAGCACCGCGTACACCACCGGGGCCAGCCCACCGGCATAGGTGCGGATCGCCCAGATATCGTTCGCCATGATGTGCCACGCGCCCCAGACCACGCCGACCAGCAGGCCCGTGGTCAGGATGTTGTAACGCAGCCGCAATCTGGGGATCGCGAAGCCGAACCAACCCACCTCCTCGCAGAGGCCGACCATGATCCCCGACAACACCGCCATCACCACCAGCGACGCCCCGTCGGGACCCATGAAGCCGGGTATATAGACCGGCGAGAACAATACGAGCAGATAATGCACTACCATGAAGACCAGCGGCGCCGTCAGCAGCGCCACCGCATACCAGACCCCGCTCACCCGCCACCTGATGATGCGCAACCCAAGCTCGCGATAACCCGCCCGGCCTTCCGCCAGCCCGATCATCAGCAGTCCGGAGAAGAGCGGGCCGGACAGAAACACCATGATCGTGAGCGGCAACTGCGCCTGCGCCTCCGCCACCGTAACCGGCATCCCGTTGAAGGCGATCAGCAACAGGAGCAGCCCCCACGAGAGCAGGAACGTGAGCACGAAATAAGAAAGGACTGGACTCTTCTGGATAGGGTTCATCATGCGCGTCCTCTGCCTGTGTTCAATGGCAACATTCTAGGTCAGATGAAAAGCGGCAGGTTAAAACAAGCGGGCCGCACCGCTTCAACTCATAAAAAGAAAATCGCCCTTGCGGGCGATGGAAACATATTGCGAAGCTGACTCCTGTAGCTGCGTTAATTAGTGCTCCGTCCCCATATCATTTATCCAGTCTGGCAGAAGAACCTCATTTTTGATTTTCCAGCTTTAACCTTGGCAAGCAGTTGCCTCACATCCTCAATGAAGTTTGCATTGGAAGCCTTTTCAATAACAGGGAAATTCCCTGATAACAGATTCTTCCACACCGCATACACATCCCACGTCAGTAACAAATGACCTCTTGAGACCCTCGATCACCCCATCAATCTCTTCTCGGTACACCTTGTTCTCAGGTGCCTTCAGCATAGCCGCATGAAGATAGATTCTGGTTCTCGCGCCATCGCCATAACTGCCACAGCCGCTATTGTCAGTTTGCTGTTCCATATAGGCAGGCCATATCCCGTCACCATATATCTCAGTCATCAAGGCATCAACGGCTAATCGGCTTATATCGAATCCTCTTCGGCTTCGCCCCCTCTTCACCCAGCCGCTTCTTCTTGTCCGCCTCATATTCCTGGTAGTTGCCGTCGAAGAACGTCCACTTCGAGTCGCCCTCGCAGGCGAGGATGTGGGTGGCGATGCGGTCGAGGAACCAGCGGTCGTGGGAGATCACGGCGACGCAGCCGGCGAATTCGAGCAGGGCGTCTTCCAGGGCGCGCAAGGTTTCCACGTCGAGGTCGTTGGAGGGTTCGTCGAGCAATAGGACATTTCCGCCGGAGATGAGCGTCTGCGCCAGGTGCAGGCGGCCGCGTTCGCCGCCGGATAGCTGGCCGACGATCTTGCCCTGGTCCGCGCCCTTGAAGTTGAAACGGCCGATGTAAGCGCGCGCCGGGGTCTCGTATTTGCCCACGGTCAGGATCTCGTTGCCGCCGGAGATCGCGTCGAACACGGTCTTGCCGTTGTCCAGTCCTTCGCGCGACTGGTCGACGAAGGCGATCTTCACGGTCTGGCCGATCTTCACGGAGCCAGAGTCAGGCGTTTCCTTGCCGGTTATCATGCGGAACAGCGTGGACTTACCCGCGCCGTTCGGGCCGATGATGCCGACGATGGCGCCGGCGGGGATCTTGAAGCTGAGGTTGTCAATCAGCAGGCGATCGCCGTAGGCCTTGGAAACGTTCTCGAACTCGATGACTTCGTTGCCGAGGCGTTCGCCGACGGGGATGAAGATCTCCTGCGTCTCGTTGCGCTTCTGGTATTCGACGTTGGACAACTCTTCGAAGCGTGCCAGGCGCGCCTTGCTCTTGGCCTGGCGCGCCTTTGGGTTCTGGCGCACCCATTCCAGTTCCTGCTTCATCGCCTTCATGTGCGCGTCGATCTGCTTGTTCTCCTGCTCGAGGCGCGCTTCCTTCTGCTCCAGCCAGCTGGAGTAGTTGCCCTTCCACGGGATGCCGTGGCCGCGGTCCAATTCCAGGATCCACTCGGCGGCGTTGTCGAGGAAGTAGCGGTCGTGGGTGACGGCCACCACGGTGCCGGGGAAGCGCACCAGGAATTGCTCCAGCCACTCCACCGATTCGGCATCGAGGTGATTGGTCGGCTCGTCCAGCAGCAGCATGTCGGGTTTTTCCAGCAGCAACTTGCACAGCGCCACGCGGCGCTTCTCGCCGCCGGAAAGGTTCTTGATCACGGCATCCCACGCGGGCAGGCGCAGCGCGTCGGCGGCGATCTCGATCTGGTGTTCGGAGTCGGCGCCCGAGGTGGCGATGATCGCTTCGAGGCGCGCCTGCTCGGCGGCGAGCGCGTCGAAGTCGGCATCCGGCTCGGCATAGGCAGCGTACACCGCATCCAGCTTGGCCTGCGCCTGCATGACTTCACCGAGGGCGGACTCCACTTCCTGGCGCACGGTCCACTCGGGGTCGAGCTGCGGTTCCTGCGGCAGGTAGCCGATGCGGATGTTGGGCTCACGCTGCACCTCGCCCTCGTATTCCTGGTCCACGCCGGCCATGATGCGCAGCACCGTGGATTTACCGGAACCGTTCAGGCCGAGTAGGCCGATCTTGGCGCCGGGGAAGAAGCTCAGGGAGATGTCCTTGATGATCTGACGCTTGGGGGGAACGATCTTGCTCACGCGGAGCATCGACATTACGTATTGGGCCATGGTGTTTTGCGGGTTTCTATGCAGAGATTAATAAAACACAAGCTTAACCTATCGCGCTACACTTTGAAACGCGGAAACACCCGTTGCCGTGGCGGCAGTGCGCGGTCCGGCAGACAGTTGCAATGGCCATTTGTTTTTACTCGACGAAAGGAGAGGCAAAATGAAGATCACCAAGGAGAAGCTGCTGAAGGAGCTCAACAAGGACCTGGAGTGGGAATACGCGGCGGCGATCCAGTACCTGCAGCACGCCGCGACGATCAACACCGCGAAGTTCGACTCGATCAAGAAGGAGCTGCTGCTGCATTCGCAGGAGGAGATGGCGCATGCGGTGATGCTTTCCGACCAGATCGACTTCCTCGGCGGCGTGCCCACGGTGGACGTGGAGAAGCGCGAAATTTCGGACGACGGCACGACGATGCTCAAGCAGGACCTGTGGGGCGAGAACAACGCGATCAAGCGCTACAAGGAGCGCATCGCCCAAGCCGAGGCGCTGCAGGAATACGGCCTGCGCCGCGTGCTGGAGGACATCCTGGTCCAGGAGGAAGAGCACAAGCGCGACATCCAGGACGCGCTGGCGAAGTAGCGCTGCCCTGCTTCTTCGGTGAACCGCGCTATGAGCGGATGCCCGCCAGCATCTTCTCCAGCCTCTTCACCGACACGATCACCGGGGTCTTCAGCTCCTGCGCGAACAGCGACACGCGCAGCTCCTGCACCATCCACGCAAACTCATCCACGCGCGGGTCGGGCTTGCCCTGCTGTGCCTGACGCAGCTTCTGCCATGCCTGCATCAGCGGCTGCATCTGCGCCATACACTGCGCATCGCGCGCCGGGTTGGTGCGCAGCTTCTCGATCCGCAGATTGATCGCCTTCAAATAGCGCGACACATGCTGCAGACGCTCGAACGGCGTCGCGGCGATAAAGCGCTTGTGCAGCAACCATTCGAGCTGGGCGCGCACATCCTGTGCCGCTTGCGCATGATTTTTCAGTTGCGGCAGCGCCTTCTGCACCGTCTGGTATTCGGCGAGTATCGTACCGGCCAGCCGCGCGATCTCCTGCGCGATCAGCAGCAGCCGGCTCTTCGCCTCCTTGCCCCGTGCGGCAAACTCCGCCTCGTTCGACGGCAGCGGGTCGGCCAGGCAGCAGCGCTCGAAGGTGGTCGCGAGGATCTGCTGTTGTAGCTCCTGCTGGGTGCCGCTGAACGGGGCGTTGGGCAGCATGAACAGCATGCCGAGGCGCTGCGCGTCCGGCAGGTTCTTCTCGAGGTATTTCACCTGCTCCTTGAGCAGCAGCATGAACAGCCGGCTCAAGCCTCCCCGGTGCGCGGCCAGCGCAGCGTCGCGGGTGTCGAACGCGCGCAGCACCACGGCGTCGCCGTCGTCCACCAGCGCGTTGTACAGCGTGACTGACTGCCCGGCGCGGCGCACCTCGCGGGTCTCTTCGAACGTACCGAAGCTCCACGAGGTGTAGCGCTGCGAGCCGGTCTCTTCGCCCTTTTCCTCGGCGACGGCGGCGACGGCGACCGGCGCGACGCGTGCACCCAGCTCGCCGTGCAGCTGCGCGAAGTTGCGCGACATGCCGAGCTGCCGCCCGTGTTCGTCGATCACGCGGAAATTCATCGACAGGTGCGGCGGCAGCTGCTCGAGGCGGAACGCATCCTGCGGCACGTCGAGCTGCTTCTGCTCGCGGATGTAGCGGGCCAGCGACAGCAAGAGCGGGGTGTTGGACGGCTGCACGTCGCGGCAGAACGCGGCGGCAAACTCGGGCACCGGCACCATGTGGCGGCGCAGCCGCTGCGGCAGCGTCTTGATTAGCTGTTGCACCTTCTCGGCGAGCAGGCCGGGAACCAGCCATTCGCAGCGGGCCGGCGCCACCTGGTTGATCAGCGCGAGCGGCACGGTGAGAGTGATGCCGTCGTCGTTCTTGCCGGGCGAGAAGTTGTAGGCCAGCGCGAAGCTGACGTTGTCGATCTTGAGTTGCGGCGGGAACTGGTCGGTGGTGATCCCGGCCGCCTCGTGGCGCATCAGGTCTTCCTTTTTGAGGAACAGCAGCTTCGCGTTGTTTCGCTCGGCTTCGCGGCGCCACTGCTCGAATACCGCGCCGTTGTGCATGCCGCTCCCCGAATATTCATGCGGGATGCGGCTGTCGTAGAAGGCGTAGATCAGCTCGTCGTCGACCAGCACGTCGGGGCGGCGCGCCTTGTGCTCCAGCGCCTCGATGTCGGCGATCAGCTTGCGGTTGTGCGCGAAGAACGGCGCCTGGGTGTTGAACTCGCCCTCGACCAGCGCCTGGCGAATGAACACCTCGCGCGCCTCTTCCGGATTCATTGGCCCGTAGTGCACGCGCTTCTTCGGGTTCAGCAGCAGGCCGTGCAGCGTGCTGCGCTCCCACGCGGCGACCTGCGCGGCCTTCTTTTCCCAGTGCGGGTCGTAGTAGTGGCGCTTGATCAGGTGGGCGCCCACGTCCTCCAGCCATTCCGGCTCGATGCGCGCGACGCAGCGGGCGTACAGCTTGTGGGTCTCGGTCAGCTCGGCGGCAACGATCCACTTTGCGCCCTTCTTCGCCAGCACCGAGTTGGGCGCGATGACGAACTTAATGCTGCGCGCGCCGAGGTACTCGTTGCCCTCGACGCCCTTCATGCCGATGTTGCCGAGCAGGCCGCACAGCAGCGCCTTGTGGATCTGCTCGTAGGTGGCGGGCTGTTCGTTCTCGCGCTTGCCCATCTCAGCGACCTGCGCATGCAGTTGCTGGTGCAGCTCGCGCCATTCGCGCAGCCGCAGCGGCGACAGGAAGTGCTTGCGGCATTCCTCGGCGAGCAGCCGGTTGGACTGCTTGTGCTCGACAGCCTGCCGGAACCACGCCCATATCTTCGGGTAGGCGAGGAAGTCGGAGCGCTCGTCGGCGAACACTTTGTGTGCGGCATCGGCCGCCTGCTGCCGGTCCAGCGGGCGCTCGCGCGGGTCTTGCACCGACAACGCGCTAGCGATGACCAGGATCTCGCTCAGGCAGTGGTATTGTCGGCCGGCCAGCAGCAGCCGCGCAATCTTCGGGTCGAGCGGCAGCTTGGCCAGTTCGTGCCCGACCTTTGTGAGCACCCG
>DASWTZ010000064.1:0-12598 GCA_036401875.1 Gallionella sp.
ACCGTGGTGGTGTCGTAGCTGACCTTGCCGAGGTTGAACTTGATGCGCATGTCCACGATCGGGACGATGATGCCGCGCAGGTTGATCACGCCCTTGATGAAGGCTGGCGCGTTGGCGATCGTCGTGACGGCCTCATAGCCCCGGATCTCCTGCACCTTGAGGATGTCGATTCCGTATTCCTCGCTGCCCAGCGTGAAGGTCAGCAGTTCGCGGCTCTCGCCGGTGGTTTTATGTTCCTGATCAATCTGCATGGCGCTCTCCCTGATGATGTTACAAACCCCGACACAACGTCACAAATTACCCCGGCGACAGGCTTATGTTTCTCACATGGCCATCATATCTGCGTCACCTTTTATCAGGCAACCTTCGAGGGTTAGATGATGCCTCATTCGTCCCGGCAATGGGCGGGCGTTCAGGTTTCGACGAAACGGAATTCAATCTTGCCTCCCTGCTGTTTTCGCCGTCTCCCCGTAGCTTGAACACACTCACCGCCCGCTCCAGCACCCTCGCCTGCTCCTGTAAGTCTTCTGCCGCCCCGGCAACCTCGGACACCAGTCCCGCATTTTGATGGTTTATTTCGTCGATCTGGTTGAGCGCCTCGTTAACCTGCTCTACCCCGCGGCTCTGTTCGGCGAAGGCATCGGAAATGTCCGTGATAATGTCTGTAACATGCTTCACCGATTCGACTATCTGCGCCATGGTCGCACCCGCCAGATCGACCTGCCTGGTGCCTGCCTCGACGCTGTCGACCGAGTCGTCGATCAGATGGGTGATTTCCTTGGCAGCCACCGCAGAGCGTTGCGCCAAATTCCTCACCTCGTTTGCCACCACCGCGAAGCCCCGCCCGTGCTCTCCCGCCCGTGCCGCTTCCACGGCGGCGTTCAACGCGAGTATGTTCGTCTGAAAGGCTATATCTTCGATGACCCCGATGATATCGACAATTTTTCTCGAGCTGGCACTGATCGCAGCCATGGTGTTCACCACGCCGCCGACCACCTTGCCGCCCTTTACCGCGACATCCGATGCGCTCACCGCCATCATGCTTGCTTGCTGTGTATTCCCTGCATTCTGCCTGATGTTCGAGGTTATCTCATCCATGGTTGCAGCCGTTTCCTCAAGGCTGGTGGCTTGCTCTTCGGTACGTTGCGCGACTTCAACATTCCCTGCCGCCACCTCATGCGAGGAGCCCGAGATAATTGCAGCCGAGCGGCGTACATCGCCGACCAGCGCGACTAGGTTGAGATTCATGATTTTCAGCGTAAGCAGCAACCGACCGATTTCGCTGCGGCTGGTGTGGCCAATCTTACTACCGAGGTCACCTGAGGCGACGGCGTTGGCCAGCTTGACAGCCTGATCGATGGGGCGAAGGATCGAACGTATCAGCAGGATACCTCCCGATATTGCAATCAGAAGGGCCAGCCCGATTGAGTACAGCGCCAGATCGCGCACTGCCAGGTAGTTCTCCCTGGCATGCTCGTATTCGCTTCTTGAAGCCTGTATCTGGCGCTTGATCAGGAGGTTGATGTCCACCTCTACGGATTTGTACAGCGGCGCGATTTTTTCCGCCGCGATGGTTCTCGCCGCACGGTGATCGCCTTCCCGAAGCGCCGCTTCCGCCAGCACGATCCCCTCGCTTTCATAGCGCCCGCGATCTGCCGCAAATCTCCCAGCCAGATTTTTGTCCTCGGGTTGAAGTCCAGAAGACATATAGCTCTCCCAGAGCGCGTTGACCTTGCCCCTGTTGCGCTCCACTTCGGCGATGTTGTCACGCACCTCCGCCGGCGATGCGTTGATGGATATCTCGATCAGCCGCTGATTTTGCAGCATGTGCCTCTGCACCTCGGCAAGCATGCCCATGGGCTGGCTGCGATCCTCGTATACGCTCTTGAGCCCCGCATTGCTCTGCTTCATGCCGTACAACCCGAGCGCACCGCCCGCCATCAGGCTTGAGCAAAACAGTGCCAGACCGGCTATCAATCGCCATTTGATACTCAGGTACTGAAGATTGCCGATACTTGCCAGCAAGCCCGTCCTGACAGCCTGCCCTTCCCTGATAACCAGGTTACCTTGCCTGCCTTCGCGGAACAGCCGGTACAGCTTCTCCGCTGCCAGCACGCTTTCACGGCTGGGCTTGGTGCGCACAGACATATAGCCCGTAACACGGTCGCCATCACGGATTGCCGACGCGTGCGCCTCCACCCAATAGTAATCGCCATTCTTGCAGCGGTTTTTTACCATCCCTATCCAGGGTTTCCCCTCGCCCAGGGTTTTCCACAGATCGGCGTAGGCCTCAGGTGGCATATCGGGGTGGCGCACGATGTTGTGGGGCGCGCCCATCAACTCATCTTCCGCGAAACCGCTTATCCCGATGAAATCATCGTTGATAAACGTAATTCGGCCCTTGGTATCGGTGCGCGAAACGATACAAGTATCGTCTGCAAGCATCACCTCGCGGTCCGTGACCGGCATGTTGATACGCATATTTCTTTATTCCAAAAAAAACAGACCCGCTCAAAGCGAGCGGGCCTCCTGTCCACTGGCAATTCGGCACCATTCAGACCAGTGATTATACTGCACCATCACCAGCCCGCGGCGCGCGTACCGGCTATGCCATCTTGACCAGCTCGCCCACGTCCATGATCATCGCAACCCTGCCATCTCCCATGATGGTTGCGCCAGAAACGCCCTTGACCTTCCTGTAATTGGTTTCCAAGCTCTTGATTACCACCTGGTGCTGACCCACCAGCTCATCGACAAACAGCGCGACCTTCTTGCCTTCCGTTTCCAGCAGCACCAGTATGCCCTCCGTCGGATCGGTGATCCTGGTCTGGATATTGAATACCTTGTGCAGGGATATCAGCGGCAGGTATTCTCCACGCACGTGAACGACCTGGCCCTGCTGTCCGCTGATGCCATTGATATCACCCTTGCCCGGCTGGAAGGATTCGACGATGAAGCTAAGCGGGATGATGTATATCTGGTCACCTACGGCAATCGACATGCCATCCAGTATTGCCAAGGTCAGCGGCAGGCGTATGGACACGGTACACCCCTGCCCCTCGCGTGACGTCACGTCCACACGCCCACCTATACTCTCGATGTTCTTTTTGACCACATCCATGCCTACTCCGCGCCCTGAAACGTCGGTGATCGCGATGGCCGTCGAGAAACCCGGCGCATAAATCAGCTGCCAGACTTCGTTATCGCTCATACCGTCGGTGACCGCCATGCCTTTTTTCCTCGCCTGAGCGAGGATTCGCTCGCGATTCAGGCCGGCACCGTCGTCGATCACCTCTATGATGATATTGCCGCCCTGATGGGCCGCACGCAGCATGATTGTGCCTTGCGGATCCTTGCCCTTGGCGATCCGCTCCTCCGGCAGTTCTATGCCGTGATCCAGACTGTTACGCACCAAGTGGGTGAGCGGATCGCTGATTTTTTCGATCAACCCCTTGTCCAACTCAGTGCTTTCGCCAACAACCTTGAGCTGGACCTTCTTGTTGAGTTTGACCGCACTGTCGCGCACCACACGCTGAAAACGGCTAAACACCAGATTGATCGGCATCATGCGCACTGACATGACCGAATCCTGCAGGTCGCGGGTATTGCGTTCCAGTTGCCCAAGCCCATTGATCAAACGCTCATGCAATACCGGATCCATGCCAGAAATGGTTTCTGCCAGCATCGCTTGGGTAATCACTAGTTCGCCGACCAGATTGATCATCTTGTCTACTTTGCCGACGCTGACGCGTATCGAGGTGTCCCCTCCGGTCGCTGACGCAGCCTTGTCAGTAGCGCGTCGTTGCGGGATGATGTCCTCGTCCTGCAATCCATCTGCAGACGGCTGCTCTGGCGCCTGGACCTGTGGCTTCTCGAGCCTGTCAAAAAAGCCATACCCCTGCTCGTCTTCGACAGCCGAATCCGGCACCCCGGGTTCCACAAAAAATCCATAACCCTCATCTTCTTGCGAGTCAGCCGCTGCTTCCGCCTGTTCGTCAGGCCCGAAGAATCCATAGCTCTCACCCTCTGCCCCGTTGCTCACCGGAACATTGGCCATTGTTTTAATCGACAGCTGTTTCGGTTTGAGGAAGAACGAGAATATTTCGCGCAGGTCCGCTTCCGTCGCGAAAGTTGTCAGTGCAAGCGATACCTCTTCTGCACCGATTTTCTTGTTCCTGATCGCGCCGACATTCCCGAGATCCTCGAGCAAATTCTCAAGGTGAGCCTTGGTTGGAAATGCACTGCGGGTTCTGGCGAACTTGATTTGATACTTGTGCTGCCTGGAAGCGTGCTTTGCAGCTTCCGCACGGACCTCGGTCGGATTGTCCGGACGACTCTCTGCCCCGGCATCCACCCCCGCCAGTCGCTCAAGTTTTTTACATATCTCAATAGACGCCGCCTCGTCGGCAATCGCCCCATTCTGGTGCGCATCCAGCAACCCCTGCAAGACATCGCCAGCCAGCAGGAACGCATCGATCATTTCATGTGTTAAGGCTATTTCATTCTTGCGGATGCGATCCAGCAGCGTTTCCAGAACGTGCGTCACATCCGCCATATCCGAAAACCCGAAGGTGCCACTCCCGCCCTTGATGGAATGAGCGGCGCGGAATATCGCATTCAGTTGATCCGGATCCGGCGAATCCGGATCGATTGCGAGCAACAGGCTCTCCATGCTCGCGAGGTGTTCGGCGGATTCCTCAAAGAACACCTGATAAAACTGGCTCATGTCGATGGACATCGGCTCTTCCCTGGGGTGTGCGGTGATAAATTCTGGCTAACGAAAAGGCAAAACTGTGAGTCAGGTATTAGCCAATTACTTTTTTGACGACTTCCAGCAATTTGTGGGGATCGAACGGCTTGACCAGCCAGCCGGTCGCACCTGCGGCCTTGCCCTGCGACTTCATGACATCGCTGGATTCGGTGGTCAGCATCAGGATAGGCATCGTGGCGAACTGCGGCATCCCGCGCAATGTTTTAATCAGTGTCAGCCCGTCCATCACCGGCATATTCTGATCCGTCAGCACCAGATTGATCGCACTGGCATTGGTCGTTGCCTTGATCAGCCCTTCCTGACCGTCGGCCGCCTCAATGACAGTGTAGCCCGCAGATTTGAGTGTGAAAGCCACCATCTGTCTGATGGAGGTGGAATCGTCAATCGCTAAAATAGTTTTGGCCATTTTTTCGCTCAGCTTCTATAAATAATTCACAGGCAATTTTCTGTTTCGTTACCAGACTGCATTAATTACCAGAAAAATGCAATCCGGCTTGCTCCGGCTCAGGCGCTAAAACAATTCCACATCGCCGGTCCCAAAATCCTTTTGCGCAACCGGATTGGCCTTCTGCTTATCAAGCGAGACCACATGCTTATCCAGCAGCCGGTTGTAGGCTGCAATACGCTCCAGATATTCCTTCTGGTCTTTGCTGGATCCGCCCTTGCCCATTTCGTTGGCGACCTCTTGCAGGGCGCTCATCCTCATTCGGGCGTGTTCTATCAGCTGTGAACTCATGTCCTGGAATTGCAGCGTGGAGATCACCACCAGCACATTTTGCTCGACGTTGGTGCTAATGAGATTGAGATCGACTGCATTGCTGGCGACGGCCTCATTGAACGCAGCCAATTCGGCCATTATAGACCGGACATGCCTGTTCGATTCCATCACGGCCGCACCGTCGTCGGCTCCCAGCTTGCTTACCGCGCGTTCCGCTTCGGCCAATGAATAGTTGACCTTCTCGACCACCTCGCGCAACTGCTTGCTGAATTCATTGGTATGCCCGGACAGGTCGCGCACGCCGTCAGAAATCAGGATGAAATTGCTGACCAGTTTGCCTATGGCATCGCTCAGTATCGCCTGCGTATTGCCCAGCTCGGTATGGGCCGAACTGAGTTGCTCCGCAATTTCATTGCCCAATTGAACATGGAACGCGCTGCTTTCCTTCAGATATTCGTTGCCGTTCTGAGCAGGCGCATCCGCTCCACCCGCGTCCCTGGCGCACTTGAACACCAGAAACCAGACCGGCAGCATGATCAGGAATACCATGAGGTCGGCCACGGCAATTTCGACGCGATGGAAATACCAAGCATGCCCGCCGAGGGCAACGCCGCTCACCACCACGCCTATCAAGGCCACCCGACCATAATTCGTCATAATTTGAGCCTTTCAATTCCGTTCGTGTTTTATACGCCTGCACCTTGTTTTCGGGCGGCAACCCGCCCCCGTATTGGATATTACCCAGTTTGCCGCCTTCCCACAATTGCTTATTCGGTCGCCTCGATGCTTTTTTGCATGACACTCTGGACATGGCCCAGCAATTCCGCATCGGTATACGGCTTGGTCAGGTAATAATCCACGCCAGCCCTGATCGCTTGCTCACGATGCTTCTCCGTAGATCTCGATGTAATCATGATTACCGGCATTTTTTTCGTTGTTTCCTTCAGGCGCAGATGCTGTGTCAGCTCCAGGCCGTTCATGTTCGGCATTTCCATATCCGTGCACACCAGATGGGGCGCGAATGTATCGATCACCCGGATTGCCTCCATTCCGTCCCCAGCCCCTTTGACCTCGTAGGCGGCATCCTGAAGCAGTTGCATCAGGCCTTTGCGCACCGACAGCGAATCGTCGACTACCAGTATGCGCCGCGCTTTTTTGCGCGCCGCAGCCGCAAGGTCCGCCACGGCGGATGTCACCGCAATTGGCGCAGCCAGCAATTCAGGCACGTTCAACAGCGGGACCAGCGTGCCATCACCCAGCAGCGTGACTCCCGCGATGCCATGCACCCGCGGCAGATATTTGCCCATGTTCTTCACCATCACGCTGCGGCTGTCCACCAGCCGGTCCACCAGAACCGCAACCGTCCCATCGAGGGTGCGGATCAGAACCTTCGGCATCTCGGCATAGCGTTTCACGCTCGGGGTGGCTGCCGGATAACCGGTCAAGGGAGCCAGATCGCGCAATGGATTGCTTTCATCACGCATCGTAAACATCCACCCCTCATCCGCGGCCCTGATTTTCGCGTCCGCCGACTTTGCCCGGTAAATTTGACCCAGTCCGCCGGGAAATGCCTCCTTGATGTAGTGGATGGGTATCGCGAAAAGCTGACCACCCGCCTCCACCAGCAGGGTGTGTTGCGTTACCAGCGAAGCCTGGAAACGCAACACGATTTCGCTGCCGTGACCGGGTTCCGAACTCAATTCCACCGTCCCCTTGATCGCGGCCATGCGCGTGGCAACCACATCCATTCCGACGCCGCGTCCGGAAATTTCGCTTACCTGATCTCGGGTCGAGAAACCGGGCAGCAACACCAGCCGCGCCAGCTCGGGACGGGATAACTGCTGGTCGGCCGTAATGAGTCCCTGTGAGATCGCCTTGGTCCGGATCCGCTCGTAATCCAGCCCCCGGCCATCATCCTGTATCGTGACGACAATACCTGACCCCTGACGGGTGAAGCCGAGACTGATCCGCCCCTCGACCGGTTTGCCCGCCCGTACCCTCTCCTCCGGCAATTCGATGCCGTGATCAACCGCATTGCGCAGCAGGTGCAGCAGCGGATCGGCCAATTTGTTGATTACGTCGCCATCCACCTGAATCTCGCCGCCCGAGATGACCAGCTCCGCCTGTTTCCCGGTTTGCTGGCAAGTCTGTCGCACGTTACGCGTCAAGCGAGCACTCAGAACGCTGACCGGCGCCAATCTGGTCGCCACCACCTGATATTGCAGCTCCTTGTTGATATTGGACTGCTGCGCCACCTCGCCACGCAGGCTGACTACGCCAGCCTCCAGGCTGTCCGTCATTTCGCGCGCATCCGCCGCCACTTCGACCAGCGTGCGTGTCGCACTATGCAATTCGGTATAGCGGTCCATCTCCAGAGGATCGAAGGACTGGTCATCGGCCGCCTCGGCACGTGTCAGGGACAATCCGCGCACCATGACCATTTTTTCAATATCGACGACCCGCTGCTGCACAAGGTTGTTATGGTTGAGCAATGCCGTTGTACGAGCATTCACTTTTTCCACCACCGATTCCAGGCGTGCTATCTGGCTGGTCATCTCGCCGACCAGCCGGAAAATCTCATCGACCGTCTTAACCGGCACTCTCAGCGTCGCCTGCTCGGCTTCCGCAGCCGGCACCGCCGGCGCTTCATTTTTTTCTATTGCTGGCGGCGGAGGCGGAATTGCCACCCCGGCGTCATCTCCCATGTCGGCGATTTCACCCGATTTGACCTTGTTAGCCCAGGCTACAACCTCACTGAGAACCTCGAATGCATTCTCCGGCGCCTCCTCATCCCCGCGCAGGTAACCCACCATCTGCGCGAGACAGTCGCTCGCCGCGACCAGCGTTTTACCCAGTGCGCGAGGCGGCCTGACCGGATTCTTCTCGAAGTACTCCAGCACATCCTCGGTATGGTGCCCGAGCGTGGCAATTCCGCGGATTCCAACGATGTTTGCCGATCCCTTGAACGAGTGAGCAATGCGCTTCGCGCTGCGCATATCGTCGGCATCCGCCTGCCCTGATGCGATTTTTGTTGCCAACGCGGAAAACTGCTCTACGTTAGCCGGCGCTTCGTCGATAAATGCATCGTAGACATCCCTGTCTGCATTGTCCGGCACGGTCAGTGAAATATCGTCACGGGTGACGCTGGCCGGCGCCTCAGCCTGCGTCAGCTGCGACATCAATTCTTCCGGCACGACGGGGGGGATAGTCAGCGATTCGAGCAAGGCCAAGCTGTCATTTTCGGCATGCGGTTGGGCGAGGCCGGGTGACGAAAGGTATTCGGCCAGGGCCATCGACGCATCAAAGTTTCCCGGCTCCTGCAAATACCGATCGACCAGCGGCGGCCATGCCTCTAGCGCCTTGCACGCTGACGCGCGCGTTTCCCCCTGCATGAATATTACGGAGGGCAGTATGCCGTTGAGCGCATTGCACCAGGCATTAAGGCCGGGCATGCCTATCATTTCCGCGGTCTGCCCGATACGCTCCAGTTGCCCCGCATAGCTCTCCAGCGCCTCCATCAGCTGGGGATCGTCGCCGGGGGCAGTAGCCATTATGCCCAGCCAGCGCTCGAAATCCTGTGCGGTGTGCGCAAGTTCATTGCGCATTTCTGAAAAAAATGGGGCCAGCGAAGCTATAGACATAATGATCGGAATTACGCCCTCAACCGCGAATCATCGCATCGCTTCGAAGATTTGTGTCTGCTCGCTGAAGTCTTCAGCATTCGAGGCATTCGCTGTGGGCTCGATTGATGGCAGTTTGAATACCGAGATGGCATCCACGAGTTTTTGCGAAGCCGCCACCAGACTGGCGGCACTCTGGTTTTGCGCGACCAGCTGTTCCGCCGTTTTTTCAGTGAACTGCGCAATCTCGTCGGCTGCCGCGCGCAGCACCGAGGCGATTTTGGTCTGTTCCGCCGAACTGGTTGCAATGGTAGCCACCAGCCGCACCAGCCGCGCCGTCGCCTCGTGTGTTTCGCGCATCCTCTCGCCTGCGTTGTACGCCAATTCCGACTCGTTGACTACCTGTTCAATGGTTTTATTCACCGTGGCGATGGTGTCGTTGGTTTCCACCTGAATGTTTTGCACCAGGTTCGCGATTTGGCCGGTCGCCTGCCTGGAGTTTTCCGCAAGTCGTTGCACCTCTTCCGCCACAACTGCAAAGCCGCGCCCCGCCTCACCGGCCATCGCAGCCTGCATCGCTGCGTTCAGCGAAAGGACGTGCGTTCGTTCGGATATCGTGTTAATCAGGTTGACGATCTGCGAAATTTCCTGTGAACGCTCACCCAGACGTTTGATCCGTTTTTCCATTTCGGAAATTGTTTCGCGTATTGCATTCATGCCGCTCAGGGTCGCCTGCACAGTTTCCATCGCGCTTTCCGTCGACTTGGTTGCTTCCGCAGCCGCGCGGTTGGAATCGCGTGCAAATATCGCCACCTCGCCGATTGAGGCCATTGCGGTCTCGAGATTCGAAATCAGGCGCACGACGATCACATCCTCCTCCTTGGCCATGTCATTGACCACGTCGGACTGTTTCTTCATGCGTTCGGAAGCTGCCTCCACCACTCCGGCCACCTTGGTCACGTGGTGAAGCACAGTCGCGATTACATCGGTTAGTTGGTTGATCGCATCTCCCAGTGTACCGATGATGTCGTCCGTCACAGGCGCGTGCACCGTCAGATCCTTCTGTGCCAGTGCCCCCATGGCCGAAAACAAGCCGATCACGGAATTATTGAGCCGTTCGTTGTCGGCCGCCGTAGTTTTCAGGGAAGCGATATGCACATCAACCAGTTTGTCGAATGCGCGACCCAGCGCCCCGATCTCATCCTGGTTATCCAGTCCAATCCGAACCTCATAGTGGCCCGCCTCCACCTTCACGATGGCCTGACGCAGCTCATTGAGCGGGCGCATGATCCCGCGATACATGGAATATCCCGACAGCGACAGCAGGAGCAGCGCTGCGCCGGCCAGCGCGATAACCATGCTGGACAACTGAGTGCCCGTATCTTCTGACGCCTGTCTTGCGGCTTCCATTTCATCCGAAATCAGCTTGTTCAGCGCCGTTTGATCCCGGTTGAGCTTCTCGTGTTTGCTATCGATATCCGCAAATTGCGCCTCCATCATGGCCACACTGCCTTCACCCGATTGCAGAACAACCTGTATAGACTTCGTGTAATCGACCACATCCGCGCGCACCCCGGCAATCGTCTGCTTGATTTTCCCAGAAACCTCTCCGGCTGCCGCGACGCGTTCGACGATGCTGTTCAGCGTAGCGAGATTATCTTTCACACGCTTAACCGCATCCTTGTACGCTATGGTATCCGTGGCGCCCAGCCCCTTCTGCATCAGCAATATTTCACTGCGAATCTGCTCTTGCACGATATTCAGGCGCATATTCGAATCCATCAGCGAACCCACGACCTGCGATTGCGCATTTGCTGCCACCCATTGCGTTTTGCCGTAATAGGCGGCCCCTCCCAGCAGTGCCATCAGCAATAGTGCAAGCGTGCTGAAACCAATCAATTTGGCGCGAATCGTTACAAACATTGTGTTCTCCTGAATTTCCTGTCCGGCAGACTGCCCATTAGTCAATGTCCCTGCGCTTCACCGCTAACCGCCCAACCATCGGCAACACGTCGGACGGCCTATGCAGCTGATGAATCAATCCTGAACACCGCCGCAAACAATGCGGCCATGTCCATATCTATCCAGATTGCGTCACCCTCCCGATATGCCGCCCTGGCATGAGCTGCGATCGGGTGCGTGATCTTTTCAATTCCGACGGCATCTTCAAGCGCAAATTTCTTGCGGTCCGGCAGGCTATCTATCATGATGCCCACGGCCTCATCGCCGCGGCCATATACCAGCAGCCAGCCGCCATCCTTTTGCATATCTGCCGCACCGAACAGCGCCAGCAGATCGAGCACCGGCACCACGCGCCCATGGCGGTTTGCAAGTCCTTTCACACCCTGCGGCGCACCTGGCAAACGGAACAAGGGCGGCATTTCCGCCACCTCGCTGGCCTCATCCAGCCCGACAAGCAGCCGCAGCGGCCCCACATTGAATCCACGCCGATGAACGTAACGGGCATAATCAGCCTCAAGTTCCAGCCGCGCCGCTATCTCGGCGTCAACCTGCGCCTTGAGGGCTTCCTTGTCTACAAACTGGAGTGAATTTGTCTGCTGCATTTCCATCGACCGATAACAAGTTCAGGGCCGCCTGACTATCCTGTTCAACAGGCGGTACTCAAAATCTGCCTATCTCCTGCAAGATCGCCTCTTCCTTGACCGGCTTGGACACAAAACCCTTCGCACCCTGCAATTTCGCCCATGCCTGATCGGCTTTCTGGTTTTTGCTTGAAACAAAAACCACCGGTATCGTCTTGGTAACTGGATCCTTTTGCAATTCGCGCATTACAGCAAAACCATCCATTCCCGCCATTACAATATCCAGAAAAATCAGATCGGGTCGCTCTGCACGGGCCAGGTGAATCGCATCCTGGCCATTGGATGCCGTGACCACCTTGATGCCGGCGCCCAATGCAATCTGCTTGATCAAATCCAGTTCGGCGGCTGAGTCATCTACACACAGAACTTTTCTAACGGCCATATCTGTCTATTTCTGCGGCAGGAATTTTGAAATCGTTTCCAGCAACTTCTCCTCATCAACCGGCTTCGTCAGGTATGCATCGCAACCTGACATGCTGCCGCGTATCTTGTCGAACGGCGAATCCTTGCTGGTTAACATGACGACTGCGGTTTTTTGAGCGGCCTTGTTCGATTTGATCAATTTGCATACCTGGTATCCGTCAATTCCGGGCATGACAACATCCAGAAAGATGCACGAGTAATTTTTCTGGCCGGTAAATCCAATCGCCTGCTCGCCGCTTTCCGCGTAATCAACATTGAAATTGAAGGCCGCCAGCTTGTTCTTCATGAACTCCCGGACGGTCTGATTGTCGTCCACCACCAGCACCCAGTCGCTGGAAGGTTTGCCCGCCGTACCCGCTACCGGTGCTGCGACCACCACCTTTTCGGCGGACGGACTTGGCGCGGCAGCCGGCTTTTCCTGTGCTGCCGCCGGTCCGACCGCCGCGTCAAACGCCTGAAACAG
>DASWTZ010000065.1:0-7561 GCA_036401875.1 Gallionella sp.
GGTTAGCCAGCAACTCCTTGCTGGAATGCCTGGTTTTTGCTGATGCTGCAGTCAACGATATCCTGAGCCACCCCCGCAGGGCGATGCCCACCCTGCCCAAATGGGACGAAAGCCGTGTCACCGATGCCGATGAGCAGATTGTCATCTCGCACAACTGGGCCGAGCTGCGCCATTTCATGTGGGACTATGTCGGAATCGTTCGCACCAACAAACGCCTACAACGTGCTCAACACCGCATCAAATTGCTTCAGAGCGAAATCAACGAGTACTACCGGAATTTCCATATCAGCGCTGACCTCCTGGAACTGCGCAATCTGGTGCTGAACGCCGACTTGATTGTGAAAAGCGCGCTGTCACGCCATGAGAGCCGAGGGCTCCATTTCAGCAAGGACTATCCGCTTACACTCGACCACCCCAGACCCACCATACTCACTCCTGATAGCAAGGCGTGATTCACCTGTATTTTGAAGAATCTCGGTGGTTAGAAAAATTTCAGGTGGATGCGCAAATCCGCGAAATTCACCTTTCCCGACTGCATCCTCGAACAGAATACGTGAGATCCACCGAGAATTATCTCCTTCGTTGATGTGTATGGCGATCAGACAAGGGAAAACAAGCGTGCTCTTTGCGATTTTTCCGTGAAGTGCCACTCCGGAACGGGTGAGCACCGACACCTCATCCCGTTCAAAGGCAAGCTTGCGCCATGAGCCCGGGAATATTCCCAAAACGTCCCGGCCAGATGGAAAAACAGGCTCTAGGCTATCAGCGCAAAAATCAACAACCTGGCTCCAGACGGCATATCGGTGAAACTCGCCACGATGGCAGCGATTGTGTGGCTTGACAGTTGCAATAATGCAAGGCGGGAAGAGAACGCTATTGTCATTGGCCGATCATGCACAATAACGAAGATTTCAGAAAGCGATGATTGCGACGAGTCCCAACAGCACGATGACAACGACCGCCAGCAACAGGATGCCCTCGCCCGCTGGCTGTGCTTGAGGGATACCCCGGCCCGGACCTGCCTCGGGGCGTCCAGGACCATGCAAAGGTGCGGCCAGCCTGATTTCCTCCTCCGTAGGGCGCGAGATGTTCAGCGTCTTTGACAACTCATCTACATCCTCACTGGTTGCCGTCAACGCAGCCAGGCGCATTGCGGCGGCGGCTGAATCAAATGCCTTGGAAAGGCCGACTGTCGAGACCGGTTTTTCTTCCTCTTCCGGGCTCATGCGCCCGCCAATACCCAAGGGGTGCTGCGTTTTTCTGTCTCCGGTTGATTGCCTTGAAACATCCAGCGACTGACTAGATCGTGGCAGCGTATCGCGACAAGCACGCAAATCTATGGCCAGATCCTTGGCATTCTGGTAGCGGTCATCCACCCCTTTGGCCAGGGCTTTGGCGACGATAAAGTTCACCATCTCCGGCACTGCAGGATTCAGTGTGTTCGGTGCCGCAGGTATCGTATTCAGGGTCTGGTACATGATGGCATTGACATTCTCCCCCCTGAACGGCGTCAGGCCGGTAAGCATCTCGTAGAGCATCACCCCCAGCGAAAACACATCCGAACGCTGATCCAATGACTTGCCCATCACCTGCTCCGGCGACATGTACTTGGGCGAACCCAGCACCATGCCGGTTTGGGTGCGAACCGCCGATGATGCCATGCGCGCAATACCGAAGTCAGTTATCTTGGCATGCCCATCGCGTATTACCATGATATTGGAGGGTTTGACGTCGCGATGTACGATACCGTTCTCGTGTGCATAGGCCAGTCCCTGTGCAACCTGGGCGATGATATCCAGCACCTGATCCACCGGCAGCAATCCAACTTCATTCATGATGTCGCGAAGCTCGCGCCCCTGCAGAAACTCCATGGCGATATATGCGACATCGCCGCTCCTGCCCACATCGTAAATTGTTACGATGTTCGGATGATTGAGGCGCCCGGCTGCCTTGGCCTCCTGATAGAAGCGCTCCTCATATTCCTCTTTCTCGTCCAGCGCCAGCGCGAGATTGATCGTCTTGATTGCCACTACGCGGTCTATCAGCGGATCCCTGGCCTTATAGACGATGCCCATGGCGCCCTGGCCGAGTTCACCCAGCACTTCATAACGGCCCAGTTGGCTAATCATGCTGCCGCCCATGCTTGCCGTTTACACTCGATTCAATTTGGTGCCAGGACATATTCATCACTTGCAGAAATCCGGCCTGACCTCAACAGTCTTGCCGTTCTCAAGATTGACATCCTTGGAATAAATTCCGCCGCTGGGATGGCTCACGATCACGTTATGTCGTCCCTGCGGGATTACCGCCAAAAATGTTTTGGATCCGACACCTCCCAAACGCACGCCATCGACAAACACTTCAGTACCCGCCGTACAGGAAACCGAAATGCGCGCTTTGTTATCGCCGGATTTGGCACCTTGGCTTTTCTTCGACTGAGTTGAAGAAGTCGGCTTATCCTGTGTCTTGGGTTTGGTGACCGCGGCTGCTGAGCGCTTTGGATCAGTTGTCTTGGCAGTTGAAGATATTTCCGGTTCGGCAGTCCTGCTTCCGGCAACCGGAGTCTGCAGAATTTCGCCCTTGTCATGCATCGATTTTGCATCATCACCCGTGCGGCCCGCCAGCAGTGCCAGCAATAAAACCGGCGCTGCAATCACGACTATATAGACGATTTTCACACCGGTTTGAGCCCGCTGAAAACGGAAAAGCGACTCTCTGGCCAATGACAACAAAAGCGTACCAACGGCATACAAGAAGTTGTTGAAATGTTTTACTGTCCCCTCCACAGAACCGGATGGATGTCTTGCAACCATATGCCCACCTGACCGGCTTCGCAGGGTGGTTTTGTCACCCGGATAGCCGATCGCATAGACCTCGTGTTCGCGTACGTGCTTGTCGGTGCGCGACCCCTGATAATGGAACATACCCGCATA
Organism: Gallionella sp.; assembly: GCA_036401875.1. GTDB lineage: Bacteria > Pseudomonadota > Gammaproteobacteria > Burkholderiales > Gallionellaceae > Gallionella. The sequence goes on from DASWTZ010000065.1 coordinate 2,934, forward strand.
TTGTGGAGACAAGCGCGAAACAGCATCGTAATAGGAACGCGAGACCAGTATCTGCGCAGAATCGGCAAAGCCCATCACCCGTTGAGCGACATTGATTCCATCACCCACAATATTGGGCTGGCCATTGATATCCCTGACCAGCCGCACCGGGCCAAGATTTATGCCCATGCGTACCTGTAAAGGGTGATCGACGTTCGGGTCTTCGTTGAGCAGGCTTTCACGCAGGCTGAGTGCCGCTTTCAGGGCGTCTTCCACATCGCCGAGAAAATTGATCGCCGCACCATCTCCCGTGTCCAGAATGATACGGTCGGTTATGGGGACATCACGAATAGCGGCGGATAGATAGCTATTAAACCGGTCTTTCAGCGAAATCTGGCCAGACACAGACTTCCTGGAATATTCAACGATATCCAAGAACAACACGCTGCACATGATGGTCTTATTGCTGCGTTCTTCCATTAAATTCCCGATTTCCCGCTTACTTGCCGCTTCCCCGAAAACCTCTGACACAGCCAATGACCGTTCAGATTCTAGTGGCTATCAACGTTTAATACCAGTTTTACTTTTTCCTGCTTCGCCTCTGCCGGTACCAGCTGGCGCATGAACACCCCTTCTGGCCTTTGTCGGCTGGCGAGCTGCATTCACCCCTTGATTTGCGCTGCTCTCAATTCCGACCCACTCCAACACCCGTTCAACCTCGCCTTCACCCAATTCGGCGCTCATGCCACGCTTCAGCCGGGATGGCAGGTTGATTATGCCGAAGCGTACACGCATCAACCGGCTGACCGGCAGGCCCAACGCATCAAAGGTACGGCGCACCACGCGATTGCGGCCCTCCTTGAGCATCACACGGTACCAGTGGTTGAAACCCTCGCCCCCCTCGTCTTCCAGCTTCTCGAACTTCACCGGTCCGTCATCAAGTTCCACGCCTTCTTTTAACACCTGGCGCATCTGCTCTTCGGTCATTGTTCCTTGAACCCGGACCGCATACTCGCGCTCAACCTCGAAACGAGGGTGCATCAGACGGTTGGCCAATTCACCGGAAGTGGTGAAAATCAGCAGGCCGCTGGTGTTGAAATCCAGACGCCCGATTGCGATCCACTTCTGGCCGCGCAATCTGGGCAGCTTGTCGAACACACTGGCGCGTTTCCCGGGGTCGTCGCGGCTGACAATCTCACCCTCGGGCTTGTGGTACAGCAATACCCTCGCTGCGTTGTCCCGCTCACCCACGCGTACCGTGCGAGCCCCGGCCTTGATCAGATCACCCTCGACCACGCGCATGCCCAGCGTAGCCGGCTCGCCGTTCACGCTCACCCGTCCGGCAGCGATCCATTCCTCCATTTGGCGGCGCGAACCAAAACCGGCCTGAGCCATCACCTTCTGCAGTTTCTCACCGGTCAGTACCGCATCGCGGTGCAGATCCTCGCCTGAATGCCCGTTGTCTTTACTACTCATCCCATCACCTCGCGCCGTTCCAGCACGGCTTGCGCCAGTGTACCGCTATCTACCTGCTCCAACTCACCGCCCACCGGCAGACCGCGTGCGATGCGCGACACCTTGACGCCCTGCGCCTGCAGCAACGTGGCAAGATAATGCGCTGTGGCATCGCCCTCGACGGTAAAATTTGTCGCCAGTATCACTTCGGCCAGCCTACCCTCGTGCGGATGTTCCTGCACACGCCTGACCAGGCGATCCAGATGCAACTCCTTGGCCCCTATGCCATCCAACGGAGACAACCTGCCCATCAGCACAAAATACATGCCTCGATAGCACTGCGTCTGCTCCATCATCAGCAGGTCTGCGGGCATTTCCACGACACATAGCAGGCTCCCATCGCGCTTGGGGGAAGCGCACAGGTCACACACCTCATGCTCGGAAAAATTGTTGCACTTGCTGCAGTGCCGGATGCTGTTAACTGCCGACGCCAATGATTCGGCCAGATGCATCGCACCATGACGATCACGCTGCAGCAAGTGATAGGCCATGCGCTGCGCGGATTTCGGCCCGACACCGGGCAGACATCGCAGCGCACCGATCAGTTCTTCCAGATGCGACGGTGTCACCATCAAAACGGCAGCTTCATCCCGGGCGGCATCGCCGCACTGAAGACACTCATGCGCTGCTGAGTGGTAGCTTCCGCCTTTTTCATCGCGTCATTCAACGCCAGCACAATCAGGTCTTCGAGCATCTCCTTGTCGTCGGACAAGACGCTGTCATCCAGCGACACCCGGCGCACTTCGTGGCCGCAGGTCATGACCACCTTGACCATACCCGAACCAGCCTGCCCCTCGACCTCCACCGTGGCCAATTCCGCTTGCGCCTTCTGCATGTTTGCCTGCATCTGTTGAGCCTGCTTCATCAAACCGCCCAATCCGCCCTTCATCATTGCTGCTACCTCCTGGAATTTCCGTGTTGAATTGACTATCCTGAATTACCGCCCTGAAATTACTGCAATGGCTTGATCGTTTCAGTCATCAGGCTCGCGCCCAATTCAGCTTGCGCCTCGCGGATGAAATCATCCTGCTCGATTGAAGCGGTTGCCTGTTGCTGCCTGTACTCCTTATCCTGCCGCTCAATCACCGCTGGTGTTGCGGCATCCATATGACCCAGCACGACACTCAGCTTGACCGGCTTGGCAAAATAATCGCTCAGTGCCGCCTGCAGTTTATCCATCGCCATCCGGTTAGCTTGCAGATGCCTGTGCTCCTGTGACAGGCACAACGTGATCTGTCCATCCGCGAAGCTCTGCAACACACAATGCTTCGCCAGCTGCTGCGCCATACCCTGCACATTCAACTGATTCAGCAGTACTGACCAGTCTGGCTTACTGCCTGACGCCGTTGTCAGTGCAGTAGGCTCTTTGCCGACAGCAACCTGACTGGACAGTACCTGAGCCGACGAGGAGGGCGACTGAGGCAGTGTCCTGGCGGGCTGTGAATTGACTCGCCCCGTGCTTTTGGCTGGCGCAAACGCCAACATACGCAACAGCGTCATCGTGAACCCGGCATATTCATCCGGCGCTAGATCTATCTCGTCGCGCCCATGTATCGCGATCTGGTAGTACAGCTGCACGTCTTCCGGCACGAATGACTGCGCCAGTTCTAATATGTGCTCGCGATCCTGCTCGTCGTCGGCGATTGCTTGTGGCACGGTTTGAGCTAGTGCGATGCGATGCAGCAGCGTCGCCAACTCCTGCAGAGCTGCATCAAAGGCCACGCTGCGCACCGCCATGTTGTTGGATATCTCGAGCAGCGCCACACCATTCTGCTGATGTAATGCCTCCAGCAAGTCGTATAGGTAACTCTGGTCGATTGCGCCCAACATGGTACGCACCACCCCCTCCTCGACCTTGCCATCGGAAAACGCGATTGCCTGGTCCATCAGACTCAGCGCATCGCGCATGCTGCCCTGCGCGGCCCTGGCGATCAGGGCGACCGCCGAATCATCGTAGGCGATCTGCTCCTGCCCAAGCACATATTGCAGATGCGCGGAAACCAGGGCCGGCGGTAACTGCTTGAGGTTGAATTGCAGACAGCGGGACAATACCGTGACTGGTATCTTCTGCGGGTCGGTAGTCGCGAGGATGAATTTTACATGTCCGGGTGGCTCTTCCAGCGTCTTCAACATCGCATTGAAGGCCGACTTGGAGAGCATGTGCACTTCGTCGATGATGTACACCTTGAAGCGCCCGCTGGTCGGTGCATACAACGCACTTTCAAGCAACTCGCGCATGTTGTCGACCTGAGTGTTTGATGCCGCGTCCAGCTCGATCAAATCGACGAAGCGTCCGCTATCGATCTCCCTGCAGGCACTACACTCGCCGCACGGTGTCGCGGTGACCCCTTGCTCGCAATTCAGCGATTTTGCAAAGATGCGCGCAATCGTCGTCTTGCCGACCCCGCGCGTACCGGTGAATAGGTAGGCGTGATGCAGACGGTTCTGTGTCAACGCGTTGCTCAACGCACGGACGACATGCTCCTGCCCCGCGAGTTGCGCGAAGTTTCTGGGACGCCATTTGCGGGCTAGAACCGTGGCTGCAGACAAGATGACGCCGATCTAAAGGTGGATGAGAAGTATCCATGGGTACTGGCAAGAGTGATTTCATCACATAATGCAACTACTGAACGATACATCATCGTGCACTCATCCCGATAAGGAGGCGAGCCTTAGCCCCGGCACTTGCAGTAAATGGCTGTGGCTGCTTCCTTCCGGACCTGACCAGGTTCACCACCATGCAATGCGAGGAGGCCCGCCAATTCGTATATTCCTGAATTCTGTTCTGCGGACAACCGGTGTTTATGATAGTCGAATTGACCAGCAAAATCCATGTTTAGCTTACTCATTTGCGCGCTGAAAAGCATAATTTTCCGCCCTCTCCGTCGCATCACATCAGCAAGATAGGCGCAAAGCCAGTACAGAGTACAAGCTGCCTTATCTAACTGCAGTTCAATTATTGATGCGCAAAAACAAAAAACCCTCAGGTTATTACCTGAGGGTTAATTGTGTGTAAGGAGTCTGACGATGTCCTACTTTCGCATGGGAGATCCACACTATCATCGGCGCTAAGTCGTTTCACTGTCCTGTTCGGGATGGGAAGGAGTGGGACCAACTCGCTATGGTCGTCAGAC
>DASWTZ010000066.1:0-4885 GCA_036401875.1 Gallionella sp.
ATCCCGATCTACCTGTACGGCGAGACGCGCACCTCGCGTCACATCCCCAACGATATCCTGCGCGAGCTGCACGGCTTCATCCACATGCACGAGGACACGCCGGAGTTCGTCGCGCGCCACATCATCCGCGAGGCGAGGTCCTACCTAGACGCGCTCGCGCCGCCATTCTTCCGCGCGATGCTAAACTATGCGCAGGACGGATCCTACTCCTGGCACTGCCCGGGCCATTCCGGCGGCGTGGCTTTCCTGAAGTCGCCGGTGGGGCAGATGTTCCACCAGTTCTTCGGCGAAAACATGCTGCGCGCCGACGTGTGCAACGCGGTGGATGAGCTCGGCCAGCTGCTCGACCACACCGGGCCGGTTGCGGCATCCGAGCGCAACGCGGCGCGCATTTTCAATTCCGACCACCTGTTCTTCGTCACGAACGGCACCTCGACCTCGAACAAGATCGTGTGGCACTCGACCGTCGCGCCGGACGACATCGTCGTCGTGGACCGCAACTGCCACAAGTCGATCCTGCACGCGATCATGATGACCGGCGCGGTGCCGGTTTTCCTGCGGCCGACGCGCAACCACTACGGCATCATCGGGCCGATCCCGAAATCCGAGTTCGATCCGGAGAGCATCCAGAAGAAGATCGACGCGAACCCGTTCATCAAGGACAAGACCAAGAAGCCGCGCATCCTGACGATCACGCAGAGCACCTACGACGGAGTGGTGTACAACGTCGAGATGCTCAAGCAGATGCTGGACGGCAAGATCGACACGCTGCATTTCGACGAGGCCTGGCTGCCGCATGCGGCCTTCCACCCCTTCTACAAGGACATGCACGCAATCGGCAAGCATCGTCCGCGCGCGAAGGAGTCGATGATCTTCGCCACCCAGTCCACGCACAAGCTGCTGGCCGGGCTGTCGCAGGCCTCTCAGATCCTGGTGCGCGAGCCGGAGAACCGCAAGCTCAACAACCACGTGTTCAACGAGGCCTACCTGATGCACACCTCGACCTCGCCGCAGTACGCGATCATCGCCTCGTGCGACGTCGCCGCCGCGATGATGGAGCCGCCGGGCGGCACCGCGCTGGTCGAGGAGAGCATCGCAGAGGCGCTGGACTTCCGCCGCGCGATGCGCAAGGTGGACGACGAATTCGGCAAGGACTGGTGGTTCAAGGTGTGGGGCCCTGAGAACCTGGCTGAGGAGGGCATAGGCTCGCGCGACGACTGGATGCTGAAGGCCTCCGACAAGTGGCACGGTTTCGGCAAGCTGGCCGCCGGCTTCAACATGCTCGACCCGATCAAGGCCACGGTGATCACGCCGGGGCTGAACCTCAACGGTAATTTCGACGAGACCGGCATCCCGGCGGCGATGGTCACCAAGTACCTGGCCGAGCACGGCGTCATTGTCGAGAAGTGCGGCCTGTATTCGTTCTTCATCATGTTCACGATAGGCATCACCAAGGGACGCTGGAACACGCTGCTGACTGCGCTGCAGCAGTTCAAGGACGATTACGACAAGAACCAGCCGATCTGGCGCATCCTGCCGGAGTTCGCGGTCAAGTATCCGCAGTACGAGCGCGTCGGCCTGCGCGACCTGTGCCAGCAGATCCACGATACCTACAAGGCGCACAACGTCGCGAAGATGACCACCGAGATGTACCTGTCGGACATGCAGCCCGCGATGAAGCCGTCCGACGCGTTCGCGAAGATGGCGCACGACGAGATCGAGCGCGTCGAGATCGACAAGCTCGAAGGACGCATCACCGCGGTGCTGCTGACGCCCTATCCGCCCGGCATCCCGCTGCTGATCCCGGGCGAGCGCTTCAACAAGACCATCGTCGACTACCTCAAGTTCGCACGCGACTTCAACAAGAAGTTCCCCGGCTTCGAGACCGACATCCACGGTCTGGTGTCGGACAGGGAGAACGGCGAGCGCGTGTACCACGTGGACTGCGTGAAGTAGGGCCGGGCGTACAGGCATGGAAGAAAGCAAGAAAAAGCCGCGCGTACCCAGATGGCGCATGTATGCGATCAACGCGCTGATCCTGGTCGTGGTCATCGTCGGGATCCGCGTCTGGCAGCACCGCGGACTGGTCAGCGGCGATGCGCCCAGCCTGCAGGGCATCACGCTCGAAGGCCAGCCCTACCGGCTGTCCGACCAGCGCGGCAAGGCGGTGCTGGTGCATTTCTGGGCGACCTGGTGCCCGGTGTGCCGCGCCGAGCAGGGCAACATCGCCGCGATCGCGCAGGACAATCCCAACGTGATTACCATCGCGATGCAGAGCGGCAAGCCGCAGGAAGTCATCCAGTACATGAAGGAGCAGGGCACCGGCTTCCCGGTAGTGAACGACCCGGGAAACAACCTGGCGCGCGCCTGGGGCGTGCACGCCGTGCCCACCACCTTCGTCATTTCCCCGGACGGGCAGATATGCTTCGTCGAGGTCGGCTACACCACCGAGCTGGGCCTGCGGCTGCGGATGTGGCTGGCGGGCAGATAATCCGCTACATGCGGACCCGGCAGCCTGCCGGGGCGGGGAGGCTCCCTAGCCACGCGGATGAAAGGTGACCGGCACGACTGAAGGCGGCGGCGTTTTCAGGATGTGCTTCTTGATCCTGCCCATTACGTGCATCTCGCACTTCCGGCAGTCGAATTCCAGTCTTAGCTTCTCGCTGCCGTTGACCAGCGTCATCGGCTCGGCGCGCACCTGGCCCTGCACGCCGATCACCCCCTTGGCCTGTTTCGGGCACAGGCTCAACGAATAGCGGATGCAGTGGCGGGTGACCATCAGCGGCACCTCGCCAGTTTCCTCATGTGCCTCATAAGCCGCCTCGATCAGCTTCACGCCGTGTTTCGCATAGAAGGCGCGCGCGGACGAGTTGTAGACGTTGGCGAGGAAGGACAGCGACTCTTCCGGGTACTTTGCCGGCGGCTCTGCGGCCGGCTTGCGCAGCAACCGCACATAGGCCGCAAGGCGCGCGGCTTCAAGTTGTTCCACCGCGTCGCGGCGCAGCTGATTCAATATCGAGCCCGGCACGAACCACGGCTGCGACCACTGGATGTCGATGCCACCTTCACTCCCTCCACCTTGCAGGGGGAGGAGTCGGGAAATTAACTCAAACTCGGTGTTGCCAAAGCGGTCGAGCTGCTCGCGCAGCTTCTGTTCCGCCTGCACTGGGTGCTGTGCGGGCTGCTTTTCAAATGCGGCGCTGGCGGAGGCAGTAACGCCATTCTCGTCGGTCAGCGTCAGAACAAAGCCGTCACCCGTTTCGGCAAAGGCGGCAACGATGCCCATCCTGCGTTCGGCGGATTTTCCGGCCAGCGCCTGTTCCCAGGCCCGGTCGCTGTTGCGGTTGATCTCCAGGCCGATACGCAGGCCGGCCAACTCGGCCATTTTCTCGTTTGGCCACACGCGCCACACTTTGCCTGTCTGCTTCACGGTGTTGGCGCGGATGCCCCGCGTCTCGCGTTTGTGCAGGTAGTTCAGACCGTCGCCATTGGCCATGGTTTGACCGGTTTCGATCTCGAACCAGTCAGGACCGATCTTCGTCACCGTGCCCAGTGGCAGCCCGACAAAACTTGGTGCCTCAAACGCGCCTATGTCTGCTTGGCGCCCCTGCGAGAAATAATCCGTCGCGCCGCGGTGGAAGGTCTTGTCCGGGTCGGGCGTGAACAGCAGCTTCGTCGTGCCGCTGGACGCGCGCGCAAGGTCGCCGCGCTGCTCCAGTATCCCGTCGAGCAGCTGCCGGTAGTGGCCGGTGATGTTCTTCACGTAGGCAGCGTCCTTGTAGCGCCCCTCGATCTTGAAGCTGCGCACCCCGGCGGCGACCAGCGCGCGCAGGTTCGCGCTCTGGTTGTTGTCCTTCACCGACAGCAGGTGCTTCTCGAACGCGACCACGCGGCCCTGTTCGTCGGTCAGCGTGTAGGGCAGGCGGCAGGCCTGCGAACAGTCGCCGCGGTTCGCGGAGCGCCCGGTGTGCGCGTGGCTGATGTTGCACTGGCCGGAATAGGCGACGCACAGCGCGCCGTGGATGAAATGCTCGATCACCGTGTCGTCCGACACCGCGGCGCGCACCTTGGCAATCTCGGCGATGGTCAGCTCGCGCGCCAGCACCAGCTGCGAGAAGCCGACCTCACTCAGGAAGCGCGCCTTCTCCGGCGTGCGGATGTCGCACTGCGTCGAGGCGTGCAAATCTATCGGCGGCAGGTCAAGCTCCAGCAGCCCCATGTCCTGCACGATTAGCGCATCCACGCCGGCATTCCAGCAATCCCAGGCCAGTCCGCGCGCGGCGACCAGCTCCGCATCATGCAGGATGGTGTTCAGCGTGACATAGATCTTCGCGCGGAAGCGGTGCGCGTATTCCGCCAGCTCCGTGATGTCCTCGATGGAGTTGCCCGCCTTGTCGCGCGCGCCGAACGACGGCCCGCCGATATACACCGCATCGGCGCCGTGCAGGATCGCCTCCCGGCCGATGGCAGCGGTCTTGGCGGGGGAGAGGAGTTCGAGGGCGGGGGAGATTTCAGGCATGGCGCGGATTATACCGGAGGGGGCGTGAGGCCCTGGACAAAGATGGGGCTGTTCATCGGCCATAGCGGTCTGAGATGAAATAGCTAACGACAGGTATGGGTGCGGTCACCTGCTATATGTGTGGACTTCATCCCGAACAACAGTTTTCGGAAAATGCGACCGCCCGCTCTTAGCATGAAGCCGTCATGGCATACCGATGTCTCAAGCGGACACCGCGATAGCGAAGCTATGTCGCCCCTATGCTAGGCACTAGTGTGTATGCCTATGGTGCGTATCCGGGAAGTGTGGGTGAGAGTGGGTTATTTGCTCGTGGGTATGAGGATGACTGTGAGGAGTATCTGTCCGCGTATTGTCATCATGCGAATG
>DASWTZ010000067.1:0-15870 GCA_036401875.1 Gallionella sp.
CGTGCAACTGGACAACGGCCAGCACCTGCTGCTCGGCTGCTACCGCGAGACGCTGCGTCTGGTCGAGCTGGTCGGCGGCGACGTCGAACGGGATTTCCTGACCCTGCCGCTGCAACTGGACCTGCACCGGCATTTCGAACTCCGTGCTCCTCGCCTGCCCGCCCCGCTGCACCTGCTCGCCGCGCTGCTCACCGCACAGGGCTTGACCTGGGCCGAGCGCGTCAAGGCCGCGCGCTTCATGCTGGCGCTGCGCAGCATGAATTTCCAACTGCCGGAAGACGTCAGCGTCGCCAAGCTGCTGGCCCGCCACGGCCAGGATGCCGAACTGACGCTCAAGCTCTGGGAGCCGCTGTGCATCGCCGCGCTGAACACCCCGGTCGGCAAGGCCTCCGCCCAGGTGCTGCTCAACGTGCTACGCGATGCGCTGAACCGGAAACGCGCCGATTCCGACATGCTGCTGCCGCGCATCGACTTCACCGCGTTGTTCCCGCAGCGCGCGGCGGAATATGTCGAGCAGCGCGGCGGCAGGGTGCACACTTCACGTGGCGTCGATGCCATCCTTCCCAGGGATGATGGCATCGAGCTGGTCACCTCGAACGGCACGCAGCGCTACAGCCACGTGATCTGCGCCGCCTCGCCGGTGAACACCGCCCGATTGCTGCGTCCGATCGCGCAACTCGAAGATACCGTCGCCCGGATAAACGGTCTGGAACACCAGCCGATCTACACGCTGTACCTGCAATATCCCACCCACGTCGCCCTGCCCCACCCCATGATCGGCCTGCACCGCCGCACCAGCCAGTGGCTATTCGACAAGGGGCGGGTCGCCGGCCACCACGGCCTGCTCGTCTCGGTGGTCAGCGCGGAAGGCATCCACCAGCAACTGCCGCAAGAAGAACTGGCACAACAGGTGATAGCCGAACTGCGCGAAGAATTCGGCATCGCCGATGCGCCGCTCTGGTACAAGGTCATCGCCGAGAAGCGCGCGACGTTCTGTTGTTCGCCGAATCTGCTGCGCCCCGAACAGCACACCGCCCTGCCCCGCCTGCTGCTCGCGGGCGACTACACGGCGGGTGATTATCCGGCGACGCTAGAAGGTGCAGTGATCAGCGGCATCAGGTGCGCCAGTACGTTACTCGAATTGCCTGACTGAAGGACTTGTTGGACGTTATTCGACCGGTGAAATCGATAGGTCAGGCTGGCTCCATCTCCGGCTAATTTAATCGGGGCGATAGCGATGCGTTGCTTTTGTCCGCCGGATAGCCCGGTGCCGCGTTCGCCGATCTCGGTGTGGTAGCTCGAATGGCCTTCCTGTTACCTCGCCAGCGCGACCTCGGAAAACCTACTTGCTCTTGCGCTCCAGCGCGATGCCCAGGATTTCCAGGACCAGCCCCAGCGCGAACAGCACGGCGCCCTGCCAGACCTCCGGTGCAAGGAACATCAGCACGGCGCCGAGCACCAGCATGACCAATGCACTCGTGCGCCGGGTACGTCGATTCCTGATCATGCATCACCCCACTGTTATTAATCCTGGAATTGAGTATAGTTTACACACTTGCTGCCGTAACACCTGATTTTCATCGAACCTTAAACAAGTTTCTGAACATTCCGGGGGTAACATGGCTATCATCGGCATCGATCTGGGCACATCCAACTCCGCTGCCGCAGTGCTGCGCGGCGGCCGTCCCGTCATCATCCCCAGCGCCGAAGGCGTCAGCCTCGGCGGCAAAGCCTTCCCGAGTTATGTCGCACTCACCGCCGACGGCCAGATGCTAGTGGGCGAACCCGCGCGGCGCCAGGCGGCCGCCAACCCGGAGGGCACGGCCAGTGCGTTCAAGCGCAGGATGGGCAGGCGCGAGAACTACCGCCTGCGGGAAAAGGACTATTCGCCGGAACAACTGTCCGCCTTCCTGCTGCAGAAGATCAAGCGCGATGCCGAGGCCTTCCTCGGCGAGCCGGTGGAAAAAGCCGTGGTCACGGTGCCGGCCTATTTCGACGACAACCAGCGCGCTGCGACCAAGGATGCGTGCCGCATCGCCGGGCTGGAAGTGGTGCGGCTGGTCAACGAGCCCACCGCCGCGTCGCTGGCCTACGGCCTCGACCGGCTCGGGCAGGAGTTGCGCATCGCGGTGATCGACCTTGGCGGCGGCACGCTGGACGTGACCATCATGGAGTTCGGCAAGGGCGTGTTCGAGGTCAAGGCCACCAGCGGCGACACCCAGCTGGGCGGCACCGACATGAACCAGCGCATCTACGAAAGCCTTGCAGAAAGATTCCAGATGTCCACCGGCGTGGATGTGCGCAGCGACCCGAAAGCCGCCGCGCGGCTGATCGAGGCGGCCGAGACGGCGAAGATCGAGCTCTCTACCAGCGTCAACACCCATCTCAGCCTGCCCTACCTCGCCGCCGTCAACGGCGAGCCGCGCCACCTCGAACTGGACCTCAACCGCACCGAACTGGAACGGCTGGTGCGCCCGGTGATCGAGCGTTGCAAAGCTCCTGTCGAACAGGCGCTCCACGACGCCGGCATCGCCCCGAAAGACGTGGACCGCATCGTGTTCGTCGGCGGGCCGACGCGGATGCCGGTGGTGCGCAGCTTTTTCGCGGAACTGTTCGGGCGCAAGGCGGAGCTGGGTGTGGACCCGCTGGAGTGCGTCGCCGCCGGAGCCGCGGTGCAGGCCGGCGTGCTGGCCGGCGAGGTCGGCGGCATCGTGCTGGTGGATGTAACCCCGCTGACGCTGGGCGTGGAGACGCTGGGCGGCATCGCCACCGCACTGATCGCGCGCAACACCCCGATCCCTGTCAAGCGCACCGAGACCTTCACCACCGCGGCCGATATGCAGACCAGCGTCACCGTCCATGTGTTCCAGGGCGAACGCCCGATGTCGTCGGACAACACCAGCCTGGGCGAATTCAACCTGGAAGGCCTGCCGCCTGCGCCGCGCGGTATTCCCAAGATCGAGGTGACCTTCGACATCGACTCCAACGGCATCCTCGCGGTGTCCGCGAAGGACACCGCCAGCGGCAAGTCCCAGTCGATCAGCATCAGCGGCTCCACACGGCTGTCCGAGGACGACAAGAAGCGCATGGTCGAGGATGCCGAGAAATACGCCGATGCCGACAAGAAACGCCGCGAGGATGCGGAGAAGCTCAACGCCGCCGATGCCGGCTGTTACGAGGCCGAGAAGCTGCTCGCCAATTACTCAGAGAAACTGACCGACGAGTTGCGAAAACGCATCGAGACTGCGCTGCGCGAGACCAAGGAGGCGCTGCTCAAGAAGGATGTCGCGCTTGCTACGACGCGCGCCGAGGCGCTGAAAAAAATCCTGCAGGAGGCCGGTGCGGTGCTGTATTCCCAGACCGGACAGGCGTCCAAGAGTGGCCCCTACAAGGAGACCCGCTGGGAAGGTCCGGAGCCACCACCCAATGTAGGTGCGGCAGGCGGCGAGCCACGCCCGAGCGGTGCAGGTCCGCGCGGCAAGGTAGTGGATGCAGAGTACAAAGAGAACAGGTAGAGTCAAACCGAGCGAAGGAGGCGGATCAACATGAACATACCCAACCCACTCCCCCCGCAACAGCTGCATCACCCCTGCGATACTGCGCAATTCGGGTTCGACACCACGGCCGAACTGGAAGACCTGACCGAGATCATCGGCCAGATGCGCGCGATGGATGCAGTCCGCTTCGGCACCGGCATCCGTCACGACGGCTACAACCTGTTCGTGCATGGCCCGTCCGGATTGGGCAAGCGCAGCATGGTCAGGCAGTTCCTCGCGACCAGGGCCGTCCACGAGGGCGAGCCGGACGACTGGTGCTATCTCAACAATTTCGCGATGCCGCATAAGCCGCAGGCGCTCCGCCTCCCCCCCGGCAGGGGACCGGATCTGAGCCAGCGCATGGATCAGCTGGTGGATTACTTGCGCAGCGCGATCCCCGCGCTGTTCGAGGGCGACGAGTATCACGCCAAGGCCACCGCCGTCCACGACGAGTTCGCCAAGCGCCAGGAACAGGTGTTCAAGGAACTGAGCGATGATGCCGAGAAGCAGGAGATCGTGCTGCTGCGCACCCCCGAGGGTTTCGCCTTCGCGCCGACCCGCAACCACGAGGTGATCCCGCCGGACGAATACGAGAAGCTCTCCGATGAGGAAAAGAAGCGGGTCGAGGAGGCCATCGCCGGCCTGCAGGAGCGGCTGGAAAAGATCATGCGGCAGATGCCCCAGTGGCGCCGGGAGAGGCATGAGCGGATCAAGCAGATCAACCGGGAAACCACCCTGTCCGCGGTTGAGCATTCGATGGATGAATTGCGGCAGGCCTACGCCGACCAGCCCGAGGTGCTCAAGTACCTGGACCTGGTGCTGCAGGACATCGTCGACAACGTCGACGATTTCCGCAAGCAGGAAAGTTCCTCCACTGTCGGCGGCATGACCTTCGTCACACACCAGAACTTCAACCGCTACAAGGTCAATGTGCTGGTGACCAACGGCAAGAAAGCCGGCGCGCCTATCGTCAGCGAGGACAACCCGAATTACAGCAACCTGGTCGGACGGGTCGAGCATGTCTCGCAACTGGGCGCGCTGGTCACCGATTTCACGCTGATCAAGTCGGGCGCGCTGCACCGCGCGAACGGCGGGTATCTGCTGCTGGACATCACCAAGGTGCTGACCCAGCCGTTCGCCTGGGAAGGCCTGAAGCGGGCGTTGCAGTCGCGCGAGATCCACATAGAATCGCTGGGGCAGATATACAGCTTGATCAGCACGGTATCGCTGGAGCCCGAGCCCATCCCGCTGAACGCCAAGATCATCCTGTTCGGCGACCGCTTGTTCTACTACCTGTTGCAGGCATACGATCCGGAGTTCGGCGAGCTGTTCAAAGTGGCCGCGGACTTCGAGGAGCACATTCCCCGCACTGCCGACACCCAGATGCTCTATGCACGGCTGATCGCGACCGTGACCCGCAAGGAGTCGCTGCTGCCTTTCGACCGCAGCGCGGTCGCCCGGGTGGTGGAGCGCGGCGCCAGACTGGTCGACGATGCGGAAAAACTATCCACCCACATGAGCAGCGTAGCCGACCTGCTCCGCGAAGCCGATTACTGGGCACGCGAGGCGGGCCGGAAGGTGGTGATCGCCGACGATGTGCAGCGCTCGATCGACACCCAGATCAAGCGACAGGACAGGCTGCGCGACCGGATGCACGAAGCGATCCTGCGCGACACGCTGATGATCTCCACGCACGGCGAGGTGACCGGCCAGATCAACGGGCTGTCGGTACTCCTGCTGGGCAACTTCGCCTTCGCCCAGCCTACTCGCATCACCGCGACGACCAGGCTGGGCGACGGCGAGATGGTCAACATCGAGCGCGAGGTGAAGCTATCCGGCGCGATCCATTCCAAGGGCGTGATGATCCTCTCCTCCTTTCTCGCCGCTCGTTATGCAAAGAACCAGCCGCTTTCATTCTCCGCCAGCCTCGTGTTCGAGCAGTCATACGGCATGGTGGATGGCGACAGCGCGTCGATGGCCGAGCTATGCGTGCTGCTCTCCAACCTGGCGGATGCACCAATCAGGCAGTCGCTCGCGATCACCGGGTCGGTCAACCAGTTCGGCCAGTCGCAGGCGATAGGTGCGGTCAACGAGAAGATCGAGGGCTTCTTCGACATCTGCGCCGCACGCGGCCTGAGCGGCGATCAGGGCGTGCTGATCCCCGCCGCCAATGTCAAGCACCTGATGCTGCGCCGCGACATCGTGGCGGCAGCCGAGGCCGGGAGGTTCCGCATCTACGCAATTGAGAGCGTCGACCAGGCGATCTCCATCCTGACCGGCCTGCCCGCAGGTGAGGCAAACGCCAAGGGCATCTACCCGCCAGGCAGCATTAATCATCGGGTCGCGGCGCGCCTGGCCGAACTCACGAAAATCAGGGAGTCGTTCGCACACCGGACGAAAAAAGCCCTGCCCAGGAGAAAACCCGATTAACAGGATGAATCGCCTGCATTCAGGAACCCGCCCTGCTGCACGGCATTTTTGAGGGGCACGATCATTTCCGCACAACGCGACTATTACGAGGTTCTCGGCGTCGCCCGGGATGCCGACCAGAAGGCGATCAAGGACGCGTTCCGCAACCTCGCACTGAAGTACCATCCGGACCGGAACAAGGAAGCCGGTGCCGAGGAGCGTTTCAAGGAGATCGCCGAGGCCTATGCGATCCTGTCCGACCCTAAGAAGCGCGCCGAATACGATGCGCGCGGCTTCGCCGGCGTGGAAGGCTTCAGCCGCGAAGACCTGTTCAGCGGCATCAACTTCGATGACATCTTCGGCGGTTTCGACTTTGGTTTCGGCGGCAGCAACCCGTTCGAGAGCTTCTTCCACCGCCGCAGGGGGCCGGCACGCGGCGCGAACATCGAAGTCGAACTGCGCATCCCGCTGGAAAGAGTCGCTAGCGGCGGCGACGAGACCGTCCGGCTCCGCCGCCCGGCGGCCTGCCCGGCCTGTCACGGTACCGGCAGCGAAGGCAGCAGCGCACCGATAACCTGCGCCGCCTGCAAAGGCACCGGACGCATCACCCACAGTAGCCAGGAGAAAGAACATATCCTGATCCAGCAGATCACCACCTGCCCCGCCTGCCACGGACGCGGCAGCATCATCGAACACCCCTGCCTGCAATGCCGGGGCAGCGGTGAAATCGAACAGCAGGAAGAACTGACGATAAAAGTCCCGCAAGGCGTCGAGGAAGGCATGGCGCTGCGCATCCCCGGCAAGGGCATGCCCAGTCCCGACCAGGGCGGCGTGACAGGCGACCTGTTCGTCATGGTTCGCACCCGCGAAGACCCTCGCTTCGAGCGGATCGGCTCGGACCTGCTGCGCCATGAGACTATCCCGCTGACCGATGCGGTGCTGGGTACGAAACTGGAAGTGCCTACGCTGGACGGTTCGGCCAGTGTCACGATACCGCCCGGCACACAACCGGGCGACGTGCTGCGCCTCAAGGACAAGGGACTGCCCGAATTCGGAAACGGGCGCCACGGCGAACTGTACCTGCGCATCGCCGTCAAGGTTCCGGACAAGCTCAGCCCTGAGGAACGCGAGCTTTACGAGCAGCTGCGCGCCCTCGCCGGCAAGGGATCGGGCGCCCCAAAGACATGGGAATAAAAGACAGCGGCCTGGGAGGCCGGCCTAGAATCGGCCTGGCGCTGGGCAGCGGGTCGGCGCGCGGACTGGCACATTTGGGAGTGATCCGCGCCATCGAGGATGCGGGGATCCGGGTGGATTTCATCGCAGGCACCAGTATGGGCGCGCTCATAGGGGCGATCCACGCCGCCGGCAAGCTCAATGAACTGGAAGCGGCCTTCCTGGAATTTGACTGGAAAAAAACAATCTCATTCTTCGATGTCGTATTACCCAAGTCCGGCTTGCTGGACGGTGCCAAGATCAGCGAACTGGTGCGCGCGCATATTCATGCCGATGGAATCGAAACACTGCCCAGTCCCTATGCCGCCGTCGCGACCGATATCGTCAGCGGCGAGGAGGTCGTTATCCGCAACGGCGACGTGATCGAGGCGGTGCGCGCCAGCATCTCGGTACCCGGCATATTCACGCCGGTGCGCAGCAACGGGCGTATCCTGGTGGACGGCGGCCTCACCAATCCGGTACCAGTGAGCACGGCCCGCGCGATGGGCGCCGACTTCATCATAGCAGTCGATCTCAATCACCAAATCATCGCCGGCAAGAACATGAAGCCGCTGCTGGCCGCAGAAAAAGACGGCGGCACGGAAGATGGCGTATCAGGCATGCTCTCGCGCTGGGCTGGCAACTATCGCATCTCGATAAGGGACATCAAACAGCGGCTACTCACCACAGACCAGCCCGCCACGGCGCAATTCAGGAAATGGGTTTCCCCGGAAGCCATGCCCAGCATCTTCGAAGTGCTGCTGGCCTCGATCAACATCATGGAAGCCCGCATCACCCAGACCCGCCTGCGCCTGGATCAGCCAGATGTGATCATCCAGCCGCCGCTGGGCCACATCCGCTTCATGGAATTCGACCGCGCCGAAGAAATCATCGCCATCGGCTACGAACACGCACAACGGCAACTGGCCTCGCTGCCCGGCGACGTAATCAGGACAATCACCTCGCGCTAGCGCCAACACAGGTAGAATCAGGTCTTTTTCACCACCTGCATCGCGGTCGCGACCATTCCGGCGATGTCGGCAGCGTTGCCGGGGAGGATCATCGTGTTGCCCTGCTTGGCGATGTTGCCAAAGGCGTCGACGAAGCGTTCGGCGACCTTGAGGTTGACCGCGGTCATACCGCCTTCGCTCTGGATCGAGGCTGCGACCATCCGGATCGATTCGGCGGTGGCGTTGGCTACCAGCAGCAGCGATTCGGCCTCGCCCTGCGCGTTGTTGATCGCGGCCTGGCGCGTGCCTTCCGATTCGCGTATCGACGCGGTCATCTTGCCCTCGGCGAGATTGATCTCCTCCTGCTTCTTGCCTTCGGACTGCGCGATCAGCGCGCGCTTCTCGCGCTCGGCGGTGATCTGCTTCTGCATCGCGGCGAGCACCTGCTGCGGCGGGGTGATGTCCTTGATCTCGTAACGAAGCACCTTCACGCCCCAGTTCGGGCTGGCTTCGTCGAGCGCGTAGACGACAGTGCGGTTGATCGCCTCGCGGTCTTCGAGCAGCTTGTCCAGGTCGCGCTTGCCGCATTCGGAGCGCAGCGCGGTCTGCGCGAGCATCGTGATCGCGGCGAGGTAATTCGAGGTGCCGTAGCTGGCGCGCGCCGCATCGGTGACCTGGTAATACAGCACGCCGTCCACCTGCACCTGGGTGTTGTCGCGGGTGATGCAGACCTGCGGCTCGATGTCGATCGGGAATTCGGTGAGGCGGTGACGGTAGGCCACGCGGTCCATGAACGGGATGACGATGTTCAGGCCGGGCTCCAGCGTCCGGTTGTACTTGCCGAAGCGCTCGATGACCCAGGCATTCTGCTGCGGCACGATCTTGATCGTCTTGAATGCCAAAAATATCGCGAAAATACCGACTACGATGACGAATGTATCCATGTTCCCCCCTTTTTGAATGTTCCGTGAACCTATTCGATGATCAGCCGGCTGCCGGCCACTTCCCTGATGCGCCAGTTCCGGCGGGCCGCATCCGGCGTCGCCGTGGCGGCCAGTTCCGCAACCCATTCCGCTCCGCGATAGCTCACCCGCGCATGGCGCTCGTCCGCCCAGCTCACCACCTGCACGGTCTGGCCGATGTCATAGGCAAGGTTGGCCTGCCCCGATTCCCCGCCCCGTCCCCGCTTCCAGCGGTAGATCGCCGCGACGCTGGCGGTGCAAAGCAGTGCCGCAACCGCAGTCTGGCCCACCCAGCCGATACCCAGATAGGCCGCCAGTCCGGCCGCAGCCAGCCCGAATGCGATCGCGATCAGGTAGAACGTGCCGCTGAGTATCTCAGCGATCACCAGCACCACTGCAAACATCCACCAGACCCAATATGCTTCCATCACCGCCTCCCCGTTTTATCGTTGGGCGCATTTTGCCACGTTTGGCGAAATTTATTCGGTCGAGCCTGTCGGGCGGAAGCCGACGCGAATCCTTGTGCGGCTCCTCCTTCGACTCGCCCGGGGCGGACGGCGCCGCGATCCGGAAACCCCGGAAATCCGCTAATTGACAGGAGCTACCAATAAAACTACATTGGCTCCGACAACCAGATTTTCGCGACAGCTGCGTTTCGCATGCCGCATCGCACCACATCAACCCGGGAGCCCATATGTCCAGCATCGAAATGTCCAACATCGAATCGGTATTGAACGAGACGCGCGTCTTCAACCCGCCAGCCAGATTCATCGAGCAGGCCAACGTCTCGGGCATGGAGAACTACCGTGCGCTGTGCAAGTCGGCAGAGCAGGATTATGCGGGCTACTGGGCGAACCTGGCGCGCGAGCACATCCAGTGGCATAAGCCGTTCACCAAATCGCTGGATGAGAGCAATGCGCCGTTCTACAAGTGGTTCGAGGACGGCGAGCTGAATGTCTCGTACAACTGCCTGGACAAGCATCTGAAGACCCAGCCGGAAAAGACCGCGATCATCTTCGAGGCCGACGACGGCAAGGTGACCAAAATCAATTACCGCGACCTGCACGCACGGGTGTGCCAGTTCGCCAACGGCCTGAAGTCACGCGGCATCAAAAAGGGCGACCGGGTCGTCATCTACATGCCGATGAGCATCGAGGCGGTGGTCGCGATGCAGGCTTGCGCGCGCATCGGCGCGATCCATTCGGTGGTGTTCGGCGGCTTTTCTGCGCAGAGCCTGCATGAGCGCATCGTCGATGCGCAGGCCTGCGCGGTGATCACCTCCGATGCGCAGATGCGTGGCGGAAAGGTGATGCCGCTCAAGCCCGTGGTCGACGATGCACTGGCGACCGGCGGTTGCGACATGGTCAAGAGCGTGATCGTCTACCAGCGCGCGAAGGCCGATATCGCATGGAACGCGCAGCACGACGTATGGTGGCACGATCTGGTGTCAGGACAAGGCTCCACCTGCGAACCTGAATGGGTAGGCGCAGAGCACCCGCTGTTCATCCTGTACACCTCCGGCTCCACCGGCAAACCCAAAGGGGTGCAGCATTCCAGCGGCGGTTACCTGCTTGGCACGATGCTCACGATGCAGTGGGTGTTCGACCACAAGCCGGGCGACATCTTCTGGTGCACCGCCGACGTCGGCTGGGTCACCGGCCACAGCTACGTCGCCTACGGCCCGCTGGCGGTCGGCGGCACCGAAGTGGTGTTCGAGGGCATCCCAACTTATCCCGATGCGGGCCGCTTCTGGAAGATGATCCAGGATCACAAGGTCACTACCTTCTACACCGCACCGACCGCGATCCGCTCGCTGATCAAGCTGGGCGGCGAGCTGCCCAAACAATACGACCTCTCCTCGCTGCGCCTCCTGGGCAGCGTCGGCGAACCGATCAACCCCGAGGCGTGGATGTGGTACTACAACACCGTCGGGCAGGCTCGCTGCCCCATCGTCGATACTTGGTGGCAGACCGAGACCGGCTGCCACATGATAGCCCCGCTGCCCGGCGCGATGCCGCTCAAGCCCGGCTCCTGCACGCTGCCGCTGCCGGGCATCATGGCCGTCACCGTCAACGAGGCAGGCGAAGAAGTGCACGACCAGCACGGCGGCTTCCTCGTCATCAAGCGGCCCTTCCCCTCACAGATCCGCACCATCTGGGGCGACCCGGAGCGCTACAAAAAAGCCTACTTCCCCGACGAGATGCGCGGCGCGTATCTGGCCGGCGACTCCGCCAGCCGCGACAAGGACGGCTATTTCTGGATCATGGGCCGTGTCGACGATGTGCTGAAGGTTTCAGGCCACCGGCTCGGCACGATGGAGATCGAATCCGCGCTGGTCGCCAACCCGCTGGTGGCCGAAGCCGCCGTGGTGGGTCGCCCGCACGACATCAAGGGCGAGGCCATCGTCGCCTTCGTCGTGCTCAAGGGCTCGCGCCCGACTGATGCCGCCAAGGCCAGGGAACTTGCCGAGACGCTGCGCACTTGGGTGGGCAAGACCATAGGCCCGATCGCCAAGCCGGATGAAATCCGCTTCGGCGACAACCTGCCCAAGACCCGCTCCGGCAAGATCATGCGCCGCCTGCTGCGTGCAATCGCGCAGGGTCAGGAAATCACGCAGGACGTTTCTACACTTGAGAATCCGGCCATCCTGGAGCAGCTCAAGGAGGTCATCAAGTAACTTCACGTTTGGACCGTCACCAACCTCAAGGAGCAAGCCATGACGCACGATACGAAAAGGATCGAACAGGATGTCCAGGCCGCAATCGCCGCTGACGCAGCGATGATCACCGAACGGGTACGCAGGATCACGCTGCAGGCGCTAACGGATGGCGGGCTGGACGGCGCGGCGCTCAAACAGGTGATGGAAGCGGTCATCACGGGCGCGCGCCAGGGCATCTCCCGGCCCGACGAGAAAAGTACCGCCGCACTCAAGGATGCGATCAGGGGGCTGGACGAGGCGCTGGCTGCGGCCGCGACCGCAACCCATCTGGCGGTTCAGGAAGTGGCCAGCCGCAGCGACGAGTTCTCGCGCGACAGCCTGAAGAAAAGCGTGGACGAGCTTTCCGCGCTGGAGTCGCAATTCATCGCCGCGCTGCGCGAGGCGGCCAGACAGTCGGGTGGACACATCCAGGCCACGCTCGACGGCATCGCCGACCATGCGCGCGCCAGCGGCACTGCGGTCGGCGGGCAGGTCAAAACGGCGGTCGGGGAACTTGCCCATGCCATCGCCGACACGACACGCGGGCAGGTCAAAGCCGGTGCGCAGACCCTGAACCAGGAAGCCTCCCTGCTCGCCGGACTGGCTGCCGGCGTGCTCAGGGGCATCGCCGACCGGCTGCAGCCGCCCGACCGCAACGGCTGAAGCGGTTCAACCGGTGTGTCTCAACTGAATAATCCGTGTCCATGTTCTGGCAAGCCATAGGCGCGGCGCGCGACCTGTCGCGCGCGCAGGATATCGCCTCCGTGCTGATCAAGCACGGCTTCGGCGACTTGGTGCGGCGCATCGGCATGGCCGACGCGCTGGAGCGTGCCGGCAGGGTTCTGCACTGGCATGCGCCCGACGAGATCGCCCATCTGGAACCCGCCGCAAGGGTGCGCCGCGCGCTTGAGGAACTCGGCCCCACCTTCGTCAAGCTCGGGCAGATACTCGCCACCCGTGTCGACCTGTTCCCGCCCGAATGGATCGCTGAATTCAGCAAGCTGCAGGATGCCGCACCGGCCTCGCCTTTCGAGGACATCCGCGCGCAACTGACCGAAGACCTGGGCGAGGCGCCCGAGACTGCCTTCGCCTCGGTGGAGACGCAACCGCTGGCGGCGGCCTCGCTCGCGCAGGTGCATCGCGCCTGGCTGGCCGATGGACGCGAGGTCGTGCTCAAGGTGCGCAGGCCCGGAATCCGCCCTGTGGTCGAAGCCGACCTGCGCCTGCTCGCGCGGCTGGCCGAGATCATCGAGGACGAAGCGCCCGAGCTGCGCCGCTACCGCGCGCAGGAAGTGGTGCGCGAATTCACGCTGTCGCTGCGCCGCGAAATGGATTTTGCCGCCGAGTGCCGCAATGCGGAACGCATTGCGGCCAATTTCACCGGGGATGCGAACATCATCGTGCCGGGCGTGCACTGGCAGTGGAGCGGCGAGCGGCTCAACGTGCAGGACTACATCGCCGGCATTCCCGGCAGCGATCTGGCGGCAGTCGATGCCGCCGGACTGGATCGCAAGGTGCTCTCCAGGCGCGGCTCCGGTGCGGTGCTGAAGATGATCCTCGAGGATGGGCTGTTCCATGCCGACCCGCATCCGGGCAACGTCTTCTACCTGCCCGGCAACCGGCTCGCGCTGATCGACTTCGGCATGATCGGCCGCCTGTCCGAAACACGCCGCTACGAGATTGCGATGCTGTTGCAGGGCATGGTCACCGGCGACACCGAAGCCGTCGTCAAAGTCCTGCTCGGCTGGCGCGACGATGAGGACATCGAGACCGAGGTCGAGGTCAATCCGGTACGCCTTCGTGCCGAGATCGACGCCTTCGTCGACCAGTACAAGGGCATTCCGCTGAAGCGGCTCAAGCTGGGCGAGATGCTGTCCGACCTGATGGCCATCCTGCGCGAGAACCGGCTCGTGCTGCCAACCGACCTGTCCCTGATGATCAAGGCCTTCATCACGCTCGAGGGCATGGGGCGCCAGCTCGACCCGGACTTCGATATCGCCGCGGAGGCCGCACCCTTCCTGCAGCGCGTGATGCTCGCCCACCAGTCGCCCGCTGCACTGGCGAGGCGCAGCTGGCGCACGGTCAGCGGCGCGGTGGACATGCTGGCCGCCCTGCCGCAGGACGCAAGCCAGCTGCTGCGTGCCGCGCGGCGCGGCAAATTGCGCGTCGAGGTGGACGTGGTGCCGCTCAAGCAATTCGGCGACCGTCTCGATCGCGCCACCAGCAGGCTGACGATCGGCATCGTCACCGCCGCGCTGATCATCGGCACCTCGATCGTGATGACCGTCGCCAGCGATTCGGTACTGGGCGGCCTGTCCACATGGGGCCTGATCGGATTCATCGGCGCCGTGCTGGGCGGAATCTGGCTGCTAATCTCCATCCGGCGCGGCGGCAAGGGCTAGTGCCGCGCCGTCCGTCGGCTCCGCCAGGCCGGACTGGGGCCGGCTGGTTGACCGGAACCCCTCCCTGGGCTACCATCGCGACAGTTTTCGCCTCCTGAAGGGTCTACGTGTCACCGATCAGACTGTTTTTCCCCGCATTCCTCGCCATCAGCGCCACCTTCTCCCCGTCTTGTGCCCATGCAGAAGAAGAGGTTCTTGCTCTCAGCAAACCGCAGAGCGAGGAGATCGCGCCGGAATGGTTGCCGTCTGCCCGTGACATCAGGATAGAACTCATCCCGGAGGCTGACCCCGCAACCCCGGTAGCGGCAACCGACGTGTGGGAACGCATACGCCGTGGTTTCGCGATGCGCGAACTCAACTCAAAACTGGTCACCGTTCACGAGAAATGGTATGCCCGCAACCCGGACTACGTGCTGCGCATGTCGGAGCGCGCGCGGCGCTACCTGTTCTACATCGTGGACGAGGTCGAGCGGCGCGGCATGCCCTCGGAGATCGCGCTGCTCCCGGTGATCGAGAGCGCATTCAATCCCGGCGCCAATTCCATCGCGAGCGCATCCGGCATCTGGCAGTTCATCCCCTCCACTGGCAAGCACTTCGGCATGGAACAGAACTGGTGGTACGACGGCCGGCGCGACATCATCGGCGCGACCAACGGCGCGCTGGATTACCTGCAGAAGCTGTACAACCAGTTCGGCGACTGGGAACTGGCGCTGGCCGCCTACAACTGGGGCGAGAATGCCGTTGCACGCGCCCAGGCAAAGAACCGTCGCCTCGGCAAACCGACCAATTACGCCAGCCTGAAGATGCCGCGCGAGACACGCAATTATGTGCCCAAGCTGCTGGCCGTCAAGAACATCGTCAGCGATCCGGCGCGCTTCGGGCTGGTGCTCAGCGACATACCGGACGAGCCCTACTTCGAGGCCGTCGCCACATCCCAGCATATCGACGTTAAGGTCGCCGCAGAGCTGGCCGACATCTCGATGGAAGAGTTCCACGCGCTCAACCCCGGCCACAACCGCCCCGTTATCCTGCATGACACCAGCAATGTGGTGTTGCTGCCGATAGACAAGGTCGAGACCTTCCGCACCAACCTCCTTGCCAGGGCCGACCAGCGGCTGGTTTCCTGGCAGGCTTACCAGAGCCAGAAGGGCGAGAGCTTCCACCACATCGCCTCGCGCTTCGACATGACAGTGGACGAACTGCGTTCGGCGAACGGCCTGTCAAAGTTCGCCCAGGAGAGCAACGGCCAGACCCTGCTGGTTCCGATCACCGAAGACGAGCCTGTCGCCGAATTCGCCGCGTTCAACATGCACCCTTCCGCGGTTCACGAGATGCTCGGCGCCGTCCGCTACACGGTGCGCCGCGGGGACACGATCTCGACGATCGCACGGCGCTTCAAGGTGAGCCAGCGACAGTTGATCGAGGCCAACAAGGGCCGCACCTTCCTGCGCGTCGGCCAACGCTTCAACATCGTGCTGTCCGATACCCGCAGAAGCAGGCCTGCAGCCAAAGCCAGACCGAACGTGCAAAAGGCAAAGAGCGTGAAGGCCATCGCCAGCGACAACCACAAAGACATCTAGCAGTAACTGGCGAATCCGCCATCCGTGCAATCAGCGCAAACGCTCCTCATCGCAAGTCTAATTCCGATAGCAATGCACAACGTGCGTCTGCGTAACGCCGGCGGCGGGCGGATAACTCTGA
>DASWTZ010000068.1:0-10331 GCA_036401875.1 Gallionella sp.
TCTAACCAACTGAACTACCACTCCAAAAACAGACAACTACAGCAAGTCCGATGTATCCCGAACCCGGTTCCAGAACCATGGGCATTAAAAAAGCCTGCATCGCTGCAAGCCCTTTATCCTGTACTGGTGCCGCTTGTCGGAGTCGAACTGACGACCTACCGCTTACAAGGCGGTTGCTCTACCAACTGAGCTAAAGCGGCATGTAGTAAACGCGTATTACGGGGAAATCTGTTTGCAAACTGGTGGGTCGTGCGTGATTCGAACACGCGACCAACGGATTAAAAGTCCGCTGCTCTACCGGCTGAGCTAACGACCCCTTGCAAAGGAGCGCGAATTATACGGAATTGACCGGCACTGTCAACGCAAAATACCGATTCTGGTCCAATAAATTTAAGATTTTTTTATGCGATAGATCGTCGGGTCGCTCACACCCGCCGCTTCGAAGCCGGCACGGCGCAACCTGCACGAATCGCACACCCCGCATGCACGCCCAGCCTCGTCAGCCTGATAGCAGGATACCGTCTGCGAATAATCCAGACCCAGCCCATGGCCCAACCGGATGATCTCCGCCTTGGTGAGGTGCAGCAAGGGTGCGTGAAGACGTAGGGGCGCGCCCTCAATCGCAGACTTGGTGGCGAGATTCGCCATCTTCTCGAAAGCATCAATGTAGGCCGGGCGGCAGTCCGGGTATCCCGAATAGTCCACCGCATTAACGCCGATAAAAATATCCTGCGCGTGCAGCACCTCGGCCCATGCCAGCGCTAGGGAAAGCATGATGGTGTTTCGGGCCGGAACGTAAGTCGACGGGATGCCTGCGCTAGGCTGCTGCGGCACGGCGATACGATTGTCGGTCAAAGCTGACCCGCCGAAACCGGTGAGGTCTATCGTGACGACACGATGCTCGTGCGCCCCCAACAATTTCGCCACGCGCTGCGACGCTGCCAGTTCGGCATGATGACGCTGCCCGTAATCGACACTGAGCGCATAGCAGACATATCCCTGCTGACGGGCCATCGCCAGCACCGTGGCGGAGTCCAGGCCGCCCGAGAGCAGCACTACGGCATTAGTGTTCATTAGCAGCCTCGCTCAATGTCCCGGTGCGTTCGCCCACAGCAATTTATGCAGCTGCAACTGCATCCTGACCGGCAACCGGTCTCGCAATATCCATTCGGCCAGTTGTGTGGCATTCAGTGTGCCATGCGCGGGGGAAAACAGCACTTCACATATTTCAGGCAATCTGTACTGACCCAGGATTTGTCTTGCCCAAAGATAATCGTTCTCGTCGCACAGCACGAACTTGATCTCGTCATGAGGCTTGAGCAAAGGCATGTTTTCCCAGCGATTTCTTTCCATCTCGCCCGACGCCGGGGTCTTGATGTCGACGACCCGCACCACCCGCGTATCCACTCCGCTGATATCGAGCGCCCCGCTGGTCTCCAGCGACACGTCGTATCCAGCATCGCACAAGGCGCTTAACAGCGGCAGGCAGTTCTTTTGTGCCAGCGGCTCGCCGCCGGTGACTGTCACATAGCGCGGCGCCGACTCTGCAACCTGACCGAGGATATCCGCCACACTCATGTTCCGCCCGCCTGTAAAAGCATAGGTGGTGTCGCAATAATCACAACGCAACGGACACCCGGTCAGCCGGACAAACACCGTGGGCAGGCCGACACGGCTGGTTTCACCTTGCAGGGAATAGAATATTTCGCTGATGCGCAGTTGCAATGACTGCGTTTCCCGGTCTTTGAACAGCATGGCGATTACTTGTACGCAGCAAGCTGCTTCCTGGCCTTGGCTGCCGCATCGCTCTTGGGAAAATCTGCGATGAGCTGTTTGAGCGTCTTCTGCGGCTCGTCCTTGTATTTCAGGATACGCTTGCATTCGGCGATATTCAGATACGCATCCGCCGCTTTAGGGGTATCCGGAAATTTTTTCAGCAAGCCCTGATAGGTGCCCAATGCCCCCTTGTATTCCTTCAGCGAGAATTGCGCATTACCCAGCCAGTAAGTCGCATGGGCTGTATGCACGGAATCGGGATAGTTCTGGAGAAATGCCTTGAATGCCTTGACCGCATCCGCATGATCGCCGCGTTTGAGTGTCGCGTAGGCATTCTCATAATCGCGATTCTCCATGGCCGGATCGTTGGGATCCGATGAAGCCGTGACCGGATACGACGACGATGAGGCTGCTTCCTTGGCGGTCTCCAGGCTCCTCAGACGCGTGTCCAGATCCACATAAAAATCCTTCTGGCGCTTTTCGGCATCCTGCAAACCGTGCACCAGCTCTTCATTCTGGCCTCGCAGTGTACGAAGCTCCTGGTTCAGGGCGTCGATCTCGCCCTGCAAATCCAGCATCAATTTGGTTTGCTGCTTGACGACAGCTTCCAGTGAGGCGGCACGTGTCTCGAGCTGCTCGATCCTTTTGCGCGCCCCGTCGTCCGCAAACAGTCCTGCGTACGCCGGGGTCGCAAGGCTCAAACCCAACAGAATCAGGGTATATGGCCTCAACATGATTTTTACCGCTTAGTACTTGATGTCGGTACGGCGATTCTGCGACCAGGATGACTCGTCATGGCCGGTCGCCCTGGGCTTCTCTTCGCCATAGCTGACGGTTTCCACCTGATCCTCATTTGCACCGCTCAGAACCAGCATTTTCTTCACGCCGTCGGCACGACGTTGGCCCAGCGCGAGGTTGTATTCATTGCTGCCACGCTCGTCGGCATTGCCTTCAACGCGGACGGAACGGTCGGAGTGCTCACCCAGGTATTTTCCGTGCGCCTGCACCATGGGCTTGTAGGTTTCGGTGACTGCGTCCTTGTCCAGCGCGTAGTAGACACTGCGCTTGGCCAGAATGCTGTTCCGGTCATTCAGTGGGTCGACTGCAACCTCCGAGGTTGCTGCAGTTTGCTGCTCGACTTGCGGTGCTGCCTCGGCGGTGGATGCGGCCTCTTCTTTCGGCTTGGGGCTGGCACATGCAACCAGCAGGTTCATCAATACAATGCTGATAACGAGCTTCTTCATCTTGTTCTCCTTTAGTTGATTTTGCTGTTTGCTGCGATCAAAAACTGCCTCACTGGAAGCCGGGCACCGTGCCCGCCCTCGTCTCAACCGTTTTCGACCCTTGAGTTGCAACCGCCCCCACTCATCTCCCCCACACGGGTTCGCGTGCATCGCCGCGTTGCGTGTACATATGCCGCTGCACCCGTCCATCGCTGGAGACGGTTGCCAATATACCACGACCGCGCGCCTCGCTGGCAAACAGGATGAGCTTCCCGTTCGGCGCAAAACTGGGCTTCTTCTCCCAGCCCCCGTTGGTCAGCATCTCCATCTGGCCGGTCATGAAATCCTGTGTGGAGATGTAGAACTTGCCGTTGACACGATGTGTGAATACGAAACTTTGTCCGTCCGGACTGTGGCGCGGCGAAAAGTTGATGCCCTCGTCAAAGGTCAGGCGCTCGGCCGCACCGCCCTTGGCAGGCATGCGGTAAATCTGCGGACTGCCGCCACGGTCGGACGTGAACAGCAGGGTTTGCCCGTCCGGGGAAAAGTTCGGTTCGGTGTCGATCGCGCCGCTGAAACTGATGCGGCGCAGGTTGCTGCCATTCGCATTGACCAGGTATATCTGCGAACTGCCATTGCGTGACAGGACGATAGCCAATTGCTTGCCGTCCGGCGACCATGCCGGCGCACTGTTACTGCCGTGGAAATCCGCCAGCACGATGCGCTCCCTGGCATACAGCGATTGGACATACACCACCGCATGCCCGGTCTCGAAGCTCACATAGGCCAGGCGGCTGCCGTCGGGAGACCATTCCGGCGACATGATCGGTTCGTTCTGCGCCAGTAGTATCTGGTCGTTGTATCCGTCGCTGTCCGCCACCACTAGGCTGTAGCGGCTGCCCACCCGATTAACATAGGCGATCCGTGTACTGAACACCCCCTTGTCGCCCGTCAGCTTCTCATAGATCACGTCAGCGATACGGTGGCCGATCGCACGCAGCGACTCCTCGCTGGCCGACAGCGCCTGGCCGGCCAGTACCGACTGCTTGAGCACATCCAGCAGATGGAAGCGCACCTCGACCTGACCTTTCTGGTCGTAGCCCACCTTGCCGATCGCCAGCGCATCCGCGCCGCGCACCTGCCAGTCCTCATAACCGATCTCCGCCGGATCGTGCGGCGATTTCCCCGCCGGATCGACAAGACGAAACATCCCGCTGCGCTGCAAATCACCCGCCACAACATCGTGGATGGCGCGCGACAGCCTGGCATCCCCGCCGAGCGGCACGATCGCGACCGGTATCTGGTTCGCGCCCGCACCGATGACTTCGATGGTCAGCGCGGCGCCCGCAACGGACGACTGCAGCAGAAAAGTGATCCCGAACAACCCCTGGCAAATACGAAACAACATAGGCACTCCAATCAATCCCCTGGCCGGAATTTCAGCTCCAACTCCCTAAATCGGTTAAACAGTGCGGCATCCGGCGGCAACGGCAACGGGTCCGACTTCAATATCGCGCGCTCGACCGCCGCATCGTAGAGCGCATTGCCGCTGGACTTGACCAGCCTGGGCGGCAGCACCGAGCCGCCGGGCAACAGGGTGACGCGGAAAATCGCGACCGCATCGCTGGGCACATTGGGCGGCATCACGATATTGCGCCTGATCTTGGCCCTGATCTTGTCCTGGTACTCACCGACCACCCTGTCGGATGCGGCAGCCTGCTCGCTTGCGCCCGGTTGGGCGGCGGCAGCCGCTTCCGGTTTCCTGGGTGCATCGGCAGGTCTGGTTTCAGCAGGCTTGGCGGCCGGCCGTTTTTTTTCAGGCTTTTTTTCCGCCGTCCGGAGCTTTTCCTTTTTCCTGTCGGGCAGCGCGATGTCCGGCGCCTTGACCTTTTCGGCTTTCGGGGCAGGCGCGGACTGCGCGGGTTCCTCGACTTTGGGCGCCGGAGGCTGCACGGTAGGTTCTGTCACAGGTGCCGGCAGGCTCTCCCACAGTTCGACCTGCATCGCCGCCGGCGGCTGGGTCTGCCAGGTAAATCCCAGAAACAGCAGCGCGAAAAATGCGCCATGCACCAGCAGCGTCAACACCCCAGCCGGAATACGGTTCGGCTCGTGATAGACCGTAGCGCTCATTCCGCCTTCGCTTGCGTCAGCAGACCGACCTTCCTGATCTGTTGCTGCTGCAGCATATCCATCACGCCGATGACCTCCTCATAGCGCACGTTCCTGTCGGCGGAAATCACCACCGCCTGCTCCTCGGCCGCACCCTTCCTCGCCTTCAGGATCGCAACCAGTTCCTCGCGCGAAACCCGGCTCTCCTTGCCCCCCTTGGCATGATCGCGCATCGCCAGCGTCGCATCCTTCCGTATCATCACTTCCAGCGGGGCGACCGGCGGCGCCAGCGACTTGGCGACGCTGGGCAGATCGATCTGGCCGGGATTCATCAGCGGCGCGGTCACCATGAAGATTACCAGCAGCACCAGCATCACGTCGATGTAGGGCACGACGTTGATCTCGTTCATCAGGCGGTTGTTGCCCCGGCGGCCGCGTCTCATGATCGGCTAATCCTCACGGCTGGCGCTGCAGCACATTGGAGAACTCCTCGGTGAAGCTCTCGAATCGCGAGGCCAGCCGGTCGATGTCGTGGGCATAGCGGTTGTAGGCGAGCACCGCCGGGATCGCCGCGAACAGGCCCATCGCGGTCGCCACCAGCGCCTCGGCGATGCCGGGCGCGACATGCGCCAGCGTCGCCTGACCGACGTTCGCCAGCCCGCGGAACGCGTTCATGATGCCCCACACCGTGCCGAACAGGCCCACATAGGGGCTGACCGAGCCGACGGACGCGAGAAATGCCAGATGCGACTCGATGCGGTCCATCTCGCGCTGGTAGGTCGCACGCATCGCGCGGCGGGTGCCTTCCATCACCGCGCTGCTCTCCACGCCGTGCTGCTTCTTCAGCTTGACGAACTCGACGAAGCCGGCGGAGAAAATCCGCTCCAGCGCGCCCTGCTCGTCGCGCGTCACGCTGTTCACCTGGTTATAGAGCTTGTTCAGGTCTGGATTGATCCAGAATGCCTCCTCGAATTCCTCGGTCAGCCGCGTTTCGTTGCGGATCGAGAACATCTTGAGAAAGATGAACCACCATGACATCAGCGACACCAGCAGCAGCAGGCCCATGACCAGCTGCACCAGCAGGCTGGCATTGCCGATGAGGTGTATGAACGACAAATCCTGGGTCACTGCCATCGCATTCCTTTCAGATTCACTTTTCCAATTTTGCCCGCAGTACTTCCGGGATCGCCACCGGCTTAAAACTGCTCGCCACGACGCAGACCAGATGCACCTCTCCGGTAGACAGCAACTCGCCATCGCGCAGCACCGTCTGCGACAGCGTCAGGCGGCTGCGCCCCATCTCCTTGATCTGCGTGGTCGCATCCAGCATATCGTCGAGCAGTGCTGGTTTGAGGTAATCGAGCTTGATCGAGCGCACCACGAACATCACGTCGAACGTCTTCATCAGGGCGGCATTGCTGTAACCGTGCGTGCGCAGCCACTCGGTGCGCGCACGTTCCATGAAGTTCACATAGCTGGCGTGATAGACAACACCGCCCGCATCGGTGTCCTGGAAATACACCCGCACCGGCCAGCTGAACATATGGTCGCGCTTACTCATCCCACAGCTCCCTGCTGTTTGCGCGGCCTGCCGGACCCGCCGCACCCTGTTGAGGCTGCATCAGGCCAAAATGCCGGTA
Source organism: Gallionella sp. (assembly GCA_036401875.1). GTDB lineage: Bacteria > Pseudomonadota > Gammaproteobacteria > Burkholderiales > Gallionellaceae > Gallionella. The sequence continues at coordinate 6,749 of DASWTZ010000068.1, forward strand.
GGCATTCGCCGTGGCCACGCGGCCACGCAGCGTGCGCTGCAGGTAACCCTGCTGGATCAAGTAGGGTTCCAGCACGTCCTCGATGGTGTCGCGCTCCTCGCCGATCGCGGCGGCGAGGTTGTCCACGCCGACCGGCCCGCCGAGGAATTTCTCGATCACGGTCAGCAGCAGCTTGCGGTCCATCACGTCCAGCCCCTGCGAGTCCACATCCAGCATCGTCAGAGCGGCATCGGCCACCTCGCGCGTCGCATCGCCCTTTGCCTTCACGTCGGCAAAATCGCGCACGCGGCGCAACAGACGGTTGGCGATGCGCGGCGTGCCGCGCGAACGGCGGGCGATCTCCAGCGCGCCTTCGCCGGACAGGCTCATCTCCAGCAGCTTCGCCGAGCGCATCACGATGCGCTGCAGTTCTTCCGGGGTATAGAACTCCAGCCTGGCGACGATGCCGAAGCGGTCGCGCAGCGGGTTGGTCAGCATGCCGGCACGCGTGGTCGCCCCGACTAGCGTGAACGGCGGCAGGTCCAGCTTCACCGAACGCGCCGCCGGCCCCTCGCCGATCATGATGTCGATCTGGTAGTCCTCCAGCGCGGGGTAGAGTATCTCCTCGACGACCGGCGACAGGCGGTGGATCTCGTCGATGAACAGTACGTCGTGCGGCTCCAGGTTGGTCAGCAGCGCAGCCAAGTCGCCGGCGCGCTCCAGCACCGGGCCGGAGGTATGGCGCAGGTTCACCCCCATCTCGCGCGCGATAATCTGCGCCAGCGTGGTCTTGCCCAGCCCCGGCGGGCCGAACAGCAGCACGTGGTCGAGCGGCTCGCGGCGCTGCTTCGCAGCCTGGATGAATATCTCCAGCTGCCCGCGTATCTTCTCCTGCCCGACATATTCGTCGAGCTGCCGGGGGCGCAGCGCACGCTCCAGCGCCTCCTCGTGGGTGGAAGCGGAAGCTGCGGAGATCAGCCGGCTGGAATCGGCGCGCGGTTCGGCGGTCAGGTTGTCGCTGTGGATCATGTAGGTATATTCAAGCGCCGGATTATTCGGGCTTCCGGCATCGGGGCATTCTAGCCGAATGCGTTTAGTGCGCAAACACTCCGCCGGCTTTTCTTTGCCGCCCGTCCGCCGCATGCAGGACTATGCCGCCATCAGCGGTGGCTCGTCCATCAGCGCGGTCTGTTCCCGCAATTCCAGGATGCGGTCCTGCCAGTAGCGCTGGGTGTTGAACCACGGGAAGGCGGTGGTGAACGCCGGGTCGTCCCAGCGCCGCGCGATCCACGCTGCGTAGTGGATCAGGCGCAACGTGCGCAGCGCCTCGACCAGCTGCAGTTCGCGCGGATCGAAATCGCAGAAATCTTCATAACCCGCCAGCAGGTCGCCGAATTGCTGCGTCATCTCGGCGCGCCCGCCAGACAGCAGCATCCACAGATCCTGCACCGCCGGCCCCATACGGCTGTCGTCGAAATCCACGAAATGCGGCCCCGCATCGGTCCACAACACGTTGCCGGCATGGCAGTCGCCGTGCAGCCGCAGGTACCTCAGCACACCGGCGCGGTCGTAGCAGCGCCGCACGCCGTCCAGCGCCTGCGCCACCACGCCGCGGTATACCTCGGCCAGTTCCGCCGGGATGAAATCGTGGCGCAACAGGTAAGTGCTCGCCTCTACGCCAAAGCTCTCGATATCCAGCACCGGACGGTGCCGGTAGGACTCCAGCGCGCCCACCGCATGGATGCGGCCGATGAACCGCCCCAGCCATTCCAGCGTGTCGCGGTTGTCCAGCTCCGGCGCCCGCCCGCCGTGCCGGGGAAACACCGAAAAGTGGAATCCGTTGAATAGGTGCAGCGTGCGGCCATTGATTTTTAGCGCGGGCACCACAGGAATCTCGCTCTCCGCCAGCGTCGCGACGAAGCCGTGCTCCTCCATTATCTGCGCGTCACTCCAGCGCGAGGGGCGGTAGAACTTTGCGACCAGCGGCGGTCCGTCCTCCATGCCCGCCTGGTAGACGCGGTTCTCGTAGCTGTTGAGCGCCAGCAGGCGGCCGTCTCCGCGCAGGCCGATGCTGTCCAGCGCGTCGAGCACGGCGCCGGGGGTGAGTGCTGCAAAGGGCTGGATATCCATAGACGGGATTGTACTGCGCCCGCAGCCCGGCTGATTGCTGTTACGACTTCGACAACAGCTTGAGCGCCTGACGGATGCCGTTGGACACATCGACATCCCTGGGCAGCTGCTTCGCCGCCCAGTCCGCTTCCTTCTCGCTGTAGCCCAGCGCCTGCAGCGCATTGACGATGTCGCTGCTGCCCGATGCTGCTGCCGCGCCCTGTGGCGAGCCCCCGCCCGTCGCGGCGAACTTGCCCTGCAATTCCAGCAGCAGCCGCTCGGCAGTCTTCTTGCCGACACCGGGTATTTTGGTCAGCCGCCCCGCTTCCTTATTCGCCACCGCGGCGGCCAGATCGGCCAGGCTCAGGCCGGACAGCACCGACAAGGCCAATTTCGGCCCGACACCGCTGATCTTGAGCAACTGGCGGAACGCGGCGCGCTCCTCGTGGGTGATGAACCCGTACAGCAGGTGGGCGTCCTCGCGCACGACCAACTGCGTGTGCAGCACGACCTTCTCGTGCAACACCGGCAGGTTGTAGAACGTGCTCATCGGCACGTCGAGTTCGTAAGCCACGCCCTGCACATCCAGCAGGATTTGCGGCGGGTTCTTTTCCAGCAGTATTCCGGTTAATCGACCGATCATTTACTTATCCCAAAATTAATCCGATTGACAGCAACGCGCCGTGCGCCAGCATCGCAACGATAGTCAGCCTGATCGCACCACTTAGCTGCTGCGGTGCGCCTGCGTGACGCAACAGTTGCCGTGCCGCCTGCAAGCTCAACGGCAGCGCCAGCAATGCCAGCAGCGCGCCTGACGGCAGCAAGCCCAGCGCCACAGCCGCGACCACCCACAGGTAGGCCGCAACGGCGATCAGCGCGTAGCCCCAGCGTGCCTGTTGCACCGGCAGCCGCGCCACCCAGTGCAGCTTCCCCGCGGCGGTATCGGCCGTACGGTCAGGGAACTGGTTGATGTACAGCAGGTTCACCGCCAGCAACGCGTAGGACAGTCCCGCGACAAAGGGGACGGCGGCAAAGTCCTTGCGCTGCACGAAATCGGTGCCCACGACGATCAGCAGGAAGCCCGCCGCGATGCACAGTTCGCCCCAGCCCCGGCTGTTGAGCCGGAACGGCGGCGCCGAATAGGCCCAGCCGATGAACATGCCCGCCAGGCCGATGTAGAGCAGCTGCGGCGCGGAGCGCGCCGTCAGCCACAGCCCGGCGGCGGCCACGCAGGCCAGCAGCGCAAAGCCGAAGTTGCGCGTCTCGGCCGGCGTCATCACGCCGTTCTGGATGAAGCGGCTGCCTCCGGTGAATGGATAGATACGCCCGGTAGTCTGCGCGTCGGTGCCGTTTAGCGCGTCGTAGTAGTCGTTGAGCACATTGGCCCCTGCATGCGCCAGCAGCGCAAAAAGCAGCGTGACCAACGCCTCTGCGACTGCGAAGGCAATGCCGTCATGGGCTGCGCCGGCGAACCCGACCGCGCAGGCCAGCAGCG
>DASWTZ010000069.1:0-2670 GCA_036401875.1 Gallionella sp.
GCCGATCGCATCGAGCGACTCCTCGATCGCGCTGTCGATGAAGCCGCAGGTGTTGACTACCACCAGCTCGGCATCGTCATAGCTGCCGGAAATCTCGTAGCCCTCGGCGCGCAGGCGCGTGAGTATCAATTCGGAGTCCGCGGTTGCCTTGGGGCAGCCCAGCGAGACGAAGCCGACTTTGGGTATGTTGTTTTTTGGTTTCATTGCATCGTTTCTAGTGACAGCCGAGCAGCATGAAGCCCAGCCTGAAGGGGCACTATTCTACCCGTTTCGGCGGCAGCACGGAGCGTGCGCTACATCAATGCCACGCTCTTGACCTGGGCAAATACCGTCATGCCACCGGCCAGCGCAAGATGGTCGCGAGAACGGCGCGTGATGCGCGACAGCAGGGTGTGCGTCTCACCCACCTGCATGCGCACAATAACCCGGTCCGGCCCGTCGTCGCGTATCTCCTCGATGCGCGCATTCAGGATGTTGTTGACGCTGGAACCCTGCGGCGCCTGCGTGGCGATGCTCACGTCACGCGCTAACACCTGGACGCGCACACGTGTGCCGAACGGCTGATCCACCCTGCCCACCCATAGATGGCCGCCAGCAAAGTCCAGCCGCGTCAGGTGATAGGTCTCGTCCTGCTGTCCCACCGCCGCCTCGATCACCGCACCGGCATCGTCGAAATGCGCGGTGGGCAGGTCGATCCGTGCCAGGATCTCCTGCAACGCGCCGCTGGCGATCACGCGTCCCTTCTCCAGCAGCACCAGATGGTCGGCCAGCCGCGCCACCTCGTCCAGCGCGTGACTGACATACAGCACCGGGATCGCCAGTTCGCGATGCAGGCATTCCAGATAGGGCAGTATCTCCTGCTTGCTCTTCGTGTCGAGCGCCGACAGCGGCTCATCCATCAGCAGGATGCGCGGGCTGGTCAGCAGTGCGCGGCCGATGGCGACGCGCTGGCGTTCGCCGCCGGAGAGTTGCGCGGGGTCATTGCGTCCGATCAGGTGCGGCAACCCCAGCCATTCCACCACCTGATCGAGCTGCACCTTGCGTTCGGCCGGCGCGATGCGCTTCAAACCGTATTCCAGATTGGCGCGCACCGACAGGTGCGGGAACAGGCTGGCCTCCTGGAACACATAGCCCATCGGTCGCCGGTGCACCGGCATGAAGGTCGTATCGTCCTGCCACAACTCGCCGTTCACATGCAGCGATCCCTGGGTGCGCTCAAGACCCGCGATGCAGCGCAGCAGCGTGGTCTTACCGGAACCGGAAGGTCCGAACAGCGCTGTGACGCCGACCGGTGGCGCGCTGAACGCGGCATCCAGCGCGAAGCCGTCACGCTGCATCCTGAAATGCGCGCGTATCCAGTTCATTTCACGACCTTCGAGAATCTGCCGCCCGTCAGATACAAACCCAGCAGCACGATGAACGAGAACAGCACCATGCCTCCCGCGAGCATATGCGCCGCGCCGTATTCCATCGCCTCGACGTGGCCGTAGATCGCGACCGAGAGCACCTGCGTCTCGCCGGGGATGTTGCCGCCGAGCATCAGCACCACGCCGAATTCGCCGACAGTGTGCGCGAAGGCGAGGATGATCGCCGTCAGGAAACCGGGACGCGCCAGCGGCAACGCCACGCTGACAAAACGATCCCACGCGCTCGCGCGCAACGTCGCTGCTACCTCCAGCGGTCGTCTGCCGATGGACTCGAACGAGTTTTGGATAGGCTGAACCGCGAAGGGCAGCGAGAACAGCACCGAGCCGATCACCAGCCCGGCGAAGGTGAACGGCAACGTGCCCAGATGCAGCGCCTTGGTGATCTCGCCTATCGGCCCCTGCGGACCCATCAGCACCAGCAGATAAAAGCCCAGCACTGTGGGCGGCAACACCAGCGGCAGCGCCACCAGCGCCGACACGATGCCCTTGTACCACCTGCGGCTGTGCGCCAGCCACCAGGCCAGCGGCGTCGCGATGATCAGCAACAGCACCGTGGTGACGCTCGCCAGCTTGAGCGTCAGCCAGACGGCCTGCAGGTCGGAGGGATATAGAGGGGACATGCGTCCTCAGGGAAGCTCGTAACCGTAGCTGCGCATCACCGCAGCCGCTTTTTTCCCCTTGAGGAAGTCCAGAAAAGCCTGCGCGGCTGCAGCATCCTTGGCACCGGACAACAGCACCGCGCTCTGCCGGATGGGCCGATGCAAATCCGAGGGTACGATCCACCAGGACCCTCCGCTCACCTTGCCGTCGCGCATGATCTGCGACAGCGCGACGAAGGCCAGCTCGGCATTCTCCGTTGCGGCGAACTGGTAGGTCTGCGTGATGTTCTCGCCCTTCACCAGCTTGCGCTGCAGGCCGTTCCACATCGCCAGCTTCTCCAGTGTCTCCTTGGCCGCCATGCCGTAGGGTGCGAGCTTGGGGTCGGCGATAGCCAGCTTGTTGTAGATGCCGTTGCGCAACACCTTGCCCTTGTCATCCACGAAGCCGGGCTGCAGGCTCCACAACGCCAGCCTGCCCTGCGCATAGACGAAACGTGAACCGCCGACCGCCAGCCCCTGCTGTGTCAGAAGCTTGGGAATCTCCTCGTCAGCCGCCAGGAACACGTCGAATGGCGCGCCGCCGACGATCTGCGCATAGATCTTTCCGCTGGAGCCCAGGCTGACATTCACGCTGTGCCCGCTCT
>DASWTZ010000070.1:0-3075 GCA_036401875.1 Gallionella sp.
GGGCGGATCTGTCATCAGCACCCCCTGATTGAGCTTCTTCACATTGGCTTCATTGGATGCCCGGTCTGTGTTGCTGCCAGTGTAGTCGAATACGTTGAAGTCGAACGCAAGGAATCCGCCGTCAGTCTTGCCGCTATGCTCTCTGAAATTATCCCCTCCGCCATGGCAGGAGGCACAACCGTTTGGCAAGAACAGTTCTTCTGCATTGGCCAGATCAGGGTCGAAGATGGTGCTGTTCTCGCGACCACCATTGGCGTTGTAGATGTAGAACTTGGTGATACGGTCGCCATTCGGGCCGGGGGAGTATTCCATATTCACGATGGACTTTGCGTTATCCGGCGCGCAGCACTTTGTTAATCCATTGGGATTTGGATCATTTGGCCCCACCTCGAAGTTGTAGGTGGTAAACGCAACGTTCCTTCTTTTTCCCCAACGCTTGTCGATGACCATCTCAATCCTTCGCCAGAAGCCGAGATCAGAGATGTTTTTGTGTCCCTCCACCACAACAACTTCATTCACGGGATCGTTAAAGCCATTGACTTCTCTCCAGTCGGCCTGGGTCAGCCTCTCGTTGTTCGGGTCGATGGTGCGGTAATAATCTTCGGCGTCCTGAAGCGTGCTAACGCCGTTAGCCTTGAGCAAATTTCCCGAATACGCTGCGCCTGGCATTATCGCTCCACCCAGTAGCGCAACTGAAATCAATGCTGCACTAAATTTCAATTTAGTTTTCATTTTCATTTTATTTCTCCTTGCAATAAATTATGTGAAGTGCGGTGTGGTGACGGCCGCTGTTGCGGGCCCGTAGCGAGACTGAATCTGCGGATACCGACCCAAGATTTACGTTACGCACATAACGCCGGGAGGACACTTCGCTTGAAAATGTATTTTCGATGGTCGGGCACGTATAACCGTCAAGCTTTTCCGCTTCAGTCGAGGCTGTATGTTCTACTGCTGGTCAAGTACGGAAGCTGTACTTGTCAGATGCAATACCGGGATATGGGCTGGACGATGAAAGAAGCCGGATGCGATACCGCACCCGGCATTTTCAAATCGATCGATTTATCCGGCACCGTGAAGTATTAACGCCGTCGGATTGCTTCACCAACAGTTCAAAGTGCCTCCTATCCAGACGCCGTCCTTCACACAGAACAGCTTATGACATTGTTATTTAAAACATTAAATATATTTTGATTCCCCCGCCAGCATCCGCTAAGATAGCAATCAATTACTAACTTGGTGACCTCCATGCTGAACCGAAAACACAAAATGTTGGGATTGGGCATTGGCTTGCCACTGGTCTTCTTCGGAGTGGTCGTGACGCAAGGCCCGCTGGCCCCGGTCAAGGTCACGGTGGAAACGGTGCAGGCCGGCAATCTTGCCAACAGCGTGTTCGGCGTCGGGACCCTGCAGGCCAGACACAGTTACAACCTGGCACCCACGATGACCAGCCGGGTGAAGAACATACTGGTCGACCAGAGCGACACCGTCACCGCCGGGCAGACACTAGCCGAGATGGACCCGGTCGATCTGGACGAGAAGCTGGCGGGCAGCAGGCGGGTGGTCGCCAAAACCGCCAACGCCATCCAGGTCGCAGAGGCACAGGAAAGCGAGGCGCAGAGCCGCCTCAAGCTGATTTCCGCAACGGTGCTGCGCTATGAGGATCTGCATGGACGCGGCTTCGTCAGCCAGGAGATGCTGGACGCCAAGCTCCACGAGAAAAATGCCGCCGAAACCGCGCTGGCGGTGGCCCAGGCCAATCTCGACAACGCCCGCGAGGAGTATGTCAGGGCCCAGACCGACATGCGCGGCATCGGCAAGGCGCGCGCGCAGGTCTGCCTAGTCAGCCCGGTCAACGGAGTAGTGGTCGCGAGGCTGGTCGAGCCGGGCAGCACCGTGGTCGGCGGACAGACCGTGCTTCAGGTAATCGACCCGCGCAGCCTGTGGATCGCGGCACGCATCGCCCAGCATCAGGCTGGACTGGTGCGCGTCGGCCAGCCAGCCGCCGTCGTGCTGCGCTCGCGCCCCAACGAGACAATACCCGGCAAGGTCGCGCGCATCGACATGGTGAGCGATGCGGTGACCGAGGAACGCATCGTCAACGTGTCCATCAATGCCCCGTCGGCCAGCATCGGCGAGTACGCGGAGGTCACCTTCAAGCTGCCCGATGTGCCGAACGCGCGCAGCATCCCGAGCTCCGCATTGAAACGCGTGGACGGGCAGAACGGCGTATGGGTCCTGCAGGACGGCGAGGTGCAGTTCAGGCCGGTCCGGATCGGCATCACCACGATGGAGGGGCGCACCCAGGTCCTCGACGGCCTGGGGGACGGCGATGCCGTCATCGTCTACAGCCAGCAGCCGCTGCGCGCAGGACTGGGCGTCAGGGTCGTGGACGCACTGGTGCGGAGCTAGCCCGTGATCAACCTGGCGAGCCGCGACATCCTGCACGGCTGGGGAAAGTTCGTGTTCACCGGCATCGGGCTGGGGCTGCTGATCGGCGTGACGCTGACCATGGCGGGGGTGTTTCGCGGCATGGTGGACGATGCGCGGGTGCTGATCGAGAACGCCGGCGCCGACCTGTGGGTGGTACAGCAGGACACCCTGGGACCCTATGCGGAACCCTCCAGCGTGCGCGATGACGTGGCCAGCGACCTACTGGGCATGCCGGGTATACGCGAGGCGGGCAATGTCACCTACCTGACCATGCAGATCCGCCACAACGGCAAGGAGATCCGGGTGATGCTGGTCGGCTACGAGACCGGCAAGCCCGGCGAGCCTGCCTACCTTGTCGCGGGACGCCCGATCACCCAGCCGCACTATGAGGCGGTGGCCGACATCAAGACCGGCCTCGCGCTGGGCGACCGGGTCAGCATCCGCCGCCATGAATACACCGTAGTCGGCCTGACGCGTCGCATGGTGTCATCCAGCGGCGACCCGATGATTTTCATCCCGCTCAAGGACGCTCAGGAGGTGCAGTTCCTCAAGGACAACGATGCGCTGGTCAACGAGCGTGTCCGCACCGCAGCCAATCCCGCATTCAACCGCCCCGGCGTGCCCGGCCTGCTGGAGGCGGTCCAG
>DASWTZ010000071.1:0-9639 GCA_036401875.1 Gallionella sp.
TTAAACCAATTGCCTGATGATGACATGACCGCACTCGCGATTGGTGTCCGTCACTCGTTCTAATTGCGGCTGCGGTCGCCAGGCCGCTGCAACGCAAGCAACACCCAACGGGCATCCTCGGATGCCCGTTTTTTATTTGTCCGTTTTTATTTGGGGTGGATTGGGCTATCCTTGCCAGATTGTAGAAACCGGACTGTCACGGCATGAACGACCAACAACTGCTGCGCTACGGGCGCCATATCCTGCTCCATGAGATCGGCATCGAGGGGCAGCAGCGACTGCTCGAATCGCGGGTGCTGATCGTCGGGGTGGGGGGCTTGGGCTCGCCTGCAGCCCTGTATCTGGCGTCCAGCGGGGTGGGGCACCTGACCCTGTGCGACCATGACACGGTGGAACTGGGCAATCTGCAGCGCCAGATCATCCACCGTACCGCAACGATCGGGCAGAGCAAGGTGATTTCCGCACAGGCTGCGCTAAGGGAAATCAATCCCGAAGTCGAATGTGTTGCGCTCGCGGTGCGGCTCGACGGGGAGAAACTGAAGGAATTGGCAGTGCAGGTCGATGTCGTACTTGATTGCAGCGACAACTTCGCGACACGCTATGCGGTGAACCGCGCCTGTCTGGCGGCACGCAAGCCGCTGGTGTCGGGCGCGGCGATCCGGTTCGACGGGCAGGTGGCGGTGTTCGACCTGCGTCGCGACGGCGCGGCATGCTACAACTGCCTGTTTCCCGAAGACAGCCTGGCTGCCGAGCTGCGTTGCGCAACCAGTGGAGTGTTCGCACCGCTGACTGGTATCGTCGGGGCCATGCAGGCGGCGGAAGCGCTCAAGCTGCAGACGGGGATCGAGCGGGGTCTGAGCGGCAAGCTGCTGACGATAGATGCGCTTGAGATGAGTGTGATGCGCAGCAGCCTGAGCCGGGATGCGGCGTGCAGTGTTTGCGGCGGATGATCTCGCCGGAAGTTGAACCAGCTGGGACAGCCCGGGTTCATAGGGTGACGATAGGGCGGGTCAATTACTTGTGGAGTGGTCAAAATGGGTCGATTGTTATTGCTGGCAGCGATCATCGCAATTGTCTATCTGCTGATACGTGCGTTTCGAAGCAAACCCCCGTCTACACCGGATACGCCGGTTGCTGAGGATATGGTGCGCTGTGAACGGTGTGGCGTGCATCTGCCTCGCAGCGAAAGCGTCGAGTCTGGCGGGCGTTTCTATTGCTGCATCGAGCATCGCGATGCCGATAACTGATGTGTCATATCTGTAGGCGGTCGTGGCGGAGGGATGTTCTTGAGTAATGTCATGCATGATGCGGCGATGGAACCGCCCAGCGAGGATTTGTGGCGGTCGCTGCATTATTTCAATCTTTACCGGATGGTGCTGGCCAGCCTGTTCGTATTTCTTGCGGGGGCGTTCGGTGCCGAGATGTCACTGAGGGCGGGTGCTCTGAGATTATTTTTTGTCACCAGCCTGGTTTATGCGGCGATAGTCGCGGCATCATTCGTCACGCTGCGCCTGCGCCAGCTGCGTCTGAATTGGCAATTGGCGATGATGGTGGTCGGCGATATCATTTGCCTGTCCGTGCTTTCCAATGCCAGTGGCGGAATCCAGAGCAATGTGAGCCTGCTGCTACTGGTTTCGCTGGCCGCTGCCGGCATGATCAGTCGCGGCAAGATCACCCTGTTCTTCGCATCGCTGGCCAGCATTGCGGCGTTGCTGGAACATTCCTATGCCGTGCTGTATGTCGACGCCGACACGACACAGTATGTCCAGGTCGGATTGTTGTGCATGTCATACTTTGCGGTGGCCTGGCTGGCGCATACGCTTGCCAGATATGCAGTGGACAGCCAGATTCTGGCACAACGGCGCAGCCGCGAACTGGTCAATCTTGCGGAGGCGAACCGTCTGGTGATGCGCGATATGCAGGATGGCATCCTGGTGGTGGACGGGACGGGCATGATTTTGCAGCTGAATCAGCGCGCCGAACGCCTGCTGCGCAACAGTGCCGGCGTGGGCGGTGCCATGCTAGAGATATTTCCGGTGCTGCACCAGCAGTATATGCGCTGGGTGGAAACTGGAAACGCACGACGCGATGTGCTGGAGCTGGATGGCGGGATCCAGGCGCGGCTGCGTTTTGTGGCGATCGATCATGACCCGGCCAGCGGGGTCGTGATCTTTCTCGAGGATATGCAGCGTATGCGTGCCGAGGCCCGGCAAATCAAGCTGGCGGCGCTGGGGCGCCTGACCGCGAATATCGCGCATGAGGTACGCAATCCGTTGTCGGCTATCAGCTATGCGACAGAATTGTTGCGCGAGGAGATGGGCGATGCCAAGCAGCAGCGCTTGCTGCAGATCGTGATGGATAACACCCAACGCATCAACCAGATCGTGCAGGATGTCATGCAACTCAACCGGCGCGACCGCGCGCAGACCGAGCGCTTCGATCTGAGCAGGATGTTGCACGCCTTTGTGGAGGAATTCTGTCTGGCCGAGAAGATCGGGCCGGATATCGTATCGCTGGCGGGCGCGATCGATCAGGAAGTCATGTTCGATCGCGGTCACCTGCGTCAGGTGTTGTGGAACCTGTGCCGTAATGCGCTGCGCTACGGGCACCGTGTTGCCGGGAGCCTGCGGCTGACGGCGGGGGAGGATGAGGGGAGGACGGTTCTGGATGTGCAGGATGACGGTCCGGGCTTAACTGGGGAGCAACTGGGGAAGCTGTTTGAGCCATTTTTTACCACGGCGGCCGACGGAACTGGCTTGGGTCTGTATATCGCACGGGAGTTGTGCGAGGCGAACGGCGCTCGCCTCGAATACCGCGAGGAAGGCGGCGGTCTTCCGGGCGCCTGTTTCAGAATAACCTTCTGTGAACGCGGCGATGCCGGGGGGATGTAAGCATGGCGGGGAGTAATCGAATGAGTATGAACAGTGTCCTGCTGGTGGACGATGAGCCTGACATTCTGGAGTTGCTGGAGCTGGCGCTGCGTAAGATGGGTCTGGAGGTCGAAAAGACTAATAATGTGCGTGAGGCGCTGAAGAAGTTGTCGTCGCGCAAATTCGATCTGTGTTTGACGGATATGCGGATGCCGGACGGGGATGGTTTGCAGGTGGTGCAGTACATCGCGCAGCACAATCTGGACATCCCGGTCGCGGTGATTACGGCGCATGGGAATACCGAAAACGCGGTTACGGCCCTCAAGGCTGGCGCATTCGACTATCTTAGCAAGCCGGTTTCGCTGGACCAGCTGCGTGCCCTGGTGAAGTCTGCCCTGAAGCTGCCTCAGGCAGGGCCCTCGGGCGACAAGATGTTGCTGGGCAATTCGCCGGCCATGCAGAAAGTGCGGGAGCTGATCAAGCGCGTGGCGCGTAGCGAGGCGCCGGTGCATGTCAGTGGGGAATCCGGCAGCGGCAAGGAGCTGGCGGCCCGCCTGATCGTGCAGAGCGGCGCGCGGCATGATCAGCCATTTATCGCGGTGAATTGCGGGGCCATCCCGGGGAACCTGATGGAAAACGAGTTCTTTGGCTATAAAAAAGGCGCGTTTACCGGAGCGGACAAGGACAGGGACGGATTCTTCCAGGCGGCAAACGGCGGCACCCTGTTCCTGGACGAGGTGGCGGACCTGCCCTTGGCCATGCAGGTGAAACTGCTGCGGGCAATCCAGGAAAAACGGGTGCGCAAAATCGGCGCGACCGGCGAGGAACCCGTGGATGTGCGCATCATCAGTGCGACCCACCATGATCTGGCCGAGCGCGTGCGTCAGGGGGGGTTCCGTCAGGACCTGTATTACCGCCTGAGCGTTATCCCGATCCAGATGCCGGCCTTGCGTGAGTCTCGTGAAGATATTCCCGATATCGCGCAGCGGATTCTGGAGCGTTTGCGTGGCGATACGGACGTGCGTTTCTCCGATGACGCCCTGCGAGCGCTGAAAAATTACAGCTTCCCGGGTAACGTGCGCGAGTTGGAAAACATCATCGAACGCGCGCTGGCGATGAGTTATGGTGGCTTGATCGAGGTGCAGGACCTGCTGTTGGTGCCGGTCGAACATAACCGCCCTGATAGTGTGGAGCTCGGCAGCAAATATCCCTTGCCGGAATACCTGGACAGGGTTGAACGCCAGGCATTGCTGGAGGCGCTGGAACAGACCGGCTACAACCGGACGGCGGCGGCAAAGTTGCTGGGGCTGACGTTCCGTACCATGCGCTATCGCATGGAGCGGCTCGGCATCAAGGATCCGCAGGGGGCGGGAACCGGCGATGAGGAGTGATCCACTGTGGCGGCTCGATGCGCAGGGGCTGCTGGCCTGTGCGGAATACATCGCCTCGCCCAACTGCGACGACAGGCCGCAGGGCGCCATCGACCTGCTGGTCATACACAATATCAGTCTCCCGCCGGGTGAGTTCGGGGGCGATGGCGTGCAACAGCTGTTCACCAACACCCTGAATGCGGCAGAGCATCCCTATTACGCGGCCATCGCCGGGCTCAAAGTGTCAGCACACTTCTTTGTGCGGCGCGACGGACATATCCTGCAGTTCGTGCCTTGTCTGAAACGGGCGTGGCACGCCGGAGCGTCCTGCTGGCAGGGAGCGTCGCGCTGCAACGACTTCTCGATCGGTATTGAACTGGAGGGGAGCGACACTGTGCCGTTCACCGAGGCGCAATACGCAGCGCTCGTCAGGTTGACGCTGGTATTGAGGACGGTTTATCCACTGCGGGGTATTGCCGGGCACAGCGACATTGCGCCCCAGCGCAAGACCGACCCCGGTCCCTGTTTCGACTGGGCACATTATTTGACGCAATTGAGCGCCGATTAATACTCCTGTTCGATGGCTCCCGCCCGCATGTGGCGGATTTGACTGCCGATATTTTGATTGAGCAAAAACGGTGAATGACGCCCCCGAAAGGGGCGATTTTTTTGCTTGCAATATTTTTGTCAGCTACTACAATTAGGTCCGCCGCTCAAAATAAATACTAGATATAGTGGTTTTTCGTTTTTACAGGGAGTAAGAGTATGTTACATACAGCCACAGATAGCATTTCATCCTCTCCAGCGTTTTCAAGTGTCGATTCCGATTCGTCCATATCAAATTCCCACAGTGCCTTCGACCAATACAAGGTTATCCGCCGCAACGGTTCGGTGGTCCCATTCGAACCGGCGAAAATTTCGATCGCGCTGACCAAGGCGTTCATCGCGGTGAATGGCGGACAAGGGGCGGCATCGGCACGGGTCCGTGAAATCGTCGAGCAGTTGACCAGTGGTGTCGTTTCGGCACTGATGCGCCGCCAGCCCCATGGCGGTACGCTGCACATCGAGGATATCCAGGATCAGGTCGAGCTGGGGCTGATGCGTTCCGGTGAGCATGACGTTGCGCGCAGCTACGTCCTGTACCGGGAAGAGCGTTCGCGTTCGCGTGCCAAGGCCAAAAGCAAGCAGCCGGCTCACGTCATTAACGTGACCGGCGAAGATGGGGCGGTGCGTCCGCTTGAACTGGACCGGATCTCGGTGCTGGTCCAGGATGCCTGTGCAGGACTGGGCGAGGTGGTCAATGCCGACGAGATCATCAGGCTGACACTGAAGGATCTGTATGATGGCGTCGCTTTGCACGAGGTGCGCAAGTGCCTGGTGTTGTCCGCGCGCTCGCTGATCGAGAAGGAGCCGGCCTATAATTTCGTCACGGCCCGCCTGTTGCTGAACAATATCTGCAGCGAAACGCTGGGCGAGGAAATTGCGCCGGGGGATATGGCAACCCGTTACGCGACCTATTTCCCGAAATTCATCAAGCAGGGCATCGAGGCGGACTTGCTGGATGCGCGTCTGGCGCAATTCGACTTGAAGCGCCTGGCAAAGGAACTGGATGCGCAACGCGACCTGCAGTTCGGCTATCTGGGCCTGCAGACCCTGTACGACCGCTATTTCCTGCATATCGAGAATCACCGTATCGAGCTTCCGCAGGCATTTTTCATGCGGGTTGCGATGGGGTTGGCGCTGAACGAGATCGACCGCGACGGACGCGCCATCGAGTTCTACCGGCTGCTGTCCAGTTTCGATTTCATGAGTTCAACGCCGACCCTGTTCAATTCCGGCACGCAGCGTTCGCAGCTTTCTTCCTGCTACCTGACCACCGTGGCGGATGATCTGGACGGTATCTACGAGGCAATCAAGGAAAACGCGCTGCTCGCCAAATACGCGGGCGGTCTGGGCAACGACTGGACGCCGGTGCGCGCGCTCGGTGCACACATCAAGGGGACCAATGGGCAATCGCAGGGAGTGGTGCCTTTCCTCAAGGTGGTGAACGATACCGCCGTGGCGGTGAATCAGGGCGGCAAACGCAAGGGCGCGGTGTGTGCCTACCTAGAAACCTGGCACCTGGATATCGAGGAATTCCTGGATCTGCGCAAGAACACCGGTGACGACCGTCGTCGCACGCACGACATGAATACCGCAAACTGGATCCCGGACCTGTTCATGAAGCGCGTGATGGAAGGCGGGGAATGGACGTTGTTTTCGCCGTCCAACGTGCCGGATCTGCACGATAAATTCGGCGCAGAATTCGAGCGCGCCTATACCGCCTATGAGGCGAAGGCCGCTAGCGGCGAGCTCAAGCTGTTCAAGAAGATTCCGGCTGCCAGCCTGTGGCGCAAGATGCTGACTATGCTGTTCGAGACCGGGCATCCGTGGATCACGTTCAAGGACCCGTGCAACATCCGTTCTCCGCAGCAGCATGTAGGCGTCGTGCACAGCTCGAACCTGTGCACCGAGATCACGCTGAATACCAGCGACGAGGAAATCGCGGTGTGCAATCTGGGCTCGGTGAACCTGGCCGCGCACCTGTACCCCAAGGGGCACGAGAAGGCAGGCCAGATAGATCACGACAAGTTGCGCCGCACGGTTAATACCGCGATGCGCATGCTCGACAACGTGGTCGACATAAATTACTACGCAGTGGGCAAGGCGCGCAATTCCAACCTGAAGCACCGGCCGGTGGGACTGGGGGTCATGGGTTTCCAGGACTGCCTGCACGAGTTGCGCATCCCCTACTCGTCGGAGGCGGCAGTCGAGTTCGCCGACCGTTCGATGGAGGCCGTGTGCTACTACGCATACTGGGCATCGACCGAGCTGGCGGAGGAACGCGGACGCTATGCAACCTATCGCGGCAGCCTGTGGGATCGCGGCATCCTGCCCCAGGATTCGCTGGAGCTGCTGCGCCAGGAGCGGGGCGGTTATGTCGAGGTCGATACCTCGGTCAGCATGGACTGGGATGCCCTGCGCGCGCGCATCCGGCAATACGGCATGCGCAATTCCAATTGCGTCGCCATTGCGCCTACGGCCACCATCTCCAACATTATCGGCGTTTCGGCGTGTATCGAGCCGACCTACCAGAACATTTTCGTGAAATCGAACCTGTCGGGCGAGTTCACGGTCATCAACGAGCATCTGGTGGCGGACCTGAAACAGCTGGGGCTCTGGGACGAGGTGATGATCGCCGACCTGAAGTATTTCGACGGCACACTCGCGAAGATCGATCGCATTCCGGCGGAGTTGCGCAATCTGTACGCGACGGCCTTCGAGGTGGAGCCGGGCTGGCTGATCGAGGCGGCGTCCAGGCGCCAGAAGTGGATCGATCAGGCGCAGTCTCTGAACATTTACATGGCGGGCGTGTCGGGACGCAAACTGGACGAGACTTACAAGCTGGCATGGGTGCGCGGCCTGAAGACCACCTATTACCTGCGCACCATGGGTGCGACTTCTGCAGAGAAGTCGACCGGCCGAGCAGGGGCGTTGAATGCGGTGCCGACCCACGGTGGCGTGGCGGAGGAAACGCAATTCTGCTCGATCGACAATCCGGATTGCGAAGCCTGCCAGTAGGGGCGGAGCGGGGCGACTGCCAATAGCGACGGCGCCCCAGTCATGAAAAGCACAAAGAACAAGGGAAACTAACATGCTGACATTTGAAGAGAATATGAGGCCGATGGGCGGGCTGCGTGGCAGTGCCGCGTTTGGCTCGATTCCAGCGCATGCGGAGGCTGCCGAGCAGAAGGCGCCGGCCTCCACCGGACGCATCCGCGTGGAAGACAAGCGCATCATCAATTGCAATGCGGACGTTAACCAGCTGGTACCGTTCAAGTACAAGTGGGCGTGGGAGAAATACCTCGCCGCCTGTGCGAACCACTGGATGCCGCAAGAGGTAAATATGACGGCGGACATCGCGCTGTGGAAGAGCAACCGCCTGAGCGAGGACGAGCGCCGCCTAGTCAAACGCAACCTGGGCTTCTTCACGACGGCGGATAGTCTCGCGGCCAATAACATCGTGCTGGGTACCTATCGCCATATCAGCAATCCGGAGTGCCGCCAGTTCCTGTTGCGCCAGGCTTTCGAGGAGGCGATCCATACGCATGCCTACCAATACATCGTTGAAAGCCTCGGGCTCGATGAGGGCGAAATCTTCAACATGTACCATGAGGTTTCCAGCATACGCGCCAAGGACGAATTCCTGCTGCCGTTCATCGATACCCTGACCAACCCGCAATTCAAGACGGGTACCCCGGAGGCAGATCGTGACTTGCTGCGCAGCCTGATTGTGTTTGCCTGCATCATGGAGGGGCTGTTCTTCTATGTCGGTTTCGTGCAGATTCTGGCGCTGGGCCGCCAGAACAAGATGACAGGTGCCGCTGAGCAGTACCAGTACATCCTGCGCGACGAGTCCATGCATTTGAACTTCGGTGTGGATGTGATCAACCAGATCAAGATGGAAAATCCCCACCTGTGGACCGCCGAGTTCCGTGAAGAGATACGCGGGCTGATCCGGAAGGGCGTGGAGCTCGAGTATGCCTACGCGGAGGACACCATGCCCCGTGGCGTATTGGGCCTGAATGCGAGCATGTTCAAGGAATACCTGCGATTTATCGCTAATCGCCGCTGTCAGCAGATAGGGGTGGATGTACTGTATCAGGGGGCAACCAACCCTTTCCCGTGGATGGCCGAAATGATCGACCTTAAGAAGGAGAAGAACTTTTTTGAAACTCGTGTCACCGAGTATCAGTCGGGTGGTGCGCTGTCCTGGGATTAAGCCAACAGCAGCCGTTCGCGGACACATAAGCCTGCCCTCCGGACACATAAGTCTGCCCCCGTGGACAGATAACTCTGCCCGGAGTGGTAAGAGAGAAGTAGCAATAAGACGGCCCAGCATTTTGCTGGGCCGTTTTCATATTCATTTCGAAATTTGAGGAAGTCTCAGCCCAAACAGATTCTCGGTCGTTGCGGCTCTGTCCGCGGACTTGGTGAGCGTTCCGCTTAGTGCAGCGAGCAGGAGACCTCTCTCGGTTCCTCAGTCACTCCGCTTGCGTATTCGAATATGTAATTGGCTTCAAACTGGTGATGTGGGGAATTTTGAACATCAGTTTCGTTTCAGTAGAAAGAAAACGGATGGCATTTAGACGCCATTCAGCCTTACTCCCACCCAGAATAATCATGATCGGCCGGGAAATTTGTGATCGAGGTTCTTCAGCGATTCGCGCCAAAGTGCATTTATCCGTGTAACTTGGAACAGGTGCCCCTTTGGGGTGTGTATGCCAATCTCCCAAGTATGTCTCTCGCCCTTCTGTTGAGTGGAAATGAGCCTCCAGCATCGCCTGCTGGTAGGGGCC
>DASWTZ010000072.1:0-11119 GCA_036401875.1 Gallionella sp.
ATCCAGGGTCCCGTCCAGCATCTTGACCCTTTCGCGCATCCCCATCAAGCCGTAGGTTTTCCTGCCGGGAGAGGATTCTGCCGACAGGCCGCGCCCGTCGTCCTGGATGACCAGCAGCATGTTATCGGCCAGCGCCTGCAGGCGGAGGCTCACACGGCTGGCGCCGGAATGGCGCGCCACCTTTGTCAGCGATTCCTGCACGATGCGGAACAGGGCGGTCGCAACCGGCTCATCAAGATCGTAGTCGGCATGGCTCATCGCTAGATCGCAGGCGATGCCGGTCTGCGCCGAGAATTTCGCTGCATGGTGCTCGATCGCGGCAGTCAGTCCCAGGTCGTCCAGCATGCCGGGGCGCAGGTCTTCCGAGATGCGGCGCACGGTGTCCACGGTGCGGCCGAGCAGCTCCTGCATTGAGTGCAGCCGGTTCTGCAGCGCCTGCTCCCCCTTGTCGATGTGTTCGTGCAGCCATTTCAGGTCGAAGTGCAGCGCCGTCATCGTCTGCCCCAGTTCGTCGTGCAGTTCGCGGGCGATGCGCTTGCGCTCGTTTTCCAGCGCGGATTGCAGGAATACCGACAATTCGCGCAGCTCGTTCTGGGCCTGTTCGCGCTGCTGGCTTTCAGCAATGAAGTCCAGCGTAAACGAGATGTCCTCCGCCAGGCTGCCAAGCAGTTGCATTACATCGTCGCTGATCGCACCGCTCTCGGCGGCGTACATCGAAAGCGCTCCGATGATCTCCCCGGTCTGGGTCAGGGGAAAGGTGACAGAGGCGCGGAATCCGTGCTTCAGCGCGGCTTCCCGCCAGGGCGCCATGCGCGGATCGTGGGCGATGTCGTTGCTGGCTACATGGGCGCCGATCTTGATTGCCATGCCGACCGGCCCCTGGCCAAGCTCGGGATCGTGGATGTCGATCTTCAGTTTATCCAGATAGCCGTCCACGTCCCCGGCCTGCGCCACAGGCACGACGATGCCGGTTGAACGGTCGAGCAACCCGACCCATGCCATCCGGAATAGTCCAGAGCCGACAACGATGCGGCAAGTCGTCTCGAACAGCTGGGTGCGCTGGCGGATGTGGATGTTCGCGGAATTGATTTCGCTCAGCATCTTGTACAGCAGGCTGATGCGTTCGATTTCCCGCTGTATCCTTAGGCGCTCGGTGATGTCATGGGCGATGCCAACGGTGCCGAGCAGCCTGCCGTTTTTGCCGATGATGGGTGTCTTGTAGGTGTCCACCCAGGCCATCCGGCCGCCTTCCATGATGGAGTGCTCGGTGACTGACAGGGCCTGGCGCTTCTTCATCACCAGAACGTCGTCTGTGCGGTATTTGTCGGCCAGTTCGCGCGGCCACAGGTCGAAGTCGGTCTTGCCCAGCACTTCCTGGACATGCTGTTTTCCGGTGGTCTTCAGGAAAGACTGGTTGACTGCGACAAAGCGTCCCTTGACGTCTTTCAGCCAGGTCAGGTGGGGCAGGTTGTCCAGCATTGCATGCAGGCTGGCTTCGCTCCTGATCAGGTCCTTGTTCATCCTGCGCACGGCCAGCAGCGCCTGCTCGCGATCCCGTACCAGCAGCCAGGTGAGCAGCGACAGCAGCAGGCTTGCACCGATGCCGACAGCAGCGACCAGCCGCGTCCTGTGATGGGCTTCCAGTGATTCGAAACCGGGGTGGGAGCGGATGGCTATCGTCCATGGGTGTCCGGCGATCTCCAGGTGCTCGATGTGCTGGAAGCCCGCGTGTAACCTGCTGCCGAAATCGTTGTCGGAATCGTGCATCAGCGATTCTTTGGTTGTATCCCTGCCGTCGAATATCTCGAAATCCAGAGACTCTGCATGTTCCTCGAGCAGGCCGTGCATCAGGTCGTCCGCACGGAACGGCGCATAGACCCAGCCGGAGATGGCGGCGCGGCGCTCGGCGACAGTGCCGAGCGGCGCATTCATCCTGTAGACGGGCAAATACATCAGGAAGCCTGCCTGGGCGTTTCCATCTTTTGGGATAGGGCGCAACTTGCCCGAGATCGCAGCCTCGCCCGTGTCGCGCGCCCGTTCCATTGCGGCCCGGCGCGAGCCATCCGCCCGCGGATCCGTCGTGTCCGCATACATGTCGAAATCCAGGAATTGCCGGTTGAGTGCGGAGTGCGGCTCGATGAATGCCACCGGTGCCGAAAGCCGTCCCCCTGCATGTGGTCCCCGCTGCGCGGGGGAGATGATCCGCGCGTATCCTAGTCCCTGAATGCCGGGATAATTCCGCTCCAGTTGCTGCTGTTCGACATAAATGCGGAATTCGTCGCGTTCCACTGCATTCGACGCCGAGAACAACCCCTGCGCGCCGCGCAACACCTGCTGATACACCTTCATGCGCTGTTCAAGGTCGCGTACGACCTCGCGCACCTTGGCATCGAAAATGGCTTGCAGGTCACGCCTGGCGTCATTCCGGGTTTCATTCCACAGTTGCAGGGTGATGAGCAGCGAGGCGAGCAGCACCAGCCATGGCAACGCCTTGGCGAATCTGTGCCATGCCTGTTGTCTGGTGTCTGTACTGGCGGAATCGGCCACTGCGGATAAGTCTCAATAAACCGGATGCCGGGATTGTAATCGCGGTGTCAGGAGATTGGCCATCGCTAATTCATGCGAGACCTGCCCACGGCCTGCGACTGAGGGATGGCGATCCGGCAGATGGGCTGTTCCTATCTGTGCTTCGGGTTGGCCGGCAGATCGATCCGCTTGATCACGCCCCCCTCCAGCAGCAACACATGGTCCCTCTGCACCTCGCTGAGCGTGACGCCGGGCATGACCTCGCGATTGGCCCTGATCGCCTGCGCCGGTTTGCCGTTGACCGCGAGTATCGCGACACTCTCTGATGGCTTGTCCGCGACCACGACGCCTTTCAACTGGTAGTTTCCGGCCGCGGCCACGGATGCGCGCCCGCCCAACATCCCGGCTGCGGCGGTTAGCGGCGGAACGGGGCGTTCGGATTGAGGCGGTGCAGCGATGGCGCGCACCGGCGGCTTGAATATCAGCATCGCCCAGTAGGCGGCCGATACGCACAGGGCGATGAACAGGAAGAAGCTTGTGATCAGGGGCCAGCGTTTCATTAATTCGAATCCTTCTGTTAGCGCACCAGCTGGTTGATCTCGATGATAGGCATCAGCACCGCCAGCACGATCAACAGCACCACCACGCCCATCGCTAGGATCAGCGCGGGTTCCAGCAACCCGGCTAGGGTCATTGCGCGGCGCTCCAGATCCTGTTCCTGCGCATTGGCGGCGCGCTCCAGCATCTTGGGCAGCTCCCCGGTGACCTCGCCGGCGCGGATCATGTGGATCAGCATCGCCGGGAAATATTTGTGCGCCGAGAGCGCGCGCGCTAGGCTGACGCCCTCGCGCACGCTGGCCGTCGCTTCCTCGACCTGGGCGCGCATCGCGACATTGGTCAGCGTGTCGCGGCTGGTCTGCAGCGCACGCAGGATGGGCACGCCGGAGCCGGTCGTAATGGCAAGGGTGCTGGCGAAGCGCGAAGTGTTCAGGCTGCGCTCGAACCGGCCATACAGCGGGGCGGTCAGCAGCCAGCTGTGCCAGCGCATCCTGATCGCAGGGTCCTTCAGTGCGCGATGCCCGGCGTACCCCAGCGCAACCGCGAGCAGGAAGACGTATATCCCGTAATGGCGCACGAAATCCGAAATGGCCAGCATCACCACGGTCAGCAGCGGCAGCTGCTGCTTGGTGTTGGCGAACACCGAGACGATCTGCGGCACAACATAGGTCAGCAGGAAGATCACGATCAGGAACGCCACGACCGTGACGATGGCCGGATAGGTGAATGCGAGCCTGACCTTCTGCACCAGTGCGTTGCGCCGCTCGATATAGTCGGCCAGCCTTGAGAGTACGCGCGAGAGCTGGCCGATCTGCTCGCCGGAGGCGACCAGCGCGCGGTAGATGTCGGCAAAGTCGTTCGGGTGTCTGGCCAGCGCGTCGGACAGCGACGCCCCGCCCATCACCTCGGAGCGGATTGACGCGACCAGGTCGCGCACATAGGTGCGCTCGGCCTGCTCCTGTAACGCGGAGAACGCCTGCTCCAACGGCAAGCTGGCTTCGAGCAGGCTGGCCAGCTGCCGCGTAAACAGCGCCAGCTCGACCGTGGACAGCCGGTTGCCGAACGCGCTACGCTTGGCCGCCCCGGTCTCGTCGAGCTGATGCTCGATGGCGGTAACACTGAGCGTCGCCAGTCCCAGACCGCGCAGTTCGGCGCGCGCCGCGCGTGCGCTGTCGGCGTTGACCACCCCCTTGCGGATGGTTCCTGCTGCATCGACGGCTTCGTAGCTGTAGGCGGACACTTTCTACTCCTTGGTCACGCGCAGCAATTCTGCCCGTGTTGTCGTGCCGTCCGCCAGCCAGCGTTCGCCGTCCTCGCGCATCGTGCGCATGCCGTCCTGTTGCGCGGTGGCGCGGATGTCGGCTTCGGCGGCACGGTTGTGGATCTGCGCGCGGATCTGGTCGGTGGTCAGCAGCAGTTCATACACGCCAACGCGTCCCTGGTAGCCGGTGTGGCCGCACTTGTCGCAGCCGGTCTCGACCCAGTATTGCCCTTCCTGGCGTTTGCAGTGCGGGCACAGTTTGCGCACCAGCCGCTGCGCGACTACGCCGAGCAGCGACGAGGAGAGCAGGAAGGGTTCGATGCCCATGTCGAGCAGGCGGGTCACCGCCGCCGCCGAGTCGTTGGTGTGCAAGGTCGCCAGCACCAGGTGGCCGGTCAGCGAGGCCTGCACGGCGATTTGCGCGGTTTCAAGGTCGCGTATCTCGCCGATCATGATGATGTCCGGGTCCTGCCTGAGGATTGCGCGCAGCGCCTTGGCGAAGGTCATGTCGATGCGCGGGTTGACCTGGGTCTGGCCGACGCCGGCCAGTTCGTATTCGATCGGGTCTTCGACAGTCAGAATGTTGGTGCTGGGGGTGTTGAGCCTTGATAGGGCGGCGTACAGCGTGGTGGTCTTGCCTGAGCCGGTCGGTCCGGTGACCAGCACGATGCCGTGCGGCTGGGCGATCAATTTGTCGAATTGCGCCTGTGTGTCGGTACTCATGCCGAGGTGCTGCAAATCAAGCTTGCCGGATTCCTTGTCTAGCAGGCGCAGCACCGCGCGTTCGCCATGGCCGGTGGGCAGCGTGGAGACGCGCACATCGATGGCCTTGCCGCCGACGCGCAACGTGATGCGCCCGTCCTGCGGCAGGCGCTTCTCGGCGATATCGAGCTGCGCCATGATCTTGATGCGCGAGATCAGTGATGCGTGGATCGCCTTCTTTGGCCGCACTATGTCGCGCAGGCTGCCATCGATGCGGAAGCGGACCACCGACTGTTGCTCGAACGGCTCGATGTGGATGTCGGATGCGCCTTCGCGCAGCGCCTGGGTGAGCAGCGCATTGATCATCCGGATCACCGGCGCGTCGTCGGCGGATTCGAGCAGGTCTTCGACAGCCGGCATGTCCTGCATCAGCTTGTCCAGGTCGAGGTCGGACTCGTACTCGTCGATCACCTGCGCCGCGTCGCCGCCCGCGCTGGCATAGGCCTTGGCGATTTCGGCTTCCAGTTCCTCGCGCGGGACCGATTTCAGCCTGACCGGGCCGAAGTTGCGGCTCACCTCGGCGATCGCGCCGGGCGGAGTCGCATCCGACATCCAGACTTCGACGGTGTCGCCTGCATCGGCATGGCGGCGTGCCAGCAGACCGAAGTCGCGGGCGTAGGCATAGGGGAGCAGGCGGGTGTTCATGAGGGTCAAGTGTGCCGATGTTTGATGGGGCGAGTCAAAACTAGAACCTGCCGGTCACGATTCCGGTGATGAATACCGCGCCGCCTGCGAGTGCGAAAGCCGGTACGGCCAGCAGCAGGCTCTGGAGCGGCAGCGACATCCTGGGCAGCGGCATCAGCATCGTGATGACCGGGATGGCCGCCAGCACCGGCAGCGCATACCAGGGCAGATGTCCACCCAGCACGGCCATGCAGCCTGCCGTTCCGGCGATGAGCGCCAGCGGCAGGGTGAATACGCGTCCGGTGGCGAACGTGTGGTTGAACACCATCTGGATCAGGATCAGCGCGGTGGTGGCCGACCCGAGTGCCAGGCCGAATTTGCCGAGCAGCACGGAGGAGCCGAGCAGGGCGGCACCGCCTGTTCCCAGCCCCAGCGCGGCACCGGCGCTCGCCGAACGCAGGGAGTCGTGTTCGAGCGAGTCCATGCTCCAGACCAGGATCGCCACATAGGCGGCACAGCCGGCGCCCCATAGCAGCACGAGCTCGGGAGACTGCGGCCGGAGGACGGTCAGCGCGACCCAGACCGCGGCGGCGCCGCCCAGTATTGGCAATAATGTGGAGAACCAGGACAGCCAGGCCAGGCTCAGCAGCAGGCCCAGCGCGGCGCCGACCAATCCCAGCAGGACGATCTTGCGCGTGGCGGTGAGAGGATCGAAGCTGAAACCGCTGGCCAGATAGACTGTGAGGGCAAACCCGGCGATCACGGCCAGGCCGCTGAGCCTGATGCGCTGAAATAATTCTGCTGCGATCAGGCCAGCAAGGAAGGGGGCGAGGCCGGCCTGGATGGCCGTCTGATTGAGCAATTCGTGCAACTTTATCTCCGGATGGGCGTCTTAATGCGGCGAGTTTAACACTGCCCAAGTACAATTTGATCGCCCTTGAAATTCCGTCCGGTATCCCCATGTACGCTGGGCACGGGGCAGTGGCGATAACTGCGCGGCAAGTTCATTGATATTGGAGACTAAAAGCATATGAAGCGTATCTTCCTGTTTGTATTGACCAACCTCGCGGTGGTGTTCGTGATCAACATCACGCTGCGCCTGCTCGGTGTGGATCGCTGGGTGACCGAGAGCGGCAGCATCGACTTTACCTCTCTGCTGGTGTTATCTGCCGTTATCGGTTTTGCCGGCTCGCTGGTCTCGCTGGCGATGTCCAAGTGGTCGGCCAAGCGCATGGTCGGCGCGCAGGTCATCGAAAACCCGCAGGACCCGACCGAGCGCTGGCTGGTTGACACCGTGCGCCGCCAGGCGCAGGCGGCGGGCATCGGCATGCCGGAGGTGGCGATCTATGACGCGCCCGACGTGAACGCGTTCGCAACCGGCTGGAACCGCAACGACGCGCTGGTCGCGGTCAGCACCGGCCTGCTGCATCATATGAGCCGCGACGAAGCTGAGGCGGTGCTGGCCCATGAGGTCAGCCACGTCGCCAACGGCGACATGGTGACGCTGGCGCTGATCCAGGGCGTGGTGAACACCTTCGTGATCTTCTTCGCCAAGCTGTTCGGCTATTTCGTCGACCGCGTGCTGCTGAAGAACGAGGGGCGCGATGGGCCCGGTATCGGCGCTTTCGTCGCCGAGATCGTCGCGCAACTGGTGCTGGGCGTGCTGGCCAGCATCATCGTGATGTGGTTCTCGCGCCAGCGTGAATTCCGCGCTGATGCGGGCGGCGCCAGCTTGGCAGGCCGCAACAAGATGATTGCCGCGCTGGAGCGCCTGAAGGTGAACCATGAGCAGACCGTCCTGCCGGAAAAGATGGCCGCCTTCGGCATCTCGGGCGGCAAGGGCTTTGCCAAGATGTTCATGACCCATCCGCCTCTGGACGAGCGCATCGAGGCATTGCGCAACGCGAGGTAATCCTGGAATAACACCCCGGAAATAACCGGGATACGCGCTGGAAACAACAGGGCCTGCAATCGCAGGCCCTGTTCATTTTTGGTACGGTGGTCTTTGCGCGGCGATTGTTGCCTTGCCGCTATTCCTCGTCGTATTCGTCGTCGTAGTAGTTCTCGCGCGGCGGGTTGCCGTCGTACACCAGGCTTTTCCGGTGCATCAGGTAGGTGTCGCGCAGCATTTCGTAGCGATCCACGGCCGCTTCATCGAGTACTTCTTCCGAATCAAGCAGGGCGGCGCGGGTGTGGATGAAGTCGCCCACGTAATACTGGTTGCGGGTCGAGATGCGGTCGGCCCGGTTCGGTACTCCGGCTGTCGTGTCCACATAAAGGCCGATGCCGTCGCGCACCGAGCTTGAACCGAGGAAGGGGAGCACCAGGTAGGGGCCGGAACCCACTCCCCAGTAGCCCAGCGTCTGGCCGAAATCCTCGTTGTGCTTTTCCAGGCGGTCGGCGACGTTGATCAGCCCGCCCAGTCCGAAGGTGGTGTTGATCAGTACGCGCGAGCCGTCGGAGGCGGCCTGGGCGAACTTGAGTTGCAGCAGGTCGTTGACGGTGACAAGCACATCGTCCAGATTGGAGATGAAATTGCTGACCAGGATCTTGCCCGTATCCGGCATCGCCGCATCGTAGCCCTGTGCGACCGGTTTCATCACCGCCTTGTCCAGCTTGTCGTTGAAGCGGTATACGCTGCGGTTGAAGGGTTCCAACGGGTCATTGGGATTGTGCGCACCTGCACAGCCGGTAAGCTGAGAGGAGGCGAGCAACAGGGCTGCGATGAATGACGGATGGTTGATTCTCATTAAGCTGCGCCGGCAAGTACGAAAGAAGGATTATAAGTTATCTCTAATGTTGATGCCATGTTCAGGCAGCCGCATGTTCAGGCATGGGGCGCAGGCGCAGCCAGGTCGCCGGTCCGGAACGGAAACACGCCCTGCTTGCGGTCGCTGAAATAGTATTGCAGCGTGAATCGCACCGGGCGGAAGGCCAGGGTGTCCCAGGGAATCTCGTGTTCTGCAAACAGGCGCACCTCCAGGCTTTCGACGCCCGGCGAGAAGTCGAGGTCCAGCAATTCGGCGCGAAACAGCAGGTGCACCTGGTTGATGTAGGGCAGGTTATACAGGGTGTACAACTCGCCGATACGCACGCGCGCGTTGGCCTCTTCCAGTGTTTCGCGCGCGGCGGCTTCCGCAGTGGTTTCGCCGTTCTCCATGAACCCGGCCGGCAGTGTCCATAGGCCATGACGCGGCTCGATGGCGCGCCGGCAGAGCAGCACTTGTTCATTCCATACCGGGAGGGCGCCGACGATCAGCTTGGGATTCTGGTAGTGCACTTCTCCGCAGGCGGTGCAGACGTGGCGACTGCGGTTGTCGTCGGGCGGCTGGCGTAACTCGACCGGTGAACCGCAAACGCTGCAATATTTCATTTTATCGCCGGGGCAGGCTGTGGAAAATTCAGGTCGAGCACACGCTGCGCGTCGTCGCGCAGCTGCGGCATGCCCAGCGCGTCGTAACCCTTCACCAGGATCGACAGCGCGTCCTTGGCGGAGGTCGAGTTCGGGTATTGCGCCAGCACATTCTTCGCACGGTTCACCGCCGAGATGTGCGCTCCCCTGCGCTGGTAGTAGGAGGCGACATGGATCTCGTATTTCGCGAGTGCATTGACCAGATACTGCATGCGCAGTCTCGAGTCTGGCGCGTATTTGCTGCCGGGAAAACGCGTCACAAGGTCCTTGAAGGCATCGAACGAATCCTGTGCGGCCCTGGGGTCGCGCTCGGTGGGGTCCTGACCGGCCAGTGTGCCCAGCAAGCCGATGTCCACATTGAAGTTGGACAGGCCTTTGATGTAGTACGCGTAATCCACGTGCGGATTGTTGGGGTACTGCTTGATGAAACGGTCGGCCGCAGAGATGGCCGACAGCGGTTCGTTCAGCTTGTAGTTGGCATAGGCGAGTTCCAGCTGGGCCTGCTGCGCGTAGCGCCCATAGGGATAACGCGATTGCAGCGCTTCGAGCTTCGTGATCGCTTGTGAATAATTCGCATCATCGAGGGCGGTCTTGGCCTCGCTGTACATCTGCTCGACGGACTTACCGGCGGACTTGTCGGCTTCGGGTGTCGAGCTGCAGGCGGCTAACGTAAACAGCAGGAATACGGCTAAACTATGGCGCATGGCAAATCCAGAAATAAATTTCGACGATTATAGCGTAAACGACCCTGCAGACGATGCGCTGCAGCTTGAGGTTCCCGAGGATTGTGCCGGGCTGCGTCTCGATCAGGCGCTCGCAAGGCTGCTGCCCGAGTACTCGCGCAGTCGCCTGCAGGAATGGATCACCGGCCAGCTGGTCAGGGTGGACGGGGCGTATGCATCGACCAGGCAGAAGGTCTGGGGCGGTGAAAAGCTCGAGGTATTGCCGCAGCTGCATCCCGCCGAGCAGCCCTATCGGGCCGAGGACATCGCGCTCGACATTGTCTACGAGGACGAGTCGCTGCTGGTGATCAACAAGCCGGTCGGGCTGGTCGTGCATCCGGGAAGCGGCAACTGGGAGGGGACGCTGCTCAACGCGCTGCTGCATCATGCGCCGCAGCTGTCGCAGATCCCGCGCGCCGGTATCGTGCACCGGCTCGACAAGGATACCAGCGGCCTGCTGGTGGTGGCCAAAACGCTGACTGCGCAAACCCATCTGGTGCGCCAGTTGCAGGCGCGCAGTGTAAAGCGCGAGTATCTTGCGCTGGTCTTCGGTGAGTTGCGCCACAGCGGCACAGTGGATGAACCGATCGGCCGCCATCCTGCCCAGCGCGTCAAGATGGCGGTGACGGAAAGCGGCAAGCCGGCGGTCACGCATTTCCAGGTTGAGGAGCAGTTTCCGGGGTGCACCCTGCTGCGCTGCCGGCTGGAAACCGGCCGCACCCACCAGATCCGCGTGCATCTCGCACACCTCAAGCACCCGCTGGTAGGCGACAGTGTATACCTCAAGGGTCCGCAGAAATGCGTGCCTGAACTGCGCGAATTGCTGAACGGCTTTCCCCGGCAGGCGCTGCATGCCACTCGTCTGGCACTGGAGCATCCGGTCACCGGCGAACTCATGGAATGGCATGCACCGCTGCCCGAAGACATGCAGCGGCTGTTGCAACGGATCCGGGAAATCACCTCCGCGCGATCACCAGAAGACCGGGTGGGGCGATGACCATCCTCGCGCACTGCCTTATCCCGGACTGGCCGGCGCCCCGGAACGTGCGCGCGCTGCAGACCACCCGTAGCGGCGGCGTCAGTGCGGCGCCTTACGACAGCCTCAACCTGGGCAGTCATGTCGGCGATGCGCCGATGGCCGTGGCGCGCAACCGCATGTCGCTCAATACCCTGTTGCCCAGCGAACCGGTGTGGCTGGAACAGGTACACGGCACCGGAGTTGCCAATGCGGACAATGCGAATTGCCGGGTACAG
>DASWTZ010000073.1:0-60535 GCA_036401875.1 Gallionella sp.
GTGCAGCCGGGCAAGACACAGACGCAGGGAGGCAACGTCGGCATCTTCGGATCGGTCCGGCAGCTGACGCTGGAAGACGCCGACGCACTGCGCCGACTGCCCTATGTGCAGTACGTGATCCCTGGCCTGGTTGGAAATGCCGAAGTGCGCTACGAGGGGCGGACGCGGCGCACCATGGTGCTGGGCGAGGGGCGCGATTTCAGCAAAGCCTTCACGATGAAGGTGCAGAGCGGCAGTTTCTGGATTGATGCTGACGACGAACAGGCGCGCGCCCAGGCGGTGATCGGTTCACTGATCCAGAAGGAACTGTTCCCCGGCATCAACCCGCTGGGACAGTATCTGCGCATCGGCGGGCAGCGCTACCGTGTGGTCGGCGTGATGGAATCCAAGGGCCAGATCCTCGGCATGGATGTGGACGATGCGGTGTACATCCCGGCGGCGCGCGCGATGGAGCTGTTCAACCGTTCCGGTCTGATGGAGGTCAACGTCAGCTACCGCGCCGATGTCCCAGCAGACACGGTGATCCGCCTGATCAAGGAACGCATGATCGAACGGCACGGACGCGAGGACTTCACCATCATTTCGCAGGAGGAGGCTCTGGAGGTGCTGAGTTCGGTGCTGAACATCCTCACTTTCGCGGTCGGCGCGCTGGGCGGGATTTCTCTGCTGGTCGGCGCGGTTGGCATCCTGACGATCATGACCATGGCTGTCACCGAGCGCACATCCGAAATTGGACTGCTACGCGCGCTGGGGGCCCGGGAACGGCAGGTGCTGACGCTGTTCCTCAGCGAGGCGATGTTCCTGTCCGCACTGGGCGGCATATTCGGGCTGCTCATCGGTGTTGGCATCTCTCAGGGACTGCACCTGTTGTTCCCGGCGTTGCCGGTGCACACCCCGTGGCTCTATGCCGTGCTGGCCGAACTGACCGCTGTGACCATCGGCCTGATCGCCGGCGTGGCGCCAGCCATGCGCGCCGCCAAGCTCGATCCGGTGGAGGCGCTGCATGCGGAGTGATTGCCAGTTGAGTTTGCTAGCACGCTGATTTGACAGCAGTTCGTCTGATTTCTGCTTCGTGGCTCTGCACCTTGTATGCTCAGTGCCATCTCGCCTGGCCGGATAAACCGCTTCCTTCTGTTCTGACCAACGCTACATCAACGAAGCGCCATTACCATGCTGCCGCTGTTCGCCGAGCCAGGCATCGTTTGCACATACTTCATTTGGGGTATGTCGATATAAAAAATATTTCTTAGAATGGTTCATGTACTCAACACCAATTTATTTCGTGCAAATTGAGCGATGAGCGAGTTGCCGCAAAAATTCCTGAAATTCATCCACTCGCCAGTCGGCGCCGTGGGCATGATGGCCTACATCATCCTGGTCGCCAACCTTTTGCTGCTGCTTGCGGTGGAGGGCATATCGCACCTGCTTTTAGACCTGCACCCCTCCGGAATTAGCTGGAATATCGTACAGGCAATCCTGTTAATGCTCATCTGCATTCCGGCGCTGAATTTCCTGATCCTCCAGCCGATGAAGCAGCAGCAAGCGGTGCTGCAGCAGCAACTCAACGAGTTGCGCATCGCCGCGACTACATTTGAATGCCAGGACGGGGTGATCGTCACCGATGCCGACAGGCGGATCGTCAAGGTCAATCATGCCTTCACCCGGATCACCGGGTATACCTGCGAAGAGGCGGTCGGCAAGACCCCGGCATTGCTGTCATCCGGACGGCACGACAAGGATTTCTACCAGCGGATGTGGGCCACGCTGGCGCGCGAAAAGAGTTGGGGCGGGGAGATATGGAACCTGCGCAAGAACGGCAAGGCTTTTCCGGAGTGGCTGACGATTACCGC
This sequence comes from Gallionella sp., assembly GCA_036401875.1. Lineage (GTDB taxonomy): Bacteria > Pseudomonadota > Gammaproteobacteria > Burkholderiales > Gallionellaceae > Gallionella. Next base: position 1,851 of record DASWTZ010000073.1, read on the forward strand.
CATCCAGGACGATAGCGGTAACGTCGTCAATTATGTGGGGATTTTCACCGACATCACCCAGCGCAAGGCTGCGGAAATGGAGGTTCACCAGCTGGCTTTCTACGATTCCTTGACCCATCTGCCCAACCGCCGTTTGTTTAACGACAGATTGATACATGCGATGGCGACCAGCCGACGCAGCGGGCGCTATGGCGCGGTGATGTTCATCGATCTGGACAACTTCAAGCCGCTCAACGACCAGCATGGGCACAATGCGGGCGACCTGCTGCTGATCGAGGCCGCGAAGCGTCTCAGCCAGTGCGTGCGCGAGGTGGATACCGTCGCGCGGTTCGGCGGCGACGAGTTTGTCGTGATACTCAGCGAGCTGGATGGAAATGAAGCGGATTCCATCGCGCGGACCCGCATCATCGCTGAGAAAATTCGTGTTTCGCTGTCAGCGCCGTATGCGCTTTCAATTCAGAAGGAAGAGAAGGTCAAGGCCGTGACCGTTGAGCACCTGTGTACATCCAGTATCGGTGTAGCGATGTTCATCAACCATCAGGGCAGCCATGAAGAAGTCCTGATGCGTGCCGACGTTGCGATGTATCGCGCCAAGGATCTCGGGCGCAACCAGATTTCCTTCGATGATCAGCGCCTGGCGCTTGCCGGGAGAACTAGCCTGGCAGAGGCTGACCATGTTCGCGCAGCATAGCGACCGGCATCAGTGCCGGTCTTCCCGATAAACTTCCTCGAGGGAGGCTTGCAGGGCTCAGCCGGATTAATCCAGGGTCGCTTCCACTGGCGACGATATTTTGACCTCGTCGCTGATAAGCGGGATGAATTTAGCCATGCCGAATTGCATCCGCCGGATCGTAGTGTAAATGTCCGCGCCGCAGGTTTTCCTGCGGGTCATCGGATGGGGGGCGCAGCGGAAATTGCTTACAGTGAGCGTGACCGGGCGGGTCGTACCGAGCAGGGTGAGTTTGCCCTCGGCGGCGACTACCTGTTCCCCTTCAAATATCAGATTGTCGGAAGTGAATCGCATCGTCGGGTGTTGCGTGACATTGAAAAACTCCACTGACTTCATGTGCTCGTCCCATTTCTCCATGCCCATGTCGAGGGAGGCCGTTGCTATGGTCAGATTGACGCTTCCCTTTCTGGCCAGGGTGTCGAGGGTGATCTTCCCACTGGTCTGGTTGAACCGTCCGCGCTGGGTGGAAAAACCCAGGTGGTTCACCTCAAATACCGGCCAGGTGTGGCTGGGATCTATGGTGTAGCTTTCTGCCGTATAAGCGGGCAGAGCGGTCAGCAGGGCAGCTGAGCATGCAATGATGCGAGCGGCGGTGTTCATGGTTTCCTCCCGGTGAAGAAGATCGTTTCCAACCCTCGATGGCGACGTAATGAATGCTTCACGGATTCCTGGAGAACGGCAGCATCCGCACCAAGATGTCGTCATGTTCGACGAAGTGATGCTTGAGTGCCCCGCCGATATGCGCGATCAGCAGGCCGAGCATCATGAAGTTCAGGCTGATGTGCACCGTCTTGAGAATGTCGCCCAGCGCCACGTCCTTGGCAACCAGATCGGGCAGGGGAAGTACGCCGAACCAGACGGTCTGGACCCCCTTTGCGGAACTCATCAGCCAGCCACTCAGCGGTATCGCGAATATCAGCACATACAGCAGGAAATGAACCGCCTGCGCCGCGAGTTTCTCCATCGGCGGCATCCCGGTCGGCAGGGGCGGGGGGCGGTGTGTGGCGCGCCATGCCAGCCGCATCACGGCCAGCATGAAGATGGTGACCCCCATCCACTTGTGCCAGCTAAACAGCTTGAGTTTGTAAGGGGAGAGAGGCAGATCGTGCATGTACACGCCCAGCGGAAATGCGGTGAATACGAGCAGCGCGATAAGCCAGTGCAGGGTAATGGCGGTGCGGGTGTAGCGCTCGGTCATGGTGATCTCCGTTTCATTGGATATTCCAGCCAGTCGGGTCAGACTAGCGGGAATTCAGGTGTATGACAAGCGATTGGACATAGTATAGTTGCAAGATGAATCAGTTCCTGTCCCAGAAGGGGAAAACAGAACACTTGTTTGCGGGGTTGCGTTGCGACATTTTCTGTAACGTCATCGACAATTTTGGCGATATCGGCGTGTGCTGGCGGCTGGCGCGGCAGCTCGTGCATGAACACGGTCTGGCGGTGCGCCTGTGGGTGGATGATATGGGCAGTTTTGCCAGACTTTATCCCGAGGCCAGGATGGATGTGGCGATGCAAAGCTGCCGTGGGGTCGAGGTGTGTCTGTGGGGCAAGCCGTTTCCCGATACCCGGCCCGCCGAACTGGTGATCGAGGCGTTTTCCTGCAAGTTGCCGCAGAACTATATCGAAGCGATGGCGGACCAGGCGCGCAAACCGGTCTGGATCAATCTCGAATACCTGTCCGCCGAAGACTGGGTCGAAAGCCACCACAAGCTGGCCTCCCCACATCCACGCCTGCCGCTGACCAAGTATTACTTCTTTCCGGGCTTCACCAGGCAGACCGGCGGCTTGTTGCTGGAGCACGATCTGCTTGCGCGCCGCGATGCTTTCCTGAATGACTCCTTGTTGCAGCGTCAATTCTGGCACGGCATCGGCCTGGAAACGCCGCCATCCGGGACGCTGAAGATATCGCTTTTCGCATACGAGAACGCTGTCCTGCACGACCTGCTGGATGCCTGGGTTCAGGGCGCGCAACCGGTGCTGTGCCTTGTGCCGGAAGGGCGCATCCTGCCGCAGGCCGGGCAGTATTTCGACGATCCGGCGCCTTGCGCCGGCAAGGTCTATACGCGGGGCAATTTGCAGCTTAGGGTGCTGCCGTTCGTCGCACAGGAGCGTTACGACGAGCTGCTGTGGGCATGTGACATCAATTTTGTGCGCGGCGAGGACTCTTTCGTGCGGGCGCAGTGGGCGGACAAGCCCTTTATCTGGCATATATATCCGCAGCACGACGGGGTGCACAGGCAGAAACTGCTGGCTTTCATCGGGAAATATGGTGCCGGCCTGCCGTTGGACGCCGCGCAGGCGCTGCGCGGCTTGTGGGCGACATGGAATGGAGAGCCGGAAGGCCTGCCCGGCAAGGCATGGAACGATTTTCTGGCGCACCGGTCTACGCTGCGTGAAAATTCCGTGCAATGGGCACGGCAATTGGTTGACAATAATCTGGCGTTGAATCTACTGGATTTTCTCAGGGAAACCGGTAGAATGCGCGCCTTCGAAATTGAGGGGCAGTAAACATGAAAACAGCACAAGAACTACGCGCCGGGAACGTGATCATGGTCGGTGCAGAGCCGATGGTGATCCTGAAGGCGGAGTACAGCCGTTCCGGCCGTAACGGTTCGGTCGTCAAGATGAAGATGAAGAATCTGCTGACCGAGACCGCCAAGGAGACCGTCTACGCGGCGGATGACAAGTTTGACCAGATCATCCTGGATCGCAAGGAGTGCACCTATTCCTATTTCGCCGATCCGATGTACGTATTCATGGACGGGGACTATAACCAGTACGAGATCGAAGCTGAGAGCATGGGCGACTCGATCAACTACATCGAAGACGGCATGCCGTGCGAAGTGGTGTTCTACAACGACAAGGCCATCTCGGTCGAGTTGCCCAACACCATCGTGCGCGAAGTCATCTACACCGAACCAGCCGTGCGTGGCGACACCTCCGGCAAGGTGATGAAGCCGGCCAAGATCAACACCGGTTTCGAACTGCCCGTTGCGGCATTCATCGAGATCGGCGACAAGATCGAAATCGACACCCGCACCAACGAGTTCAAGAAACGCGCCTGATCGCGTTTTCAGCACCCAAAAAAGCCAGCATCAGCTGGCTTTTTTGTTGGTTACCGCACCTCGATCGGGTCGCCGGGTTTAGACGGTTCTGAACACCCCATCCGACAGCTGCAATTGACGTTGCATCTTCCCGGCCAGCTCCAGGTCGTGGGTGACGACAATGAAGCTGGTGTTCAGTTTCTCGTTGAGTTGCTGCATCAGCTCGAACAGGGCGTGGGCGCTGTTGCGGTCCAGGTTGCCGGTTGGCTCGTCGGCCAGCACGCAGGCCGGTTCGGTCACCAGCGCGCGCGCTACCGCAGCACGCTGGCGTTCGCCGCCCGACAGCTCGGCGGGATGGTGCTGCAGGCGCTGCGCGAGCCCGACCTGTTCCAGCATCGCGGCGGCGCGCGGTTCGGCCTCCTGGCGTTTCATGCCGCGGATCAGCAACGGCATTGCGACGTTTTCCAGCGCGGAAAATTCCGGCAGCAGGTGATGGAACTGGTACACGAAGCCGAGCGAGCGGTTGCGCAGTGCACCGCGCTGCGTCTCATTCATCTGGTGCACCTCCTGCCCCAGTATGCGCACCTCGCCGCTGCTGACCTCGTCCAGCCCTCCAAGCAGGTGCAGCAGTGTGCTCTTGCCGGAGCCGGATGCGCCGACGATGGCGAGCCGCTCGCCCCGGCGGACATCCAGGTCGATACCCTTGAGGACAGGAACCTCCAGCTTGCCCAGCCTGTAGGTCTTGCTCAACCCTCGACAGGCGATAACACTTCCCATACTGTCGCCCCTCAATCCATGCTCCTCTATCCTGTCATTCATAACGCAGTGCCTCCGCCGGTTGGGTCTTGGATGCGCGGTAGCTCGGGTAGAGGGTAGCCAGCATGCTGATCAGGAACGACATGCCCGCAACCAGCATGACCTCGTCATAATGCAGGTCGGACGGCAGTTCATTGATGTAATACACGTCCTTGGCAAGGAACTGCACGCCGAACAGATTCTCGATGAACGGCACCACCACATCCAGATTGAGTGCCAGCACGATGCCGCCGACGCAGCCGAGCAGCGTGCCGACCAGGCCGATCACCACACCCTGCACGATGAATATCTTCATGATGCTGCGCGGCGATGCGCCCAGCGTGCGCAGGATTGCGATATCGGCCTGCTTGTCGGTGACCGCCATCACCAGCGTGGAGACGATGTTGAACGCAGCCACCGCCACGATCAGCGACAGGATGATGAACATCATCTTCTTTTCCATCTGCACCGCGCGAAAATAGTTGCTGTTCTGGTGTGTCCAGTCATTGGCGTACAGATCGCGCGGCAACTGGTATTGCAGCTCTGAAGCGACGACCGGCGCTGCGTCGATACTGTGAAGCTTCGCGCTGATGCCGGTCACCGCATCGCCCATCCGGAACAGCTTCTGCGCATCGCCGATGCTGATCAGCGCGAGATTGTTGTCATAGGGGGCCATGCCGATCTCGAAGATTCCCACCACCTGGAATTGCTTGAGGCGAGGCATCATGCCGGCAGGGGTGACCTGCCCCTGCGGGGTGATCAGCATGACTTTCTCGCCTAGTACAACACCGAGCGCCCGCGCCAGATCCACGCCCAATACGATGCCGAACTCACCGCTGCGCAGGTCTTCCAGCGAGCCAGACTTGATCTTGTTCGACAGTTCGGTGATTGCGGTCTCACGGGCCGGATCGATACCGCGCACCATCACGCCCTGCACACTCTGCCCGAACGACAACATCCCCTGTCCGCCGACATGGGGGGCTGCGGCGGCGACCAGCGGATGCTGCGCAACCAGATCCAGCACCGATTCCCAGCTTTTTATCATCCCGCCTTCGGCCACCACCTCAAGATGCGGCGATGCACCCAGCATGCGGGCGCGGATCTCCTTCTGGAAGCCGTTCATCACCGACAGCACCACGATCAGCGCCAGCACACCCAGCGCCATGCCCAGCATCGAGATCAGGGAAATGAACGAAATGAAATGGTTGCGCCGCTTCGCACGGGTATAGCGCAGGCCGATGAAGAGTTCGTAGGGTTGCAAGGAAAGGCCGCCGGGTTGTTCTGAACAGGCGTAAGTTTGCCACAAGCAGGCGACCAGTGACATATTCTTGTTGCCATACAGGCCCCGACCGCCAGACCGCTTGCCGATGGTAAACTCGCTGCAATGAAAAGCGTCCATCTGGTCATTCCCGATCTGTTTTTGCCGAGAGAGCTTGCCCGCAGGGTATGTGGCGGCATGCAGCTGCCCGCGCTGGAGAATCTGCTGGCACGCGGTGTTTTCACCAGTCCGGCCCATGCTGCCGGGCCGGTGCAGCCGGGGGAGGCCATGTGTCTGGAAAACAGGCTGTGCGAGTTGTTTGGCCAGCCTCATCCTGAGGGCCGCCAGACGGATGCGCCTATTGCGGCGATTTCTGCACGATTCGACAGGTTGGGCGAGGGCTGCTGGCTGCGTGCCGATCCGGTGTACCTGCACCTCGACCAAAACCGGATGCTGCTGTCTTCCGTGACGCCGTCTGCCGGGGACGCTCGGGCGATGTGCGCGAGCCTAAACGAGCATTTTGCCGGACAGGGGATGGCGTTCTTTGCACCGCATCCGCAACGCTGGTATCTGCGCACGGAAGCGCTGCCGCGCATCCGCACCATCCCGATGTCGCAGATGATGGGCGCCAATGTGGGTGATGCGTTGCCCGCAGGCGGAGAAGCAGCACGCTGGCACGGGATTTTCAACGAGATTCAGATGCTTCTGTATTCGCATCCGGTGAACGGGGCGCGCGAGGCACGGGGCGAGTTGCCGGTTAACAGCGTGTGGCTGTGGGGTGGCGGATGCACGGCTGAGGTGCTGCTGCAAAGGAATTTTGACAGCGTGAGTTCCGATGAGGTGATGGCGGAGATGTTTGCCGCGGAGTCAGCGGTGCCGTTCGAACCATGGCACGCGCAATGGCAAGGGCGGCAGGGGCATCAGTTGCTGGTGTGGTCGGGGCTGAATGCAGCCTTGCAGCGCGGCGATCTGGCCGGTTGGCGCGCCGCCCTGCAGGATTTCGAGAGGAGCCATGCGCAACCACTTTGGCGTGCGCTGCGTGCGGGTGGGATCGCGCGGCTTGAAATCGAGGCGTGGGGCAACGGGAATGACCTCTCCGCGCGCCTGTCGCGCGGCGACGCATGGGCCTTCTGGCGGCGCGCAAGGCCGCTTGAACGCTATTCGATGGTGTAGAATGCGGCTACAGATACTTGGAGGTTTGCCGTGTCTTTTCTGGATAGCGTGATTCAGTATTTCTGGCGGGGAGAGTCGCTGCCGGTACTGGCGATGACGATCGGCATCGCGTTCCTGCTGTTCCATTTCCTGCAGGAAGAGCGCAAGTCGATTTTCAATACGCTGGCTTTTTTCCTTGCCTGTCTGGTCCTGCAATTCGTCAGCGGGGTGATGCATGCGATGCAGTTTTCCTCTGCGGCCTCGATCTTTCACGAGGTGGCGACTATCGGCTCGGGCATCGCGGTTATCCGTCTGTGGGGGCTGCTGGTGTTCCGCATCGTGTTGCCCAGGATGCATGTCCGGCCCCCGCGCATCGCGGAGGACTTTTTCGTCATCCTCGGCTATATCGTCTGGGGCCTGATCCGCCTGCGCTACGCCGGGCTGGACCTGGGCAGCATCGTGGCGACCTCGGCGATGATCACGGCGGTGGTTGCTTTTGCGATGCAGGATACCCTGGGCAACATCCTGGGCGGCTTGGCGCTGCAGCTGGACAACTCCATCGGCATCGGCGACTGGATCAAGGTGGACGATGTGGTCGGGCGGGTGGTGGACATTCGCTGGCGTTCCACGCTGGTTGAGACGCGCAACTGGGAAACCGTGGTATTCCCGAACAGCCAGCTGATGAAGAACAAGTTCATGGTGCTGGGCCGCCGCACCGATCAGCCTGTGCAGCAGCGGCGCTGGATATGGTTTGCCGTCGGCCTGGACATCACGTCGACCAAGGTGGTCACGGCAGTGGAAAAGGCTATCTTGCAGGCCGAGATCAATAATGTCGCCAAGAAGCCGGAGCCTAGCTGCGTGCTGATGGAAATGGACAAGGGCTGCGCCCGTTATGCGTTGCGCTACTGGCTGACCGATCTTGCGGCCGACGACCCGACCGATGGAGCGGTACGCTGGCATGTCTTTACCGCGCTGGAGCGCGCCGGCATCAAGCTTACCGTGGAAGAACAGAATGTGCATTTCACCAAGGAGAGTGAAAAGCATGAAGAGGCGTTGCGGCAACGTGAACTGGCACAAAGGATCAAGACGCTCCGGCGAGTTGAACTGTTCGCGCAGCTGACGACAGATGAGTTGCACAAGCTGGCCGAAGGCCTGAAATACAAGCCTTTTGCCAAGGGCAACCTGATCGCGAAGCAGGGGACTCCGGCGCAGCACTGGCTGTACATCATCATCAACGGCGAAACCGAAGTCTATCTGGAGGCGCCGAATGGTGAAAAACGTATCCTCAACGTATTATCCAAGGGCGACTTTTTCGGTGAGATGAGCCTGATGACAGGTGCGCCGCGCGTTGCCTCGGTGATTGCAAAGACCGATGTGGAATGCTACCGCCTCGACAAGGATGCATTCGAAGAAGTCATGCTGAATCGCCCGGCGATCGCCGAGGAGATCGCCCAGATCCTGGTTACACGCCGCGCCCAGCTGGACAGCGCGTTGCAGAATCTGGACGAGGAAACCTTGCATCAGGAAATACATCATCGCCATAGCGAAGTGTTGGCAACAGTTAAGAGATTCTTCGGTTTGTAGTATCATCGCGCCCGTTTTCAAAAGACGTTACTGCAGAGGTTAATCATGAAAGTGTCATTTCTGGATTTCGAGGGCTCCATCGCCGATTTGGAGGAGAAGATCGAGCAGCTGCGCTATATGCAGGACGACTCCGCGCTGGACATCGCCGACGAAATCAACAGGCTGTCCAAAAAGAGCGAGGCGTTGACCAGGGATGTCTATGCCAAGCTCACTCCCTGGCAGATATCTCAGGTGTCGCGCCACCCGCAGCGCCCCTACACGCTGGATTATGTTGAGCACCTGTTCACGGACTTCGAGGAATTGCACGGCGACCGGACGTTTGCAGACGACAAGGCTATCGTCGGGGGCCTGGCCAGGTTCAACGGGCAGAGCGTGATGGTGATCGGCCACCAGAAGGGCCGCGACACCAAGGAGAAGATCGCGCGCAACTTCGGCATGACCCGTCCCGAGGGCTACCGCAAGGCGATGCGCCTGATGAAGCTTGCCGAGAAGTTTGGCATCCCTATCATGACCTTCATCGACACACCGGGCGCCTATCCGGGGGTGGGTGCGGAAGAGCGCGGGCAGTCCGAGGCGATTGGGCGCAATCTTTATGAAATGAGCGAATTGCGTGTGCCCATCATCTGCACGGTGATCGGCGAGGGCGGATCGGGCGGCGCACTGGCGATCGCGGTGGGCGATGTCCAGCTGATGCTGCAATACAGCACCTACTCGGTGATCTCGCCGGAAGGCTGTGCATCCATCCTGTGGAAGAGCGCCGAGAAAGCATCCGATGCGGCTGAGACGCTGGGCATCACCGCCACGCGCCTGAAGGCACTGGGTCTGGTGGACAAGATCATCAACGAGCCGCTGGGCGGCGCGCATCGCGATTACGCGACTACCATGCAGAACGTCAAGAAAGCCCTGCAGGAGGCGCTGAGGGCGGTCGAAAACAAGCCGACTGCGAGCATGATGCAGGACCGCTTCAATCGCCTGATGAGCTATGGCAAGTTCAAGGAAGTTGAGGTCAGCTAACCTGCCCGATCGGGTCGCAGCGGAGATTTTGCCGCTGCTCCCCGCCCATAGCTCGATTTTGATCGGCCTGAGCGGCGGAGTGGACTCGGTAGTCCTGTTACACCTGCTGCACAAGCTTTCCACGCGTTACTCCTGGCAACTCTCTGCATTGCACGTGCATCACGGCATCAGCCCTAATGCTGATGCATGGGCGGATTTCTGTGCTGACCTGTGCGCACGCCATCACATCACGCTGCATGTCGAGCGTGTCGACATCGCTCCCTTGCTCCAGCATGGCATCGAGGCGGCAGCCCGCAAGCTGCGCCACGCGGCCTTCGCCGAGCAGTACTGCGACTTCGTCGCGCTGGCCCATCACGCCGACGACCAGGCCGAGACGCTGCTGCTGCAATTGTTGCGCGGTGCGGGCGTCAGGGGCGCAAGTGCGATGCCTCAGTTCACCGGACGTACCGGTTCGGCGATCGTGATCAGGCCGTTACTGCACATTTCCCGTGACGAGATCCTGGCTTATGCCACCGCGCACCAATTGCACTGGATGGAGGATGAGAGCAATGCGGACGACAGTTATCCGCGAAACTTTTTGCGCCATCGGGTGTTGCCCCTGCTGGCTGAGAGATTCCCCGCCTACCGCCAAACGCTGGCGCGCAGCGCGGTGCATTTTGCCGAGGCGAGCGCACTGCTTGATGAGCTGGCGGAGCAGGATGGTGCCGGATCGATAAGCGACGATACGCTGTCAGTCGATACTTTGCGGGAGCTGAGTCCGGCCCGCGCAAAAAATTTGTTGCGATATTTTCTCCATGGACTCGGCATGCAGATGCCGCAGACCGTTCAACTGGACGGTATGCTCAGGCAGCTGTGCGGCGCACGTGAGGACGCTTCCGTATGTGTTGCTTATGGAGAAATCGAGGTGCGCCGCTATCATGGCAGGGTCTATGCGCTGCATGCGCTCGGTGGATTTGAGAAAAGCCAGATGATTGCGTGGCAGGGCGAAAGTTCACTGGGCTGGCCGGCCCTCAATATGCAGCTGGATTTCAGGCGGGTGCGCGGTCGGGGAATCAGCCTTGCCAGGCTGCAGCTGGCGCCGGTGACCCTGCGGCTGCGACATGGCGGCGAAGTTCTACGCGTCCGTCCCGGTACCGGCGGCCGTACGCTGAAAAACCTGTTTCAGGAGAACCATGTCCCGCCCTGGCATCGCGACCGGTTTCCACTGCTGTATTGCGGCGACGAGCTGGTCTGCGTGCCTGGAGTGGCGATTGCCGCCGACTACGCGGCGATTGCCGATGATGCCGGCATCCAGGTCGAATTGCGGGCGGCGCCCAAGGGCAATTCCTGATAGAATACCAGCCCGTTTTTGTTAACTATAAATGTCTGGAGAATGTAGCATGGCTGTAGAACGTACCCTGTCGATTATCAAACCCGATGCAGTTGCCAAGAATGTCATCGGCCAGATTTACTCCCGCTTCGAAAACGCCGGGCTGAAGATCGTCGCCGCGCGCATGGTGCAGCTGTCCCGCGCCGAGGCTGAAGGTTTCTACGCGGTGCACCGTGCCCGTCCTTTCTTCAAGGATCTGGTGGACTTCATGATCTCCGGTCCGGTGATGATCCAGGTGCTGGAAGGCGAAGGCGCGATCCTGAAAAACCGCGACCTGATGGGTGCAACCGATCCGAAGAAGGCTGACAAAGGCACGATCCGTGCCGATTTTGCCGACAGCATTGATGCCAACGCCGTACACGGTTCTGACGCAGCCGAAACCGCGGCCGTCGAGATCGCTTATTTCTTCCCGGCACTGAACGTCTACTCGCGTTAATCACGCACGCTAGATGAAGCAAAACCTCCTCGACCTTGATGTGCAGCAACTGACTGCCTGGTTTGCGGAACACGGCGAGAAGCCGTTCCGCGCCAGACAGGTGTTGCGCTGGATCTACAAGGCTGGGGAGTCCGATTTCGATGCGATGAGCGACCTTGCGGTGTCGCTCCGCGAAAAACTCAAGCAGATTGCCTGTGTGGAAGCGCCGAAAGTGATGCGCGAGGAACTGTCCGACGATGGAACGCGCAAATGGCTGCTGGACATGGGTACCGGCAACGCGGTCGAGACCGTCTACATCCCCGAGGAGGCGCGCGGCACGCTGTGCGTCTCGACGCAGGCCGGTTGCGCGCTGGACTGCGCGTTCTGCTCCACTGGCAAGCAGGGCTTCAACCGCAATCTGTCGGTGGCCGAGATCATCGGCCAAGTGTGGTGGGCCAATCACCAGCTGGGACGCGATGCCGACGGCAACTGGCCCGTCACTAACGTCGTGCTGATGGGCATGGGCGAGCCTTTGCTGAATTTCGACAACACCGTGAGCGCGCTGCGGCTGATGCTGGACGATCATGCCTACGGCCTGTCGCGCCGCCGTGTGACGGTATCCACTTCGGGTATCGTGCCGGCGATGGACCGGCTGCGCGAAGAGTGCCCGGTGGCACTGGCGGTGTCCTTACATGCGCCGAATGACAGGCTGCGCGACGAACTGGTGCCGATCAACCAGAAATATCCGCTGAAGGAACTGATGGCGGCCTGCAAGCGCTATCTGGAAAAGGCGCCGCGCGATTTCATCACTTTCGAATATGTGCTGCTGGACGGCGTGAACGACAGCGTGCAGCATGCGCACGAACTGGTGAAGCTGGTGCGCGACGTGCCGTGCAAGTTCAACCTGATTCCGTTCAATCCGTTTCCGCAGACCCACTATCAGCGCTCCAAGCCCGAAGCGATCCAGCGTTTCCGCGATGTGCTGGTGCAGGCGGATATCGTGACCACTACGCGCAAGACGCGCGGGGACGACATTGCGGCGGCCTGCGGGCAGTTGGCCGGGCAAGTGCAGGACAAGACCAAACGAACCAAGCAACACTTAGCCGGGGTACATTGATGAACAGATTGATTGTGGTGGTTTTGTCAGGGATGATTCTGGCAGGATGCGGTACAACATCGGATCGTGCGAAATCCACAGAGAGCGCCAGGGTGCATACCGAACTGGCAGGCTTGTACTATGAGCGTGCGCAATATGGCGTTGCGCTCGAGGAGACAGCGCTGGCCCTGGAGGCCGATCCGAATTATTCGCAGGCCTATGGTGTGCGCGGCCTGGTGCACATGGCATTGCGCGAGGACAAACAGGCCGAGGAGGATTTCCGCAAGGGATTGCGCCTGGATGGCAATAACGCCGGCATGAACAACAACTTCGGCTGGTTTCTGTGCCAGCGCGGCAGGGAAAAGGAGTCCATTCCTCATTTCATGTCGGCATTGAAGGATCCCCTTTACCGGACTCCGGAAGTAGCCTATCTCAATGCCGGGTTGTGTTCCAGGAAAGCCGGCCATATCCAGGATGCCGAGGAATTCCTGCTCAAATCTCTGCAGAACCGTCCGGATATGCCGCAAGCATTGATCGCTCTGGCGGGGTTGAATTTTGATAAGGGTGAGTATGGCGCGGCCAAACAGTATTTGGCGCGATTTTCGGATCACAACCGCAACCTGACGGCCGATCAGCTCTGGCTGGCGGTACGGATACACCGCAAGTTAAGGGATCGGAATTCGGAGGCCAGCTATGGCCTGCAGCTGCGTAAAAGATATCCCGATGCGAAAGAGACACAAATGTTGATGCGTGGTGAATGATGGAACATATGACTGAAAATAATACTGAACAGACTCCCGTAGTCGAAATAGGGAGCCAGGTGGGCAGCCGTTTGCGGGAGGCTCGCGAGCGCATGGGATTGAGCATTGCAGATGTCGCGGGCCAGATCAAGTTTGCCCCGCGACAGATTGAGGCCCTAGAAGCCGGTGATTTGGAGCGTCTCCCCGAGATGGCATTTGTGCGCGGCTTTATACGCAGCTATGCAAAAATCGTCAAACTGGATGCACAGGAGCTTCTGGCGGCGCTTACTCCGATGCAAAGCACTCCGGGGGACCTGACACCGGTATCGGTCAACGTTCCGTATCCTGACGCGAATCTGGCTCACCGCCACAACATGATCTGGCTTGCGCTGGCATTCGTCACCGTGCTGATTATTGTATTTGTGGTGCGCAGCAATACGGACGACATCGAGGAGGATGTGGATACCCGCGTTGAAATGCCGGTCACATTGCCCGAGGATGTTCAGCTTGTATCCGAGGCTGATGCAAATCCGGCTCAGTCGCACCCAGAGGTGCCTGCACCTGCCGACGATAAGGCCAAGGCTGCTGCTGAGACAAAGGCAAAAACTCCAATCAAGGAAACGAAACCTGTTTTGACGACTGCGCCCGCAAAACCAGCAATGCCGACACAACCCAAGCCGGAGACAAGTACGCCTGAACAGGAAGCAACGCCGACTCAACCGGGAGCCGGCGCTACGCAACCTGAGGCCGACGCTATGCAACCTGAAGCAGCTCCGCGTCTGGGTGCTGTTCGCATCGAGTTCATCGAGGAATCCTGGCTGGAAATCAAGGATGCCGATGAGAACATCCTGACATCGCAAAACTACCCGGCCGGCAGCGAGGCGCGTATAGAGGGCAATTTACCTCTCTCGGTACTGGTCGGTCATGCCCCATCGGTGCGCCTATACTACAAGGATAGTCCGGTTGATCTGACGCCTTACACCAGACCCTCAACAGATGTGGCGTTCGTGAGGTTCAAGTAAGCATGAGTACCGCGAATATCACCCGCCGCCCTTCGCAGCAGGTGCAGGTCGGCAGGGTGGTGCTGGGTGGCGGTGCCCCCGTTGTGGTTCAGTCCATGACCAACACCGACACCGCAGACGCCGAGGCGACCACACGTCAAGTTTTTGAATTGGCCAAGGCCGGATCGGAGCTGGTGCGCATCACCGTCAACACCCCCGAGGCCGCCGCGCAGGTGGCCAACATCCGCGCGCGCCTCGATGCACTGGGTTGCGACGTCCCGTTGATCGGAGATTTTCATTACAACGGCCACCGCCTGCTCACCGAGTATCCGGATTGTGCGCAGGCCCTGGCAAAGTACCGCATCAATCCCGGCAATGTCGGCCGTGCGCGCGAGGAAGCCGACCCGTTCACGATCATGATCGAGACCGCGATACGCTACGACAAACCGGTGCGCATCGGCGTGAACTGGGGCAGCCTGGACCAGAGCATGGTGGTGCGCATGATGGACGAAAACTCTCGCCTGGCGCAGCCGAAGGAAGCAATCGAAGTAACCCGTGCCGCGTTGATCGCATCCGCACTGGAAAGCGCGCGGCGCGCCGAGCAACTCGGCATGCCGCGCGATCGCATCGTGCTGTCCTGCAAGGTCAGCGAAGTGCAGGACCTGATCGCGGTATACCGTTCGCTGACACAGCAGTGCGATTATGCCCTGCATCTGGGGCTGACCGAGGCCGGCATGGGTTCAAAAGGTATCGTCGCATCGACCGCCGCGCTCGCAGTACTGTTGCAGGAAGGCATCGGCGACACGATCCGCATCTCGCTGACACCGGAGCCGGGCGGCTCCCGCACTCAGGAGGTGCTCGTGGCGCAGGAGATCCTGCAGACGATGGGATTGCGCGCATTCGCCCCGATGGTGACCGCCTGCCCGGGTTGCGGCCGCACCACCAGCAGCTTCTTCCAGGAACTGGCACAAAGCATACAGACCCACCTGCGCACGCAGATGCCGGTATGGCGCGAGCAATATGAAGGCGTGGAAGACATGACCGTCGCGGTGATGGGCTGCGTCGTCAACGGTCCCGGCGAGAGCAAGCTGGCGAACATCGGCATCAGCCTGCCGGGAACCGGTGAGAGTCCTGCCGCACCGATATACATAGACGGTGAGAAAGCGGTTACGCTGCGCGGCGACAACATCGCGGAAGAATTCAAGCAAATCGTCGACGACTACGTGAAACGGAAGTATCAGAAACGGGGGTAGGCAACTTGCCTACGCTATCGACAGCGTCCGACACCAGATAACACAACAAGGCCGAAAGCGAGTCCGGGTTGAAAAAGCTGAAAGTGCTGTTCGCGACATCCGAAGTGGCTCCGCTGATCAAGACAGGCGGTCTGGCCGACGTGAGCGGCGCGCTACCCGCAGCACTGCGGGCTATCGACGTCGATGTGCATGTGCTGGTGCCGGGGTACCGCCAGGTCATGGGGAAACTGGCGCAACCCCAGATTGCCGCGACACTCGACCTGCCTGGCTTTCCTCCATGCAGACTGCTGTCCGGCAAGATGCCAAATGGCGTACCGTTGCTGGTACTGGACTGCCCTTCGCTATACCAGCGCGAGGGCGGCCCGTACCAGACGCCGACCGGTCAGGACTGGCCGGACAATGCGATGCGTTTCGGCCTGCTCTCCAAGGTGGCGGCGGTGCTGGGAAGCGGCTATACACCGTTGAATTGGCATCCCGACCTGGTGCAATGCAACGACTGGCAGACCGGACTGACGCCCGCCTACCTGCACTTTGAGCGGGATGCGGTTCCCAGCGTCATCGCAGTGCACAACCTCGCCTTTCAGGGCAACTTCCCGCCGCAGACCGTGACCAGGCTCGGCCTGCCTGCTTCTAGCTTCAGTATCGACGGACTTGAGTTTTACGGCAACATGTCGTTCCTCAAGGCGGCACTGTTCTATGCGGACCACATCACCACGGTCAGCCCGAACTATGCGTTGGAGATCCAGCAGGACGAGCTGGGTTTCGGCATGCAGGGCCTGCTGTCCTGGCGCCGTGACCGTCTCACAGGCATACTCAACGGCATCGATACGGACGAGTGGAATCCCGAGACCGATCCCCACCTTGCCCGGAACTACAACAGCGCGAGCATGGAAGGTAAGGCGGGCAACAAGCAAGCACTGCAAGTCAGGCTGGGCCTGCGCAATGAACCGGATGTGCCGCTGCTGGGCGTGGTCAGCCGGTTGACGCACCAGAAGGGCCTGGATGTGCTGCTCGAGATTGCACCGCGGCTTTGCAGGCTGCCAGTGCAGCTGGCCATACTCGGCAGCGGCGATGCGCTGATGCAGCAGGCCGCGAAGGACCTGGAGCAGCGCTATTCCGGCCAGATCGGCGTGATGATCGGATTTAGTGAAGAGTTATCGCACCAGATCGAGGCCGGCACAGACCTGTTCGTCATGCCATCGCGTTTCGAACCCTGCGGTCTGAACCAGCTGTACAGCCAGTGCTACGGCACGCCGCCGATCGTGCACGCCACCGGCGGGCTCGCCGATTCGGTGGTGGACTGCACTGCAAAGACGCTGCAGGACGGCACTGCCAGCGGCTTCAGATTCGATGGGCTGACTGCCGATAACCTGTACCAGACCATCAGGCGTGCAGTCGGCGTGTATCAGGACAAGCCCGTATGGGATAAATTGCGCGGCAACTGCATGGCAAAGGATTTCAGCTGGAAACGCAGCGCCGAGGCCTATCGCGACGTGTACCTGAAGGTGCTTGGCAATAAGAAGAGCCATTGAATCTCGTTGATACTGGCTACGGCCAGACTGGCATTTCGGAGGGAGGAACGACATGTGTCTTGCGATACCCGTACGTGTGGAGCAACTGATCGGCAGCGATTCCGCGATCGTCAATCTGGGCGGCGTGCGCAAGGAGATTTCGCTTGCGCTGCTCGACGATGTCGCGCCGGGCGATTACGTGATCGTGCATGTCGGCTACGCGCTGCAGAAACTTGACGAGGCCGAGGCGCAGCAGACGCTGGCCCTGTTCGCCGAGATGAACGGCCAACCAGACGAGCCGCTGTCATGAAATACGTGGCCGAATTTCGAGACGGCGAGCTCGCCAAAGTCATCGCCGCCAACATCGCTCACGAGGCGAACGCCAGGCGCAGCTACAGGCTGATGGAGTTCTGCGGTGGCCACACCCATGCGATCTCGCGCTACGGCATCGCCGACCTGCTGCCCGGCAATGTGCACATGATCCACGGCCCCGGTTGCCCGGTGTGCGTGCTGCCGATCGGGCGGGTGGATCAGGCCATCAGGCTGGCGCGCGAACAGCGCGTGATCCTGTGCACCTATGCCGACACGATGCGCGTGCCGGCCTCCGATCACCTCACGCTGATGCGCACCAAGGCCGCCGGGGCCGACGTGCGGATGATCTATTCTACCCAGGATGCGCTGAAAATTGCGCGCGACAATCCCGGCAAGGAGGTGGTGTTCTTCGCGATCGGCTTCGAGACCACGACCCCGCCCACCGCCGTGGCGGTAAAAGAGGCTGTTGCCGGGGGGCTGCGCAACTTCAGCATCCTGTGCAACCACGTGCTGACCCCGGCGGCGATGCACGCGATCCTGGAGAACGACGGCGGCGCGGCACTGGACGGGTTTGTCGGGCCGGCGCATGTCTCCACGGTGATCGGCAGTCGGCCCTATGAAGTGTTTGCCCGCGACTACCGCAAGCCGGTGGTGATCGCTGGATTTGAGTCGCTGGACGTGATGCAGGCGATCCTGATGCTTGTGCGGCAGGTCAATGAGGAGCGCGCCGAGGTCGAGAACGAATTCACTCGCGCGGTGACGCGCGACGGCAACCGCAAGGCGCAAACGCTGGTCGACGAGGTGTTTGAACTGCGAGACTCGTTCGATTGGCGCGGGCTGGGCAGCGTGCCCTGCAGCGCGCTGAAGCTGCGTCCCGGGTACGCCGCCTTGGATGCGGAGCAGAAATTCGGCGTCGGCTATGTGAATGTGCCGGACAACAAGGCCTGCGAATGCGCAGCCATCCTGCGCGGCGAGAAACACCCGCAGCAGTGCAAGATATTCGGCACGGTCTGCACGCCGGACAACCCGGTCGGCTCCTGCATGGTGTCGTCCGAGGGAGCCTGTGCAGCGCATTACAGCTATGGCAGATTCCGGGAGGCAAAATGAGCACGATCAAGCCCGATTACACCCGCCCGTTGGACTTGAAACACGGACGCGTCGAGATGTCGCACGGAGCAGGGGGGCGCGCGATGGCGCAGCTGATCAAAGAGATATTTGCTGCCGCGTTCGATAACGGCTATCTGGCCCAAGGCAATGACGGCGCGCTGCTGCCGAAGGCCGCAGGCCGGCTGGTGATGTCCTGCGACAGCCACGTGGTATCCCCGCTGTTCTTTGCCGGCGGCGATATCGGCTGCCTGTCGGTGCACGGCACGGTTAATGACGTTGCAGTGATGGGCGCAAAGCCGCTGTACCTGGCGGCCTCGTTCATCCTTGAAGAGGGCTTCCCGCTCGCCGACCTTAAGCGCATCGTCGAGTCGATGGCGAAGGCGGCAAAGGATGCGGGTGTGGCCATCGTCACCGGCGACACCAAGGTGGTCGAGCAGGGCAAGGGCGATGGCGTGTTTATCACGACCACCGGCGTGGGCGTGATCCGCGAAGGACTCACGCTGTCGGGCGATCTGGCCAGGCCGGGCGACCGCATATTGCTGTCGGGAACGATAGGCGAACACGGCATGGCGGTGCTGTCGCAGCGCGAGAACCTGAGTTTCGACGCGCCCATTGTGTCCGACACGGCGGCGCTGCACGGCCTGATCGCCGCGATGCTCGACAGCGGCGCGGAACTGCATGTGCTGCGCGACCCGACGCGCGGCGGGCTAGCGACGACGCTGAACGAGATTGCCAGCCAGTCCGGCGCGGGCATGCTGTTGCAGGAGACCGCGATCCCGGTGAATCCAATGGTGGATGCCGCCTGCGAATTCCTCGGCCTCGATCCCCTGTACGTCGCCAACGAGGGCAAACTGGTCGCCATCTGCGCGGCGCAGGATGCCGAGCGGCTGCTGGCCGTGATGCGCGCCCATCCGCTGGGCAAGGACTCCGCGATCATCGGCGAGGTGGTCGCGGACAAGCATTGTTTCGTGCAGATGACCACCGGGCTGGGCGGCAAGCGCATCGTCGACTGGCTGGCGGGCGAGCAATTGCCGAGGATATGCTGATGAGATCGAGACTGCTGCCATTCATTGTTGCGGCCATACTGGCAAGCCAGTTTGCCATTGCTGCCGGCTTCGACTCCGATGCCTTAGTCGCCGCCCATAACCAGTGGCGCGCCAAAGTTGGCGTCAAGGAGAAGCTCAGTTATTCACCGGAACTGGCCAAAAGCGCGCAGGCCTGGGCAAATACGCTGATGAGGACCAATCGGTGCCAGATGAAGCACAGCGAGCCGGACGGCAAGTACGGTGAAAACCTATACTGGGGCAGCGCGGTCCAGTGGTCGGATGGTCGCAGGGAACTACAGCAGGTGACGCCGCAGCAGGTGGTGGACAGTTGGGGCAGCGAGAAGGCCGATTACGACTATGCGAGCAACAGTTGCAAGCCCGGCAAGATGTGTGGCCATTACACCCAGGTGGTCTGGCGCAGCACCAAAACGGTCGGCTGCGCGATGGCCGTATGCATGGACAGCCAGCAACAGGTGTGGGTGTGCCAGTACCAGCCTGCCGGCAACTGGGTCGGCGAGAAGCCGTATTGACCGCTTGCGTGAAATGAACAACGAAGAGAACGGAAAATTCCGCCTCGACAAATGGCTGTGGGCCGCGCGCTTCTACAAGACACGCGCACTGGCGACTGCCGCGATCGACAATGGCCGGGTGCTGGTTAATGAGGCGCGCGTCAAACCGGCAAAGGCCGTCTCGATCGGCGACAGGCTGGACATCCACTTCGGACAGATCCAATACGTCGTCGAGGTGCTGGGACTGTCAGGCACGCGCGGTCCCGCACCGGTCGCGAAACAGCTCTACCGCGAGACCGACGAAAGCCGTCTGCGACGCGAGGAGATTGCTGCAAGGCTGAAGGCAGAGCCAAGACCATTCTTCTTCAAGGGCAGGCCGACCAAGCGTGACCGGCGCGAAATCGAGCGGTTTAGGAAGAGCGGGACGTGAATGTATTCAGAGGCGTATTTCGCTGACCGGGAATCGGTAGGCAGAGCTCATCGCCCGGAGTTCGTGCATGGCGTTCAAGCTGAGCCGGGGCGGCTCTTTCAATGCGTCCAGCTGACCCTAAGCAGATCCTGTTCCGGGTTGTAGTGAAACTCCAGTTCGCCGTGATAGGCGTGGTGCAACGCCTCGCCTAATCCCCTAGCCAGATGGATGTCCGTGGTGGTCACCAGTGTCCTGCCATTCTTGTCTTCCACGGCCATGATGCGTTTGAGCGGATGTTCGGCACGCTCATGCTTTTCATGATTGCGGATCAGATGCATCACCTCGGCGCGGTGCGACTGGTAGAAATTTCCCTGCAGGGTCAGGAAGCCCGCGGGAAACTCATCGTGGATGCGGTGGCATGCCGGACAGGTTGCGCGGTACGCATTTTCGGGCGCAGGCAGCCACTGCCAGCGGCCCTGTTTAAAGACTGCTCCGCATTGCGTACATACTGCAGGTTCCTCGATCTTTCGCTTGGCTTTGTAAGCGTCATGTACCCGTTCCTTGAAAAGAGCATCGTGTTGCGTGATCCTGTTGAACTTTCCTGTGATGGTCGCACTACTCATTTACTGGACTCCTTGAGTTTGGTTGCTTTCGGGTGTGGCGATCTGCACGCAGGCCCGCAAAGCACTTTCGAAGAGCGGACATGTGATGGGGCTGCAATGATTCGTCTGTGGGTCCACGGTGCTGTCCGGAATACTAGCGCCGACCGCTACCTTCATTCATGCCGCCACCGGGACCCATGCCACCTCCGGGGCTCATGCCCCGGGCAGGCGGTTCATCCGGAAGTGTCACGCCTCGCAATTTGGCTCGCTCTTTCATGCGTCCGTGATGCTCCTTGCGTATCTGCTCACGTTCTTCGGCGGTTTTTGCCGCACGCATCCTGGAACGGTATTCGGTGCGCTCCTGCTCTGTCATCAACTGGCTGCCGTAAATCCGCTCCTGGGTACGTTCACGTTCTTTCGTTTGATCCTGAGCAGAAGCACGATCCTGGGTGCGATCGCTGACCTGTTCCTGATCAGCGGCCTGTAATGGGTTAGTGTTGAATGCAAAAGCAGTAGAAAGTGCGGATATCAGCAAAGTTTTTTTCAGCATGATTTTCTCCTGTGAATGGATTACTTTCGCTCATTTCACGAGATGGGGATTTCCTTGCGCGCTGCCCCCGGCTTTTTTGGTAGAGTCAGTTCAAGTACGCCATCGGTGTATTTTGCTTCGGTCTTGTTCTGGTCTATCTCTTCGGCCAGATTGAAGCTGCGAGTTGCCACGCCGTAACTGCGTTCGCACCGGATCACCCGTTCGCCGTCCTTGGTTTCCTTTTCCTGACGGGTCTCGGCGCTGATGGAAACACGGTTGCCGTCGATGGTCACATGGATGTCTTCCTTGCGCACCCCAGGAATTTCAGCCTTGATGACATATTTCCCATCGGACTCCTTCACATCCATCCTGATTTGAGGCTCGATATCCGTACCTTCCCTGAGCATCGGATTTACCATGAAATTGCTGAACATATCGTTGAAATCCCGGAACGGATCAAAACGGGTCAGCAAGGGATCGATGCGAGTGAGACCGGTTTTGAATGGATTGAAACGTGTGAGGTTGCTCATGATGTTTCTCCTTAACATTCTGAGGGAGGGAGAAGGCGTTGTTTGCCTTCCTCCCGAGCTTGGCTGTCAGGCTATTTGTATGTTCGCAGCCTGCTTTCCCTTGGGACCCTGCGTGACCTCAAACTTGATTTTCTGCCCTTCCTTCAGCGTCTTGAAGCCATTCATGTTGATCGCGGAAAAGTGTGCGAAAAGATCTTCGGTTCCATCGTCTGGCGTGATGAATCCAAAACCCTTGGAATCGTTGAACCATTTAACAATACCTGTAGCCATCTCATTTCTCCTTGCGGTGATTTCGTAAAATATTTCGTGGACGTTGCTGCATTTGAATGATTTCGATTGTCCAGTTCGATTTCATTTTTCCGGAAAACTTGAATACCGGGATCCTGGATTCCAAGATCCTGAATTCCGAAACTATGCCGGTGATTCGCTAGCTGCTGTCTTGCCTGCCATGTTGGACAAACCTGTTGGTTCTGCACCGCCCCTTAGTTGGCTGAAATAGTGCGCTCTCCTCAATTCGAAGGTGCCCATCTCGACCGGAAAACTTACACCGCAGACGAAGGGTATGGCAGGCGCGCTGCCAATCCCGATATCGACATCAAAATTGGTGCGAACTTGAGCGGTAAATGGCATAAGCATCCTCCTTGGATATTGAGCCCGGTTTACAAACTACTTGCAGGGAAGGGTATTCTTGCCATTCTTCAGTTGGTCAACTATCAGCGGTATGCTTAATCGCCTATAGGACCGGGCTCCATTGTCGTACTGGCGTTTGTCCTAGGCTGAAATACGTATATCCATGGGTGCGACGATGTAGGCGGGATCGTTTCCCAGCCATTGCCGGGTCGGGAACAGGCGCTAGCCAAGTGCTGGCGGGTCGCACTGCAAGCGGAATGCGGCAGGGCGACTACTGGTTTACCAGGCCGTTGCGGAGTGCATAAAGCGTGATTTCGGCATTGTTTTTCAATTTCATTTTCGCAAGGATGTGGGTGCGGTAGGTGCTGACCGTTTTTACACTCAGCGACAGCATTGCAGCGATCTCGGATACCTGCTTGCCAGAACCGATCAGCTTCATCACATGGTATTCCCGGTCGCTCAGGGTTGCATGCAAGGGCCTGCTGGTATCGGTGCTGCATTCTTGCAGCAGCAGCTCTGCCAAGGCCGGGCTGATATATTTCTTCCCGTCGGCTACTTTGCGGATTGCATCGAGCAACTGTTCAGGCGCGACATCCTTCGTGAGGTAGCCAGAGGCACCGGCCTTCATCAGGCGCACCGCGTACTGGTCTTCCTCATACATGCTCAGGATCAATACTCTTGCATCCCTGTTCGCGTTCAGCACCAACTTCAGGACTTCACCACCGTTTTTGTCCGGCATTGAGATATCCAGCAGCATTACGTTCCATTTTATCTTGCGGATCTTGTTCAACGCTTCGTCGCCGCTCCCGGCTTCGCCGGCACATTCGATATCGTCTGCTTCGTCCAAAATCCGCTTCAGGCCCTGGCGGACCACAGAGTGATCATCAACGATAAATACTCGGATCATTGCTACCTCCTTCAAGAAGTGGAAAAGGGTGCGATATGTCAGGAATAATCAAATTCGGCCTGGTGTGGGAAAGGGATGGTCAGTTTTACCTGTGTGCCGCGCCCTGGTGCGCTGGCGATGGTGGCTTCGCCGCCTATCATAAGCGCACGCTCCTTGATCCCGATCAGGCCGAATGAATGATCAGTCTTTTCGCTGGCATCGAAGCCGATGCCGTCATCCTGGATACGCAGTACCAATGCGTTGTCATGCAGCATGAAACGTATTTCGATGCTGTCTGCCCGGGCATGTTTTGCGACGTTGTTCAGCGATTCCTGGATGATACGGAAGATCGTGACTGACTGGCTTTCGTCAAGTGGAAATTCCCGGTTCGGCAGGACGAGCGTGCATTCAATTTCAGTGTCGCGCTGGAATCGCTTTGCGTAGTCACCTACTGCTTCGAGCAGTCCGACGTCGTCGAGCAGATTTGGGCGCAATTCGGCTACAGTCTGGCGCATGGCCATGACTCCATCAGACACCAGATCGCATATGTGGTCGGCTTCGGCTTTCAGTTTGGGCAATTCCTGCGGCAACTTCGAGGCTAGCCATGCGACACGCATCTTCAGGGCAGCCAGTATCGCCCCCATCTCGTCGTGCAGGTTGCGCCCTATCTGTGCACGTTCCTCTGCCCTGACATTCTCCAGATGCAGCGAAAGACGCTGCAGCTCGCTGTAGGATGCGGCCAACCGGGTTTCGGACTGTTTCAGTTCGGTGATATCCATCGCGATCCCCAGAATATTGATCGATCCATCGTCCTGGGGTAAGGGGCGTTTGATCGTCTGATACCAGCGCCGGCTGCCGTCGCGCATCGTGACGTGATCTGCAGAGGATAGTTCGCGCATGCGCTCTATTACATCCCGGTCGCTGGTGAGGAAGTCCCAGTGTGTCTGGCGGTCGAGTTCGGCATGGTTACTGCCAATCAGCTCCTTGATCGGCAGGCCGTAGAAATCGGCAACCGGCTGGTTCGCCAGGATGAATTCTCCGGTCATGCTCCTGACGAATATCATGCTGGGGTCCATGTCGATCACCTGCCACATCAGGTTTTTTTGCTGGCGCAGTTCCGTTTCGGCCATCCTGCGCTTGGTGACGTCGCGAACGATCGCGACAAACCGTTTTTCACCGTTCGGTTCAGTTACCAGCTGCAGGCGCACTTCTACCGATAGATAGTTTCCGTCCTTGCACAACAGCTCTGTTTCAAAACGCACCATCTCCCTCTCGCTCCGGATCAGGGGGGCGACAAAAGCATCGTATTCCGCCCTGGATATCTGCGGCAGGATATCCAGCGGGGACATTTGCAGCAGCTCCTCGCGGCTATAGCCTATTCCCTGGATCGCGCCCTTGTTCAGGTAGTCGAACAACAGTGAGTCGGGTGAGAAGATGAAAATCATGTCCAGCGTGCTGTCGAGGATGCGTCGCGTGCGTTCTTCCCGTGCCTGTGCCTGTTTTCGCTCCGTTATGTCGGTGAAGGCGACGTGCACCATGGTTGCGCCGTCATCTTCAAACCTGTGCAATCCGTCCAGCTGCGCATGGAACCATGAACCGTCGCCGCGCAGCAGGGCCAATTCGCAACCCAGGTGTTTGCCATGCTGCAAGGTATGCGTGAAGATCTGGCTCCAGCGGATTCGGTCGGCAGGGGATACGTTGATCGAAAAACGCCGGTCCGGCATGTTGCTGCGTTCCAGCTTGAGAATCGCTGCACCGGTCAGGTTGATCTGGCTGATCAGTCCGCCGTCCGTGAGCGTGATGAATCCGACCGGGGCGTATTCATACAGATCCATGTAGCGGTCACGGGATCTTTCCAGCTCAAGCCGTGATGCTCGCAGGGTCTCGTTCTGCCGCTCCAGCTCGATCTGGTAAACGTGGAGTTCATACAGCAGTTCTTCGACGGAATGGGACAGGAGTTCTGAGGGAGGGGTGCGAGCCAATCTGGCCCTGGCCTGTTCGTGGAGGGCAGGCTCACACAGCGTGCTGGTCTGGCTCGGATGATTGTCCATGATGCCCCCTGTTTGCTGTTGACCGGGGCGTTGCACACCCCGACACGATAGCTTCGCAAGATTGTATCCTGAAGCAGCGCAGTTGAGTCGTATATGAAATACGCGCATTGTCACTATAATGGTCCGCTAGACTGTGATCGCCCGATGGCGGAGGGTTCATACCGATGCGGTTTATTGCCCGTTTACTGGCACTTCTGCCGATGTTGGCTTGGGCTGCGGAGATGCCTGCAGCGGTGGCCGTGCCCGTCATAGCGGGTGAAACTGGGGACCAGGCGGCGGACATCGAGATCTACGTCCGGGAAGGCTGCCCGCACTGTGCGAGGGCTAAGGAGTTCCTGGCAAAGCTCCAGCACGAACAGCCCGGCTTGCGCATCGTGATCCGCGACGTCATGCGCGACCGCGAAGCGCAGGAGAGCCTGAAACACATCGCTGCGGAGCATGGTGTGCCTGCCAGGGTGCCGGCGATCCTAGTGGGCGGACAGCTGATCATCGGTTATTCCGACGAGGCTGGCACTGGGCAGATCATCCGCAATCTGCTCAATCAGCACCAGTTCGGCCAACATCAATCCGGGACGGGAGATTACTCGGTCGATTTTTTCGGCCACAGCATCTCGCTGGAACAGATCGGCCTGCCGCTGTTCACGCTGGTGCTGGGGCTGCTCGACGGTTTTAACCCCTGCTCGATGTGGGTGCTGATCCTGATGATCTCGCTGCTGGCGCCGCTGAACAACAGGCCGCGCATGCTGGCGGTGGCCGGCACCTTCGTCGCGGTGCAGGGCGTGGCCTATTTCTTGTTCATCGCGGCCTGGCTCAATCTGTTCCTGCTGATCGGCCTGTCACGGATTTCGGAGGTCGTCATCGCGGTGCTGGCGCTGGCGGCAGGCACGATCCACCTGAAGGACTTCTGGCGCTTCGGCTGGGGCGTTACGCTGTCGATACCCGCCGGCGCCAAGCCCGGCATCTACGCCCGGATGCGGCGTGTATTGCAGGCCGAGAACCTCGCCGCCGCGCTGACCGGCACCGTGTTGCTGGCGGTGCTGGTGCAGGTCGTCGAGTTCATGTGCACTTCGGGATTCCCGGCGCTGTTCACGCGGATATTGACGCTGGAGCAACTGGATATCGCCAGCTATTACGGCTACCTGCTGCTGTACGATCTGGCCTACATGCTCGACGACATGGCCGTGCTGGCCGTCGGCATCGTCATGCTCAACCAGCGGCGCCTGCAGGAGAACGAGGGGCGCTGGCTCAAGCTGGTCAGCGGGCTGGTGATGGTCGGTCTCGGCATGTATTTGTTGCTGGCCCCATGAAATAGTCAGCCATGCTAGAGTGATGTCCATTCAGGCTTGCGGGTGGTCAATATGGCTCAGCTCGAAATCAGGAATGTCACACGCCGCTTCGGCGATTTCGTAGCGGTGGACAACGTCAGCCTGGCCATTGAAGCAGGCGAATTCTTCACGTTGCTCGGCCCTTCGGGTTGCGGCAAGACCACGATACTACGGATGATCGCCGGCTTCGACCTGCCCGATGCCGGGCAGATCCTGCTCGACGGCAAGGACCTTGCCGACACGCCAGCGGAGAAGCGACCGGTGCACACCGTGTTCCAGAGCTACGCGTTGTTCCCGCACATGACCGTGGCCCAGAACATCGCCTTCCCGCTGAAGATGGCACGCCGCCCGGCCGACGAGATTGCCGTCATGAGCCGCGACATCCTGGAGCAGGTACACCTGACCGACAAGGCAGACGCCTATCCGCATGAACTGTCCGGCGGGCAGAAGCAGCGCGTCGCGCTGGCGCGCGGGCTGGTCAACCGGCCTCGCCTGCTGCTGCTGGATGAACCGCTGGGCGCGCTGGACGCCAAGCTGCGCGAGGAGATGCAGATCGACCTGATCAACCTGCAGCGCGACGTCGGCGTCACGTTCGTTTTCGTCACCCATGCGCAGGTGGAGGCGCTGGCGCTGTCGCACCGCATCGCGGTGATGGACCAGGGCAGGGTGGCACAGGTGGACGAACCGGCCAGACTGTACGGTTTTCCGAAGACCCGCTTCGTCGCCGATTTCATCGGTCATATCAACCAGCTTGAAGCGCAGGTGGTGGAGTCCACCCACGGCCACCTGCGCCTGTCGGTCGCCGGGCTGGGCGAGATCGTCGCGCCACCGCTCAAGGATGCAGCGGTCGGTAGCAGGGGCGTCTTTGCGATACGCCCCGAGCAGGTGCGCATCGGCGTGCATGGCGAACTGGACGAGCTGAAGAACCATTTTTCCGGCGTGGTGCATCACCTGCTGTATCGCGGCGAAATCAGCCTGTACAAGGTAGGACTGACCAACGGCGCGATGATCGAGGCGCTGTTGCCCAATGCCTCGCCGGGCAGGGCAGAGCCGCTCAAGACTGGCGATGCGGTCAAGCTGGGCTGGCGGCATGATGCCGGGATGTACCTGTATGACTGAGTCCCTCTCCAGGCTGGCTCACGCTGAGCGACTGGTTCACGCGGCGCGGCTCGCCAGGTGGCTGGTGAGCGGCCCACCGTTCCTGTTCCTGCTGCTGTTCTTCGTGATGCCCGCCCTGATCATGGTGCTGGCCTCGTTCCGCTATCCCGGCGAGTTCGGCGGGCTGGCGCCGCTTGCCGCCGCCGATCCGGCCACGCTGCAGGGGCTCACGCTGGAGACCTACCGGTTCTTCTTCAGCGACCCGATCTACAGTCGGGTCTTCCTCAAGTCCATGCTGATGGCGTTCGCGACGACACTGATTTGTCTGACGATGGCCTATCCGCTGGCGCTGCTGATCGCGCGCAG
Organism: Gallionella sp.; assembly: GCA_036401875.1. GTDB lineage: Bacteria > Pseudomonadota > Gammaproteobacteria > Burkholderiales > Gallionellaceae > Gallionella. The sequence goes on from DASWTZ010000073.1 coordinate 30,216, forward strand.
TCCGAAGAGGATCCGCAACTTGATGGTGCTGCTGGTGATTTTGCCATTCGCCAGCAACTTCCTGATCCGCGTCTATGCATGGATGATCGTTCTCGGCCCGCAGTCGGCGCTGAGCCAGCTGGTCAACGGTATCCTGCAATGGTTTGGCATCGGGCCGGTGCACCTGCTGTTCTCGCCGTTCGCGGTAGTCGTCGCGATGGTGTACGTGCACCTGCCGTTCATGGTGCTGCCGCTGTACACCAACCTGGAAAAGCACGACCCTGCGCTACTCGACGCCGCGCAGGACCTCGGCGCTTCCGCATGGCAGCGCTTCTGGCGCGTGACCTTCCCGCTGTCCTTGCCGGGCATCTTCTCCGGATCTGCGCTGGTGTTTATCCCGGTGCTCGGTATGTTCGCAATCCCCGACATCCTCGGCGGTACAGGCGACATGCTGATCGGCAACCTGATCAAGGAGCAGTTTCTCGGCACGCGCGACTGGCCGTTCGGCTCCACGCTGTCGATCATGCTGACCTTCGCGGTGCTGCTGATCGCTTGGCTTGCCGCCAGACTGGCCGGAAGAAGAGGGCGCTATGTATAGCGCGGTGATCCGCAGGGGACCCTGGCTGTGGGCCGGAGCGCTTGCAGTTTACGCATTTCTCTACGTGCCGCTCGCGATCGTTGTCGCCTATTCGTTCAACGATTCGCGCCTGAATGCTGAGTGGGTGGGTTTTACTTGGCACTGGTACAACCTTTTGCTGCACGACGAGGCGATGCTCGCCGCCGCCGGCAACTCGCTGCTGATTGCGCTGGTGTCCAGCCTCGTCGCGACGGTGCTAGGCACGATGGCCGGCATCGCGATGCACCGCTACAAACTGAAACTGCTGATCTTCATGGTGCTGACGCCGGTGGCGATGCCGGAGATCCTGCTCGGCGTGTCGCTGCTGCTGTTCTTCATCCAGGTGCTCAATCTGACGCTCGGCCTGTTGTCCATCGTGCTCGCGCACATCACGTTCTCGATCGGCTTCGTCGCGGTGATCGTGCGCGCCCGGCTGGCCGGCATGGACGAGAGCATCTTCGAGGCGGCGCGCGACCTGGGAGCTTCGCCGTGGGAGACGTTCCGCTACGTCACCTTTCCGCTGATCCTGCCCGGCGTGGTCGCGGGCGGCCTGATGGCGTTCACGCTGTCGATAGACGACTTCGTGATCACCTTCTTCACCGCCGGGGTAGGGGTATCCACGCTTCCGCTGCACATCTACTCGATGATCAAGATCGCGGTGACGCCGGAGGTCAATGCGGTTTCCACGCTGCTGATGCTATTGACACTGACACTGATCGTGCTGGCCGCGAAATTCGCGCCCGATGCGCTGAAGGGGAAGGGCTGATGTGGCGCGTCCTGCTGTTCCTGCTGTGTGTCAGTAACGTCCATGCCGACGACGTGTTGCACCTGTACAACTGGAATAACTACATCTCCGAGGAGACCGTTGCCCGCTTCGAGGCGCAATGCACTTGCCGCGTCGTCCAGGACTACTACTCCGACAATGAGGAGATGCTCGCCAAGCTGGCCGCCGGAGCCACCGGTTATGACCTGATCGTGCCGACTGGCAATGCGATGGAATCGCTGATCCGCCAGAATGCCCTGCGCCCGCTCGACAAGCGCCTGCTGCCCAACCTGAAGAACATCGCCCCTGCCTACCTCAGCACCGCGTTCGATCCCGGCAACCGCTATTCTGTGCCGTACGCCTACACACTGACACTGATCGGATACAACAGCGAGAAGCTGCGCGGGCTGGATCTGCCTGTTGACAGCTGGGCGGTGGTCTTCGAGCCGCGCTATCTGGAGAAAATCAAGGGGCATGTCACCGTGCTGGATTCTCAGCGCGAACTGCTGGCGGCGGCACTGAAGTATCTCGGCTATTCCGCAAATGACACCATTGAGACGCACTGGAAACAGGCACGCGACCTGATCATTCGCGCCAAGCCGTACTGGGCGGCGTTCAACGCATCGAGCTATATCAAGGAACTGACGGTCGGCAACATCTGGCTGGTGCACGGCTATTCCAACGACATCTTCCAGGCCGACCTCGACGCGCAGAAGGCCGCGCGCGGCTTCCGCATCCTCGCCAGCATCCCGAAGGAGGGCGCGGTGCTGGCGTTGGATTCGATGGTGTTGCATAAATCCGGTCCGCGCCCCGACCTTGCACACCGCTTCATCGACTTCATGCTTGATGGCCGCAACTCCGCCGAGCTGACCAACCTGATCGGCTCCGGCAACCCCAATCGTGCCGCGCTGCAATACATCAGACCGGAAGTCGCGCGGAACCCGGCGGTGTTCCCCGGCGCCGATCAACACGCGCGACTGGAGATGCTGCGCGACCTGGACCGCCACCAACGCCGCGTGCTGTCGCGGATATGGACCGAGATCAAGCTGCGCTGAACAGGGACTTACATCATGTACCTGCACCGCCACGACATCGAAAGACTCTACGCGCACCTGCACAGCAGCGCGCAGGGGCTGTCGCAGGCAGAAGCGGTCAGGCGGTTGACGAGGTACGGGCCGAACCAGATCGAGAAGATCGCCGACCAGTCCCTGATCGGCAAGCTGTTCAAGCAATTCACCCACTTCTTCGCGCTGATCCTGTGGCTGGCCGCGGGGCTGGCTTTTTTCGCCGAATGGCGCGACCCGGGGCAGGGCATGGCGATGCTGGGCTATGCGGTGATCGGCGTCATTGTCGTCAACGGCCTGTTCTCTTTTTGGCAGGAATACCGCGCGGAGAAGGCGCTGGCCGCGCTGCGCAACCTGCTGCCGCGACACACCACCGCAATGCGCGACGGCAGGGCGGTGCAGATACCGGTGGCGGAACTGGTGCCCGGCGACGTGGTGCTGCTTGCCGCGGGCGACGACGTGCCTGCCGACTGCCGCCTGATCGAGGCGTTTGGCGTGCGCGTCAACACCGCGACGCTCACCGGCGAGTCGCGGCCCAAGTCGCGCGACATCGCGACGCGCGACACCGGTGCGACCGAGGAACAGGCCGCGCTTCGGCGCGACGTACTGCATGCCGGCACCTCGCTGATCTCCGGGGAGACGAAGGCGATGGTGTACGCCACAGGCATGCATACCGAGTTCGGCAACATCGCGCGGCTGACGCAGACCCTGCACGAGCCGATGTCGCCGCTGCAGATCGAGATCGCGCGCCTGTCGCGGATGGTGGCACTGTTCGCCCTGCTGTTAGGCGCGGTGTTCTTCCTGGTCGGAAATCTGGTCGGCCTGTCGTTCTGGGCGAATCTTGTTTTCGCGATCGGCATCATCGTCGCCAACGTGCCTGAAGGCCTGCTGCCCACCGTCACGCTGTCGCTGGCGCTGGCGACGCAACGCATGGCGAGGAAGAACGCGCTGGTGCGCAACCTGCCCGCCGTGGAGACACTGGGCGCGGCCAGCGTGATCTGTATCGACAAGACCGGCACGCTGACGCAGAACCGCATGAACATCCGGCAGGTGTATTTCTCGGGAGAGTTGCATGAACCTGTCGGGTTGGCTGGAGCCGAGCCGCTGCACACCGTCATGCGCCACTGCCACAACCTGCGCCGCGTCGAGCAGAACGGGCGGGAAGCATGGCAGGGCGATCCGATGGAAATCGCGCTGCTGCAGGGTGCGCCGTCTGGACCGGTATATTTCCGTGTAGACGAGATCCCGTTCGACACCGAGCGCAAGCGCATGTCGGTGATCTGCGATACACCACAGGGACGCATGCTGTATTGCAAGGGTGCACCCGAGACGGTGCTGCCGCTGTGTGCCACAACACAGAAGAACGGGAAGGCCATTTTACTCGACGATGCCGGACGCCGCAGCCTGCTGGATGTTCAGCAGCAGATGGCCGAGCAGGGACTGCGGGTGATCGCACTAGCCTGTCGCCTCTTGCCGAAACAGGCTGGACAACAGGAGACCGAACTGGTCTTCGCAGGACTGATCGGGCTGGTCGATCCGCCTCGTCCCGGCGTGGCCGATGCGGTCGCCACCTGCCATCGGGCCGGAGTACGCGTGATCATGATCACCGGCGATCATCCGCGCACCGCCAGCGCCCTGGCGCGCGAGATCGGACTGGCGCAGCCCCTGGCGGTGACTGGCGACACGCTGCGCGGCATGTCGGATGCCGACCTGCAATTGCTGCTCGACGAGCCTGACCTGCTGTTCGCGCGCACCAGCGCCGAGCAGAAGATGCGCATCGTGCAGGCCTTGCAGCGTCGCGGCGAGATCGTCGCTGCGACCGGCGACGGCGTTAATGATGCGCCTGCGCTGCGGTGCGCGGATGTCGGCATCGCGATGGGCATCAGCGGCACCGACGTCGCCAAGGAGGCCGCCGACATCATCCTGCTCGACGACCACTTCGCCACCATCGTCGCCGCGATAGAGGAGGGGCGCGCGGTGTACGACAACGTGCGCAAGTTCCTCACCTACATCCTCACCTCGAACATCCCGGAGATTGTGCCGTACCTGGCCTTCGTGCTGTTCAGGATCCCGCTGCCGCTGACCATCATCCAGATTCTTGCAGTTGACCTAGGCACCGACATGCTGCCCGCGCTGGCGCTGGGCGCCGAGAAACCGGACCCCGATGTCATGCGGCGGCCGCCGCGGCCACGCTGCGAACGATTGCTCAACGGCGGACTGCTGCTGCGCGCCTATCTATTCCTCGGGCCTCTGGAAGCCGTCGCCGGCATGGCGGCGTTCTTCTTCGTGCTGCAGGGTGCCGGCTGGCAGTACGGCACGGCGCTGGGCTTGCACGATCACCTTTACCTGCAAGCCACCACCGCCTGCCTGTCGGCGATCATCGCGATGCAGGTGGTCAACGTGTTCCTGTGCCGCCATCCGGCGTTGTCCGCATTCAGTCGCGGCCACCGCTTCAATCGCCTGATCGCATGGGGCATCGCGTTCGAACTGTTGCTGCTGGCGCTGATCGTCTACACCCCGTGGGGTAATGCGCTGTTCGGCACGGCACCACTCGCGGCGGAAGTATGGCTTTTTATCGCGCCGTTCGGCATCTGCATGCTGTTGCTCGAAGAGGGACGCAAGGCACTGGTGCGCGGCAGCGACAAACCCAAGGCTTGAGCAAGAAAAATTTGCGTCCGCGACGCGTCTTGCAGTGTGTTCATCCGAAGGACAGACAAAACAAAAGGCGACCTTCAGGCCGCCTTTTTACGCCACTAAGGCGCATCCACCATCAGCGAACTTGGGATCACAGACCGACCATACACGCCACCGGGTCAACCTTGCGCACCATATTCAGTATGTCCATACCCTGAACGGAATCGGGGTCATACTTCACTATCAATGCGTGCGGATGGGAATGATGGTCGAATTCGGCGCAATCGACGCCGATACGGCCTGTCACCCAGTTCTCCAGATGAAGTCTTCTTTGTGTATCCAGATCAGGATGCACGTAAACCAGCATGTCTGCGGTATTCATGAGCTACTCCTTGCCGGTGTTCTGGCTAATCAACGAGGCGGGTCGAGGAACCGTCCCGTCCTCACTTAGTTCGATTCGATAGCTTGCCACTGAGTTCAGTGATGGATAGCCGACTCTGGATAGCGTAGTAGGGGTATTTAACTTCAGTGACGCCGGGGGAATTACGGCTAATCTGCACTCAGTAGGTAGGTGCTCTGCACGAAGCCGAACGGGTAGGTCACGGTCGATTTGTGTTTTAGCCAGATGTCTGCGTCAAGCCAGCCGAACAGCGGCCGGCCCTGGCCCAGCAGCACCGGGATGGTGGTGATGGTGATCTCGTCGACCAGGCCGGCGCGCAGGAAGCGCTGTATCGTCACGCCGCCGTCGACATAGAGGTGCTTTGCGCCCCCGGCACTGAGCCCGGCCAGCAAAGCCTGCGGTGTCTCGGCAGATGCGGATACCGTCTTACCTAGGGAGTCCGGTATCGCCAGCGCCGCGCTGGAGAGCACGATCACGCGCTTGTCGCCATAGGGCCATGTGTCGAAGCTCAGGACCTTTTCGTAACTGAGCCTGCCCATCACCAGCACGTCCACGCTGTCGATGAACGCCCGATAGCCGCAGTCTTCACCCGGCGTGATGGTCGCATTGGCCCGGTCCAGCCAGTCCAGTCCGCCGTCCGCCCTGGCGATGTAGCCATCGAGGCTGGTGGCGATGAATACGGATACCTTTGCGGTCATGGCTTCCTCCTGATCCGGGCGCTACCCTACCCGATTGACTATGAAAGTGGCTGCCAGTCTGGCCTGAAAATACATTCGACCTCATTGAACCTCATTGTACAAGGGGCAATCATATAATTATGCTTAACGTGCGTATGGGGGTAGCGATGAAAATTACCTACGACAAGAATGAGGTGATCGCGGCAGCCCGGTACATCCTGGAAAACAACCCGAGCACCAAAATTCCTTCCGAGATACCACATACCGCCAGAGGCTATCAACCCGAGCGCGGCTATGTGGGCGCGATACTGGATAACATTCGAACCCTTGCAAAAAACAATGCGAAAGTTTACGAGGCAGCGCAAAGAACACTGGCCTCGGCTGACAAATGCGTGGTCTGGTGCCAGTGGATAGAAGTGATAGGTGTGGGCGGATATTGGATCATCGCGAATGTCGAGGACCACACGATGGATGTGAAGATCGCAATTTCCCCGTGGTTCGGCGAACCGCAGCTTGTTGAAGAAGAAGTGGAGGTGCCATGACCGATCAGAACCCGTTTATCTGGTACGAGCTGGTCACGCCCGACCAGGAAAAAAGCGGAGCCTTCTTTAGCAGGCTTTTGGGATGGACGCGCAAGGAAGTGGATGCCGGGAAGTATGGCTCGTACACCCTGTTTCAGAAGGAGGGGCAGGACATTGCCGGGATGATGAACCCGACTCCCGAGACACCGGGCAATCAGTCGTTCTGGCATTCGTATATCGCGGTGGACGATGTCGATGAATGCGCGAAGCGGGCGCCTTTGCTTGGTGGCCGCGTCATCGTGCCCCCTCATGACGTTCCGGACGTTGGCCGGATTTGCCTTGTGGCAGACCCTACCGGTGCTTTTGCACACTTGATGCAGCCGATCAGGCAATAACGTACCCGTGCTAAATATCCAGACTGCATTCATTCAATGCCCGTATTGCGGCGAACGGATCGAGGTTGTCGTTGACAGCTCTGTCGGGCGGCAGGAGTATATCGAGGATTGCAGCGTGTGCTGCCGGCCCATAACAATCTCTGTCGTCACCAGCCAGGGTAACTTGGTCAGCGTTGAGGCGCGTAGCGAGGATGAGTGATATTCCTGCACTTGCTACTAAAACAGATTGAAAGCCTTGGACGTTGGGGGATCATCACCAACTACCGCTTGGGCAGGCTGTTCTGACTGGCGGAAAGAGCTTCCGAAAAGCTGCCGAACTATGTCATGCCACGCCGATTTTTAGGCATTCCAGTAAAATGCAGAAACAAAAAAGCCGCTAAATTAGCGGCTTACCTGTTTTTAATTGGCGGAGAGGGGGGGATTCGAACCCCCGTTGGGGTATTACCCCAAACACGCTTTCCAGGCGTGCGACTTAAACCACTCATCCACCTCTCCGAAAGGGCGCGCAGGATATACCAGAACGATCTTTGCCGCAATCAGAAATGGTTCCTCCACTCGCGCAAGGCGGTGAAAACGCCCAATTCGCTGGTGTCGGTAAGGCCGCGCTGCTTCAGTAAGTGGATGATTTCGGGCTCGGTGCAGCGCAGGAAGGGGTTGGTGGCTTTTTCCAGCGCGATCGTCGTGGGCAGCGTGGGCTGGTCGGCGGCAAGCAGTTGCGCTGTGGCGGCGACGCGCTGTTTCAGTTCTCGGTTGCCGGGTTCGCAGGCCATCGCGAATCGCAAGTTGGCGGCGGTGTATTCGTGGGCGCAGTACACGCGGGTGGTGCCGGGCAGGCCGGCGAGGCGTTGCAGCGAATGGTGCAACTGGGTGAGGCTGCCCTCGAAGTTCCTGCCGCAGCCGGCGCCGAACAGCACGTCGCCACAGAACAGGATACCCGGCGCGACGAAGGCGATGTGGTCCTCCAGATGGCCGGGGAGTTCGATGATGTCGAATGCGACCCACAGGTTGATGTCGGAAGTGGCAAGGTCGAGCCGGTAGCCCTCTTTCAGGTCGTCGGTGATGTGCGGGTTGCCGGGATGTCTGCGCCCGTACACCGGCACGTTGTATACTTCGCGCAATTCCGCGATGCCGCCGGTATGGTCGCGGTGGCGGTGGGTGCACAGGATGGCGTTCAACTGCAGGTCGCGCGCCTTCAGGAAGTCCAGCACCGGCCGGGCTTCGCCGGGATCGACCACGGCGGCATGGCTCTCGTCGTGGATGGCCCAGATGTAGTTGTCGTCCAGGGCCGGGATCGCGGTGATCTTGAATGTCGTACTGGTGAACATTGAGCGGGTGGAGTAGGGCGATGCCGGATTGTAAGTCAACTGCACGAAGTTTGAGCGAGTGGTTTGCCACGCCGCAGGGCCGCTATGTGCTGGCCCGCGAGCACCTGTATTTCGATCATACGGTAGGGGACATCTTCGGCTACAACGCGCTGCAGCTTGGTTTGCCGGAGCACGACTTCCTGCAGCAGAACAGGATGCCGCTGCGCTTTTGTGCCGGCAACCAGCGGGGCAACGCGGTGCGGCTCGAATGCACTGAACTCCCCTTTGATACCGACAGCATGGACCTGGTGCTGATCCCGCATGTGCTCGAATTCTCTGACAATCCGCACCAGGTGCTGCGCGAGGTGGAGCGGGTGCTTCGCCCCGAGGGCAGCCTGATCATCAGCGGCTTCAATCCGCGCAGCCTATGGGGCGTCAGGCGGTATTTTGGCGGCTTGCGGAACGGCAAGGTCTGCCGGCAGTGCTACCCGTGGCGGGGGCGTTTCATCGCTCTGTCGCGCCTGAAGGACTGGCTGGCGCTGCTGGGCTTTGAGGTGGTGGGCGGGCGCTTTTCCGCCTATGCGCCGCCATTCCAGCAGGCCGCGTGGCTGGAGCGGAGCGCCTTTATGGAAAAGGCGGGCGACCGCTGGTGGGCGGTGAGCGGCGGGGTGTATTTCCTGCATGCGATCAAGCGCGTGCCGGGGATGCGGCTGATCAAGCCGAAGTGGAACAAGGGGTTGGTGAGCAAGCTGCTGCCGGTGGCCCCGAAACTGAACAACAGGTTAACGCAACGCAAGAAGATGGATCCGCAATGAGCAACGATGTCGTAGAGATTTTTACCGATGGCGCCTGCAAGGGGAATCCCGGTGTGGGCGGCTGGGGGGCGCTGCTGCGCACCAGGGGCAAGGAGCGCGAGCTGTTCGGCGGCGAGGCGCACACCACCAACAACCGCATGGAGCTGCTCGGCGCGATCTCGGCGCTGGAGGCGCTGACGCGGCATTGCCATGTGAGGCTGCACACCGACTCCAAGTACGTGCAGCAGGGGATCAGCACCTGGATACACGGCTGGAAGCTGCGCGGCTGGAAGACCGCCGACAAGAAGCCGGTGAAGAACGAGGACCTGTGGCGCAGGCTGGACGCGCTGGCGGGGCAGCACCAGATCGAGTGGGTGTGGGTCAAGGGTCATGCCGGACATGACGGCAACGAGCGCGCCGACGAGCTGGCCAACCGCGGCGTGGAACTGATACAGGGGAATGCGAATGCGTAAGATCGTGCTGGATACCGAGACCACCGGGCTGGACCCCAAGCAGGGGCACCGCATCATCGAGCTGGCGGCGATCGAGCTGGAAGGACGCAAGATCTCGCAACGGCGTTTCCACCGCTACCTGAATCCCGAGCGCGAGATCGAGGCGGGCGCGGTGGCGGTGCACGGCCTGACCTACGAGCGCCTGCAGGACGAGCCGAAGTTCGCCGACATCGCGGCCAGTTTCATGGAGTTCATCGACGGGGCCGAGCTGATCATCCACAACGCGCCGTTCGACATGGGTTTTTTGAATAACGAGCTGGATCTGCTCGGCTTGCCGCCGTTGCAGAACGAGGTGATGGATACGCTGAAGATCGCGCGCGACATGCATCCGGGCAAGAAGAACAGCCTGGACGCACTGTGCAACCGCTATGAGATCGACAACGCGCACCGCACGCTGCACGGCGCGCTGCTGGATACCGAGCTGCTCGCCGAGGTGTATTTCGCGATGACGCGCGGCCAGGAGAGCCTGCTCGGCGACGACACCCCGGCCGAGCGCAAGCCGGCGGTGCTGGCCACCGACGCATCGCGCCCAAAGTTGCGCGTATTGCTGCCCACCCCTGAGGAGCTGGCCGCCCATGCGCAACAGCTGCTCGACATCGACAAGAAGAGCAAGGGCGAATGCCTGTGGAAAAAGCTCGAAGAGCCTGCGGCGTAGCCGCTAAACGCGCATTTCGAACCAGACATCATCAAACAATATGCTCGTTCCGAGCGGTAAACAGCCATGAAAACAGATGTAATCATTATTGGAGCCGGCGCGGCCGGCCTGATGTGCGCCCTGCAGGCCGGACAGCGTGGCCGTTCCGTGGTGCTGGTCGACCACGCGAAGAAACTCGCGGAGAAGATCCGCATCTCCGGCGGCGGCCACTGCAACTTCACCAACCGCGAGGTCGGGCCGGAGAACTACCTTTCCGAAAACCTGGACTTTTGCCGCTCGGCGCTGGCGCGCTACACGCCGAATGATTTCATTGCGCTGCTGAAAAAGCACAGGATAGGGTTTCACGAGAAGACGCTCGGCCAGCTGTTCTGCGACGACGAGGCAGAGGCGGTGATCGCGATGTTGCGTGACGAATGCGACGAGGCAGGCGTCAAGCGCTTCATGAACTGCGAGATCGACGAGATCAAGTACACGCCAGACGACGGGCAGGAGAAACCGCAGGGGCATATGTTCCATGTGCGTACCTCGCGCGAGGATTTCAACGCGCAGTCGCTGGTGGTCGCGACCGGCGGGCTGTCGATACCTAAGATCGGCGCGACGCCGTTCGGCTACCATGTCGCCGAACAGTTCGGCATCCCGATCACCAAACTCAAGCCCGGGCTGGTGCCGCTGACGGTGGCACCGGAGGAATGGAAACCCTATGCCGCCCTGACCGGGGTTTCGCTCGATGTTGAGGTGAGCTTCGGCAAGCAGTCGTTCCGCGAGAACATGCTGGTCACCCATCGCGGCCTGAGCGGTCCGGCAATCCTGCAAATCTCCTCCTACTGGCAGCACGGCCAGCCGCTGCATATCGACCTGCTGCCGGGTGTCGATATCGCTGCCCTGCTGGCTGAGCAGAAGGGCAGCAAGAAACTATTGAGCAACTACCTGACGCAGTGGTTCCCGAAAAATTTCTCGGATGTGTGGTGCGCCCAACTGGCCGAGCAAACCGGCATCGGTAACCTGCCACTGAACCAGTACAACGACAAGCAGCGCAAGCTGATCGCCGAACGTCTGGGCGACTGGCAGGTGACGCCGTCGGGAACGGCGGGTTATGCCAAGGCCGAGGTGACTTGCGGCGGCATCGACACCCGCGCGCTGTCGTCCAAGACCATGGAGTGCATCGAAGTGCCCGGCCTGTACTTCATCGGCGAGGTGGTCGATGTCACCGGCCAGCTCGGCGGCTACAACTTCCAATGGGCGTGGGCCTCGGGCTACGCGGCGAGCCAGGCGGTATAAGCCATGGCCGGTCTGGTCGCTAGGCTGCTCGGGTTGGGGAGTGAGCCTTGCATACTGGACGAGGGGGCGTGGCGCGTCGCGATGCAGCGGCCGCTGTTCGACGGGCTCAACCCTGAAGAAACCGCCCGGCTGCGCGATCTGGCGTGCCGGCTGCTCGCCGACAAGTCGTTCTCCGGGGCCGGCGGGGCCGAGGTCGATGTACACATGGCGACCGTCATCGCCGCCTATGCGGCCCTGCCGGTGCTGAACCTGGATTATGACTGGTACGAGGGCTGGGTCGAGATCGTGGTCTATCCGGGCGAGTTCATCCATGACGGCGAAGAGACGGACGAGGCGGGCGTCGTCCACCATGTGCGCCACCAGCGCAGTGGCGAATCCTGGGAGGGTGGTCCGATGGTGCTGTCCTGGCAGGATGTCGAGTGTTCGGGGGCGGGCGAGGGCTTCAACGTGGTGATACACGAATTCGCCCACAAGCTGGACATGAAGAACGGCTATGCAAACGGCCGACCGCCGCTGCATCCCGGCATGAACCCCGACGACTGGGCACATGACTTCCAGACTGCCTACGACGACTTCTGCCGCCGCGTGGAGCGCGACGAAGATACTGCCATCGATCCCTATGCGGCCGAGAGCCCGGCGGAGTTCTTCGCCGTCCTGTCCGAATATTTCTTCGAGGCGCCCGCTGTGCTGCATCAAGCCTATCCGGCGGTGTACGGCCAGTTGCAGCGCTTCTACCTGCAGGACCCGCTGTCGCGGCTTCGGACTATGCATTCCGGGGCGGCATCCTGATGGCTATCGCTGGGGTAATGCAATGCTCAACCCATTCAGCAAGCATCCTTTTGGTGCTATAGTTTTCGCCTGTTTCTGACCTTCAATTTCTGGGAGCTGACGATGCGTATCTTGTGGATAGGTTTATTGACGATGCTGTTGAGCGGCTGCGGCTATAACACGTTCCAGACGACCGACGAGCAGATCAAGGCGGATTGGGCAGAGGTGCTCAACCAGTACCAGCGGCGCGCCGACCTGATCCCCAACCTGGTCGAGATCGTCAAGGGTGCCGCCGCCCAAGAGAAGGATATTCTCGTGCGTGTTACCGAGGCGCGCGCCAGGGTCGGTTCCATCCAGGCCACGCCCGAACTGATCAACGATCCCAAGGCTTTCGCGCAATTCAACGCCGCGCAGGGCGAGCTGTCCTCGGCGCTGTCGCGCCTGATGGTGGTGGTCGAGAAATATCCGCAACTTCAGTCGATCGCAGGCTTCCGCGACCTGCAGGCGCAGCTGGAGGGGACCGAGAACCGCATCACCGTGGCGCGCAACCGCTATATCAAAGCGGTGCAGGAATACAACGTCGCGGTGCGTTCCTTCCCGACCAACCTGACCGCGATGCTGTTCGGCTACGACGTGAAGCCGTCGTTCACCGTGGAGAACGAGAAGGAGATCTCCAGGCCGCCTGCGATCAAGTTCGATTCCCCGATAGCGGCGCCGTCGGACGCCACGGTCAAATAGGATGAACAGCCTGACGGCGCGAGTTGGCCTGCTTGCGCTGCTGTTGGCCCTGCAAATATTCTTGGGTGCAGCGCAGGCCGAGATTGCGATTCCGCCGCTCACCCATCGCGTCACCGACCTCACAGCAACCCTGGATGCGCAGCAGACCCAGTCTTTGGAATCCCGGCTCGCCGCGTTCGAGCGGGAGAAGGGCGCGCAGGTCGCGGTGCTGATCGTGCCGACCACGAAGCCAGAAACCATTGAGCAATTCGGCATCCGCGTGGTCGAGGTCTGGAAGCTGGGGCGCAAGGGGGTGGACGATGGCGCGCTGCTGCTGGTCGCCAAGGATGACCGCGAGCTGCGCATCGAAGTCGGCTACGGCCTGGAGGGTGCGCTGAACGATGTCACCGCACACCGCATCATCGATGAGATCATCGTGCCGCATTTCAGCCGCGGCGAGTTTTACCCGGGCATCGAGTCGGGCGTGGCCGCGATCATCAGGGTTGCCGGTGGCGAGCCGCTGCCCGCGCCGGCGCGACGCCCTGATCTCGGCGCCCTGGACATCGAGACGCTGATCGCCGTCGCCTTCGGGCTGGTGGTGGTCGTGGGCGGCATGCTGCGCGCGTTGCTCGGGCGCTTTCCTGCCGCAATGCTGGTGGGTGGCGGGCTGGGCCTGCTCGCCTGGCTGACGGTCGCGCCGCTGTTTTTTGCCGTGCTGGCCGGTCTGGCGGCATTCCTGTTCGTGCTGCTCGGCGGCGGACGGCACGGTTTTGGGGGCTATGGCGGCGGTTTCGGCGGCGGCAGCTACGGAGGAGGGGGCGGCTTCGGCGGCGGTGGCGGCGGTTTTGGCGGGGGCGGGGCTTCGGGACGATGGTAATGAACTGGAAACGCATCATGCTGCACCTATCCAGCGGCCGGGCCACGGTCCGTCGTGCCTTCCCGCCAAATGCGCTGGTCGCAATCGAGCAGGCGATACGCGCAACCGAGATGCGGTACGGCGGCCAGATCCGCTTTGCGGTGGAGGCATCGCTGGAACTGGCGCCGCTGTTCGCCGGACAGTCTGCGCGCGAACGGGCGATCGAAGTGTTTTCTGAACTGCGTGTATGGGACACGGAGCTCAACAACGGTGTGCTGATCTATCTGCTGCTGGCGGACCGGGACGTCGAAATCGTTGCCGATCGCGGCGTACACGCCAGGCTGGGCAGTGAGGCATGGGAATCGATCTGCCAGGAAATGGAGTCGGCGTTTCGCGAGGGCAGGTTCGAGGCTGGCGTGCTTGCTGGAATACACAGCGTGGGCCAGCACCTGGCGCGGCTCTACCCGCGAACCGGCGACCAGAAAGCCGGCAGCAACGAGCTGCCTGACAGCCCGGTGGTGATGTAGGCATGGCAATCGAAACCGAGCTAAAGCTGCGCATCGCCCCGGGTCAATTGGCCAGGCTGAAACGGCATACCTTGCTGAAATCCCTCGCGGTGACGCGCCCGGTCACGCGCCGCCTGTACAACATTTATTTCGACACCCCCAAGCTTGCGCTGCACAAATCCCGGATGGCGTTGCGCCTGCGCCGCGCCGGGCGGCAGTGGTTGCAGACCCTGAAGGGCGGCGGTTCTGTCAAGGGCGGGCTGCATGAGCGCAATGAGTGGGAGGTGCCGGTGGGCGGCCCGGTGCTCGATTTCTCGTTTCCGGAAATGGCGGAGTGGGACGAGCATCTGCCGCCGCCGTTGCGAAAGAAATTGCGACCGGTGTTTGTCACGGATTTCACGCGCAACAGCCGCATGCTGAAGTATCGGGATGCCCAGATTGAGCTGTGCATCGATCAGGGCGAGGTGAGCACCGAGCAGCACTGCCTGACCATCTGCGAACTGGAGCTGGAGCTGAAATCCGGCGAACCGCGGCGACTGTTCGAGCTGGCGCTGGTGATGCTGGATGTCGTTCCGCTCGAACTGGAGGTGGTGAACAAGGCCCAGTACGGCTACCGGCTGCTGTCGGGATATGTGGACGAGCCCGCCAAGGCTGTGGTCCCGGATATTGCCCCGGCAGCGACGCTGGCAGACGTGCTGCAGACACAGATATGGTCCTGCCTGCTGCATCTGCAAAGCAACCTGCGCGGCGCGATGGGCAGCGATGATGCCGAATACCTGCACCAGATGCGCGTCGCATTGCGCCGCCTGCGCGTGGCCCTGCGCATGGCCGAGAAGTATCGTGCCGACGCGCAACTTGCTGCGTTGTACGGCGAAGTTTCGGCCTTGTGCGCTGCGCTGGGACGCATCCGCGATTGGGATGTGTTCATTGCGCAGACCATGTGGCCGATGTGCAAACGCATGGCCGGACATCAGGGCTTGCAGGTCCTGCTTGCCGACTGCGAGCAGAAGCGTACCGACAGTTATTCGGCATTGCGCAGCGAGGCCCAGGCACACGAACTGCAGCGCCTGATCCTGCGTTTCTCCATCTGGATGAATGGAGGGTATTGGCAGCCATCAGGCGAGCCTGTTCCGGCGCGCGATTTCGCGACCGGCCGCCTGCGCAAGCTGGCCAAGCGCCTGTCGAGCGCCGGCAGGCAGCTCAATTCGGTCGATGCGCAGCGGCTGCATGCGATGCGTATCCTCGCCAAGAAGCTCAGGTACAGCGCGGAATTTTTCTCCGGTCTTTACGATGGACAGCGCGCCAGGAAATTTCTTGCGGCATTGAGCGAGGTGCAGGATGTGCTCGGGCAAATCAACGATGTGGCGGTTGCCCATCGTCTGCTTGTTGAACTGGCCGATGATGCCGGACAGCCGGCAAGCCAGGAGGCTATCACCCTGGCCAAAGGGTGGATCGCGCATGACCTGTCACACCAGTTCGCCGAATTGCAGGGTTCCTTGCGGCGGTTCAGGAAGCTGTCCGCATTCTGGGATGCCTGATCGATGCCAGGTCATTGCCAGTAGCGACGATGCGGTTTATTGTTCGCACCATTGAAATCGCCGTAATCGCGTTGACTGAACTTCAGGGGGTAATATGAGCATTTCGTCAGGCCAGAAAATGGCGGTACTGGGCGTGTTGCTACTAGGTGGCGGGGCATTCGTGTATCTGGACCCTCTTGATCTCGATCTTCTGGGCCTGAAACCGGCGCCGGTGGCGACACCTGCTCCCACGCCGCGCCCCGCCGCACCGAAAGTCGCGACACCGGCAACAACGGCACCGACACCTGCAGCAGCGGCACCCACATCGGCACCCGTACCCGCGACACCAGCGACACCAGCGGCACCAGCGGCACCAGCGGCACCAGCGGCTACACCTGCAGCTGGCACGAGTGATTTTGACGCCCAAGTCATGCAGAAAGCACAGGCTGCGGAGCAGGAGACGAAGGCAGTTGCGATCGAGAAGCGGGTGGTCCGGATCAAGCCCGTCAGTCCGCCCTCGGTCGATTTGCGTCACTGTCTGGAGCAGACAAGCAATGAGGCGATTGCCAGGTGTGCCGGTGAATGATTGATTCCCGGTGTGCAGTTGCATAGTGCTTTCGGCCCGGCAGGCGGGCTGGGGCCGCGCCATCGGCCTTCCGGATTGAACACCCGTTTCGATGCCGGTGACCTGTCCTTTGCAGAGTACATAGCCCGTTGTCGTGAGATGATTGCCCGGGTGCATGCAGGTCGACACGGACCCGATTTGGAACGTATCGTCGCAGGCAATGCTCCTTTCGAGCTGATGCCGACTGGGCCGGATACCGCTGGAAAGCACAGGAAATATCGTCGAGGGGTATTGCTAATCCACGGCCTGACCGATTCGCCCTATCTGATGCGGCATCTGGCTGCGTTCTTTCAGCGGAACGGCTTTCGCGTCATGGCCATTCTGCTGCCGGGGCATGGCACCCAGCCCGGCGACCTGCTGGATGTGCGCTGGCGTGACTGGTCAGACTCGGTGGCCTATGGTACCGACAGGTTGGCTGAGGAAGCGGATGAAATCTATCTGGTCGGCTATTCTGCGGGCGGTGCGCTGAGCGTATACCAGAGCCTGTTTGATGACCGGGTGCGCGGCCTGTTCCTGTTTGCTCCAGCCCTCAGGGTTTCTCCCCGTGCGGCTTACGCCAATCTGCACAAGCTGTATAGCTGGCTGATCCCTTCGGCCAGGTGGGTGGACATCAAACCCGATCGCGACATCTACAAGTACGAATCGTTCTCGAAGAATGCGGCGGCCCAGATGCATGCGCTGACCCGGGCAATCGGGCATCGCATGCAAGACCGCAGATTGAATATCCCGGTGTTTGCCGCCGCAAGCCGTGATGATGTGACCGTCGACGTATCAGCCACATTGGAATTCATGGCGCGAGCGAGTCATCCGGCAAGCAAATTGATGCTCTATTCCACCGACATCGGGGATCTTCCGTCCGGCATTGCAGCGGAGAAAATCGAGCTGATTTCCAGTGCCATACCTCAGCAGCGCATATTAGGCTCCGCCCACACCGCCATCGTCCAGTCGCCTGCAGATGCGCATTACGGGAGGGCGGGCGAGTATGCCAGTTGCCAGCATTACTTCCCTGACGACATGGAAAAATACACCGCATGCATCGCGCATCCCGAGTCTGCGCAGGAGGGGGAATTGACCGAAGCAAACCTCGCGTCCGGCCTGCTGCGCCGCCTGACGTACAACCCGGCTTATGATGCGCTGGAGCTTTCCATGAAACGTTTTATTGAAAGGTTGTCGTGACGAGTACATTGATCTTTGCCCACCGCGGTGCCAACAATGAGGCCGCTGAAAATACCCGTTCCGCTTTCGACCGGGCGCTGGCCTATCCGATCGACGGCATCGAGACGGATATCCAGCTGAGCCGCGATGAGGTCGCGGTGCTCTGGCACGACCGCTTGCTCGGCAAGCTGGGTTTGCATACTAAACACATAGACGATTTCGACCATGCGCAGCTGCAGGCTATGAATTTTGCCGGACACTATTCTTCCGCTGCGAAACCGGAAGGCATCATGAGTCTGCGGGAGTTTCTCGATACCTATCGCAGCCGCTGCCGCCTGCTGCTGGAGATCAAGAACCGCGACTGGGAACCGGTTGCGCGCCATGAGATCAAGGTCAGGCAGGCGCTGGAGATGGCCGGAACTGCCGGGGGCAATATCCTGATTTCGTCTTTCAATCTGGACAGCCTGGTTTATGCCCACCGATGCGCGCCGGACTTCCCGTTGGTTTACAACCTGGAGCCGGAGCAGACATTCGACGATGCGAGGCGTGTGCTCAACGAACAGTCCTTCCTGTATGGATTGTGTCTGCCCATAGCGTCGCTCGATGAGGCGATGGTGAAATTGCTGCGCGACCGGGGCAAGCTGATCGCGGTGTATACTTGCAACAGCGAGGCGGAGATCGACAAGGCATTGGCGCTGGGCGTGGATATCCTGATCAGCGATGTGCCGCAAAAGGCATTGCAGATGAGGGACAGATGAAGCGCGATTTTTCCCTGCTGTCCGGGCGGGAGTTCGACCTGCTGGTGTGCGGAGGCGGCATCTACGGCGCCTGGACGGCCTACGACGCGGCGCTGCGCGGCTTGCGCGTGGCCATCGTGGAGCAGGGCGACTGGGCGGGAGGGACCTCATCCGCTTCCAGCAAGCTCATCCACGGCGGCTTGCGCTATCTGGAGACTTACGACTTCAGGCTGGTCAGGAAGGCGCTCAAGGAACGGCAGATGTTGCTGGGGGCGGCACCGCATCGTGTCTGGCCGCTGCGCTTCGGTGTGCCGGTGTATGAAGATAGTCGGGCCGGCATGCTCAAGCTTGAGGCGGGATTGACCCTGTACGACATTCTCGCCGGGATTTCGGGTGACGACATGGCGCATCGCCGTTACTCCCGGGCCGGATTTTCCGGACGTTTTGCCTTTCTCAGGGACGTCAGTTTGAGAGGCGGATTCACCTATGGCGATGCGCAGACCGACGATGCGCGCCTGGTGCTGGAGCTGATAGCCGGCGCGGCTGAAGCAGGGGCGGTGTGCGTCAATTATTGCCGGGTGACCGGGTTCAACCGGACGAACGGGCGGGTAGACGGCGCGACTGTTCAGGACAGGGTGGGGCAGGGTAGCGCACAGGTATCGGCCCGGCAGATCGTCAGCACGACCGGGCAGTGGATGGCCGCGTCCGGGCCGGCGCGCGACTGGTGCCGGTTGAGCAAGGGTGTCCATCTGGTGATGCCGCCGTTGCCGACCACCGAAGCCTTTTTGTTCACCGCAAGATCCGATGGACGCGTGTTCTTTGTCATCCCGTGGTACGGCATGACGCTGATCGGGACCACCGATACCGACTACAGCGGCGATCTCGACCACGTCTTGGTCGAACCCGCCGAGGTCGCTTATCTGCTGGCGGAGGCCAATCATTATCTGGACACAAAATGGAATGAGGCGGATGTGGTCGGCAGCTATGCGGGTGTGCGGGTGATGAAGCGCAGCGATGCAGCTTCACCCTCCGCTGTCAGCCGCGATTGGGAGCTGAAGACTGCGCCCGATGGCGTGCACTATTCCGTCGGCGGCAAGCTCACCTCGGCCCGTGAAGATGCGACGGTTATCGTCGATACGGTGTGCGGGCGGCTTGGCATCACCTCAAGGTGTGCAACCCGGCGCCGCGCCTTTCCATGGGCACCCAATGAAGATTATGCGGTCTGGCTGACGGCTGCCCGCCGGCAGGCCGCCGATCTGGGCATCGATCAGGATAGCGCGCTTTGGCTGATGCGCCGCCATGGCAAACGGGTTAGCGAGGTGTTCGGCCTGATAGCTGCAGCCCCCCGTTTGGCTGACCGCATCACACCGAAGTTGCCTCTCATCTATGGCGATTTATTACTTTGTGCTCGCGACGAAATGGTCGTCCATCTGGACGACCTGCTGCGTCGCCGCATGCCACTGCTGATCCTGGCCAGGCTGGATGATGCCGGATTGCGCGGCATTGCCGGCAGGATCGTCCCCGTGCTGGGCTGGGATGAAGGCAGGATCGGTCAGGAAATCGGGGCGTGCCGCTTGCGATGAGTACGTCGCGATACAGCGCCATTGCGCTTGATCTGGGCACCACCTCGGTCAAGGCCGGACTGCTGGATCGCGATGGCGTGCTCAGCCGGGTGATCAGCCACCCCGCACCGACGATCTCCGTAAACGGCCGGCGCTATGAAAGCGATGCGCTGGCCTATTTTAATACCGCCGAACAGGTGCTGCACGAGTGTGTAGCCGATGCGCAGGACTGTCGGATTCTCGGCCTGTGCAGCCAGCGCTCGTCCTTCCTGATCTGGGAACGCGGCAGCGGCAGGCCGGTGACGCCACTGATCTCATGGCAGGACACGCGCGGTGAATCCAGCTGCGACGAGCTGCGGCCAGATGGCTCGCGGATACGCGAACTGGCCGGCCTGCCGCTCACCCCGTATTACTTCGCACCCAAGCTGCACCATGTGTTGCGCGAAGACCCGGATTTGCTTCCCCGGCTGGAGAGGGGCGAGCTGATGGTGGGCATGCTGGATACCTTCCTGGTCTGGCGCTGGAGTCGCGGTCTGCACTTCATCACCGATACATCCATGGCAGCGCGCACCCTGTTGATGGATATTCGAAGCCAGCAATGGTCGCCCGTGCTATGCGAACTGTTCGGCATACCCGCCCGGATACTGCCCCGCATCGGACTATCCGAGGCGATAGATATACGGCTGGACAATGGCCTGACACTTCGGGCGAGCCTGGGCGACCAGTCTGCTGCACTCTATGCCGGCATCGCGGAGGACGGCAAGGAGGCGATCGCGAATCTCGGCACCGGCTGCTTTGTCGAGCGCTATCTGCCGGCCGGAAAGGTCGCAAGCGAAGGTTATCTGCATACGCTGGTCTACCAGGATCGCGCGCGGCAGATGCATTTTGCGATCGAGGGCACGCTCAATTCCATAGCCGCCGCGCTGGCGCCCTATCCGGTCGGCGAATGCCGCATCGAGGAACTGGGAGAGGGGGATATCTATTGTCTGGCCGAGCCCGGCGGCCTGGGTGCGCCGTACTTTCGCGGCGATATCGGACTGGCCTTTTCGCAGCCTGTCGGGCACCTGTCGCAACGGGACGTCGCAGTCCTGTTGCTCGAAGCCGTCATATTCCGCGTGACGCGAATTCTGGAGGAATTTCATCGCGATGCGATGCTGGAGCGGGTCTACCTGTCGGGAGGGCTGGCGGAACTGGTTATCTTGCAACAGGGGATCGCGCGCTGCGTGCCGCTCGAGGTTTACCGCCTGCGACAGGGCGAATCCAGTTTGCTGGGGGCCGGGATGATGGCAGCGGGCATGCCGCCGGCTTCCAGCCGCGATGCCGGACAGATCGAGGTTGCCGGAGCCCCCGGTGCTTTGCTGAGCAAGTACCGGCGCTGGTCGGCATGGTTCGATGATTTGCTTTCCCAAAAACAGCCTGCCTCTTGAAATCCGTCGAATCGACTCCATTAGGTTACTGCTTGAATCCAAGCCGGGTTTTTTGTATCTACTTTTGCATGGGTAATTTAAAGGATCTTGTATGACTGAAAATATTTCCGCGAATCGCGAAACGATGGGGTTCCAGACCGAGGTCAAGCAGCTGTTGCAGCTGATGATTCACTCGCTGTATTCCAACCGCGACATTTTCCTGCGTGAGCTGGTTTCCAATGCTTCGGATGCCTGCGACAAATTGCGTTTCGAGGCCCTGCATAACGGCAAGTTGTTCGAGGGCGACTCCGAGTTGCAGATACGCATCGGCTACGACAAGGAAGCCAGGACGCTGACGATCAGCGACAACGGCATCGGCATGAGCCGCGACGAGGTCATCAACAATCTGGGCACGATCGCAAAGTCCGGCACACGCGAGTTCTTCTCGAAGCTGAGCGGCGACCAGCAGAAGGATGCCAGCCTGATAGGCCAGTTTGGCGTGGGTTTTTACTCGGCATTCATCGTGGCCGACCGGGTGTCGGTGACGACACTCCGTGCCGGAGAGAAAGCGGAGCAGGGCGTGCGCTGGGAGTCCGACGGTGGCGGGGAGTTCTCTGTCGAGATGGTGAACAAACCCGCACGCGGCACTGAAATAACCCTGCATTTGCGCGAGGACCAGGGCGATCTGCTCGACGGCTACAGGCTGCGCGCGATCATCCACAAATATTCCGATCACATCGTCCAGCCTATCGTGATGAAGAAGGAGGAGTGGAAGGAAGACGGCCAGGTCATCACAGACGAGGATGAAACGGTCAATCAGGCGTCGGCCCTGTGGGCGCGCGCCAAGAACGAGATTTCGGACGATGAATACAAGGCGTTCTACAAGCATGTCGGGCATGACTATCAGGATCCGCTGGCCTGGACCCATGCGCGCGTAGAGGGTAAACAGGAATACACCCAGCTGCTCTACATCCCGGCGCGCGCACCGTTCGATCTGTATGACCGCAATGCGCGGCATGGCGTCAAACTCTATGTACGCCGCGTTTTCATCATGGACGATGCGGAACAGTTGCTGCCGCTCTACCTGCGTTTCGTTCGCGGCATCGTCGATTCGAACGATCTGCCGCTGAACGTGTCACGTGAAATTCTGCAGGAATCGAAGGATATCGATGCGATTCGTTCCGGTTGTACCAAGAAGGTTCTCGGCCTGCTCGAAGACATGGCGGCCAATGATCCGGAGAAATATGCCCGGTTCTGGGGCGAGTTCGGCCAGGTGCTGAAAGAGGGCGCAGCAGAGGATTTCGCCAACCGTGAAAAGATCGGCGGCCTGCTGCGCTTCGCATCGACCCATGCCGATACCGATGCGGCGACGGTGTCGCTCGCGGATTACATCGGACGCATGAAGGAAGGGCAGGACAAGATCTACTACATCACGGCCGAGACCTTCAATGCCGCGAGGAACAGTCCGCATCTGGAAGTGTTCCGCAAGAAAGGCATCGAGGTGTTGTTGCTGTCCGATCGCGTGGACGAATGGGTGATGAGTTCGCTGACCGAGTTTGACGGGAAAGCTCTGGTGTCAGTCGCCAAGGGCGGGCTGGATCTGGGTAAGCTGGAAGATGAGGCGGAAAAACAGGAGCAGCAGAAGCAGGCCAGCGAACACAAGGAATTTACCGAAAAGATCAAGGCCAGCCTAGGTGAACGCGTCAAGGAAGTGCGGATCACGCATCGCCTGACCGATTCGCCGGCCTGTCTTGTGGCCGATGAGCACGACATCGGCGGCAATATGGCGCGCATACTCAAGGCAGCGGGGCAGAAGGCGCCGGCATTCAAGCCGATACTGGAAGTCAATCCCGGGCATCCCGTGGTGATGCGCCTGAAAGAGGAGCGGCAGCATTTCGGCGACTGGGTCGAGGTGCTGTTCGATCAGGCGCTATTGGCCGAAGGCGGGCAGTTGGATGACCCGGCCGGATTCGTCAAACGGATCAATCACCTGATGCTGGAGATGCGCGGTTGATCGGGTGTCTGTTCGGGCAGAATGGTCAGGATGTTGATTATTTGCTTGACGTCCCGGTGCATACCGCGTAAAAGGCAGCTTGGCGTTTGATTCAAAGCTTTTGCAGTACTTGGTTTCCCATGTGAAATCTTCGATTCAAATTGTTTTCGCGGGGGTGTTCCCCGTTTTATTAGTATGTAAGGAGTTTCACACATGGCAACAGGTACAGTAAAGTGGTTCAACGACGCAAAAGGTTTCGGTTTTGTAACCCCGGATGATGGCAGCGAAGATCTGTTCGCGCACTTTTCCGCAATCAACATGAGCGGCTTCAAATCGCTTCAAGAAGGTCAAAAAGTCAGCTTCGAAGTGACTCAAGGCCCGAAGGGTAAGCAAGCTTCAAACATCCAGGCAGTCTAATAGCTACTTGGTTTGTCAGGAAAGCCCGGCACGCAAGCGCCGGGCTTTTTTTGCGGGTGGCTATGTCAGGAATTGTTCAGGATGGATTGGTGGATCAGTTATTTGTCCAGACTGATTTCAGCCAATCTTTCAATGTGATGTGAAAGTCCGCTGATGTGGTCGATACAAGGAGTTTGGAATTTTTGGCATTTTTGATACAATGCCGGGGCTTTTTTGAACTTTAATCAAAGGTGGGAGAATAATGATGTCAATGGAACAACGCGTTAAGAAGATTGTTGCTGAGCAACTGGGTGTGAATGAGTCTGAAGTCAAGAACGAGTCGTCTTTCGTTAACGACCTGGGTGCTGATTCGCTGGATACCGTTGAGCTGGTCATGGCGTTGGAAGAAGAGTTCGAGTGCGAAATCCCGGATGAGGATGCAGAAAAAATCACCACCGTGCAGCAAGCCCTTGACTACGTCCTGGCGCATCAGAAGTAATTCACCGTACTCCCTGTATATCTAATAACGTTTTTGGTTTTTCCCATTTTTTCTGGCGGGGTTAGTTTGTCTAAACGTAGAGTAGTCATTACCGGACTGGGGATCGTCTCCCCGGTCGGTTTGGGAATTTCAACGGTCTGGCAGAATATCGTCGCTGGAAAATCCGGAATTTCCAAGATCAGCCACTTTGATGCCAGTGCGATGGCCTGTCAGGTTGCGGGTGAAGTCAAGGATTTCGATGTCACTCAATATCTTTCCGCCAAGGATGCACGGCGGATGGACAGGTTCATCCA
Source organism: Gallionella sp. (assembly GCA_036401875.1). Classification (GTDB taxonomy): domain Bacteria; phylum Pseudomonadota; class Gammaproteobacteria; order Burkholderiales; family Gallionellaceae; genus Gallionella. The sequence continues at coordinate 54,838 of DASWTZ010000073.1, forward strand.
TTTCGGACTGGTGGCCGGCATCGAGGCTTTCAAGGATTCAGGGCTGGAAGTGACCGAACAAAACGCCGAGCGTATCGGCGTCAACATCGGTTCGGGCATCGGCGGCCTGCCGATGATCGAGGACACGCATAACGAATTTCTTGCTGCCGGTCCGCGCAAAATTTCGCCATTTTTCATTCCTGGCACGATCATCAACATGATTTCCGGCAACCTGTCCGTCATGTACGGGCTGAAAGGTCCGAATCTGGCGATGGTCTCTGCCTGTACGACCGGCACCCACTGCATCGGAGAGTCGGCACGTGTCGTCGAGTATGGCGATGCTGACGTGATGATAGCCGGTGGTTCGGAAGCCACAGTATGCGCGTTGGCGGTGGGCGGGTTCTCGTCCGCGCGGGCGCTTAGTACCCGCAACGATGATCCCGCTACCGCAAGCCGTCCCTGGGACAAGGATCGCGATGGTTTTGTCATGGGTGAGGGCGCGGGCGTGCTGGTTCTGGAAGAATACGAGCATGCCAAGGCGCGTGGAGCCAGAATTTATGCCGAGTTGGCCGGATATGGCATGAGCGGTGATGCTTACCACATCACTTCGCCGAATACCGATGGCCCAAAACGCAGCATGCTGAATGCGTTGCGCAACGCCGGCTTGAACCCCCAGGATGTGCAGTACGTCAACGCGCATGGCACCTCGACCCCGCTGGGCGACAAGAACGAGACCGAGGCGATCAAGCTGGCATTTGGCGATCATTCCAAAAAACTGGTGGTCAGCTCCACCAAGTCCATGACCGGCCACCTGCTGGGCGGTGCTGGCGGTGTCGAGTCGGTATTCTGCGCGCTTGCCGTGCATCACCAGATTGCACCGCCTACCATCAATATCATCGAGCAGGATCCGGAATGCGATCTGGACTACTGCGCGAATACCGCTCGCGACATGAAGATCGATGTTGCGGTCAACAACAACTTCGGTTTCGGTGGAACGAACGGCTCGCTGGTGTTCCGCAAAGTCTGATTCTCCCAAGCGATGCTGGTCAATGGCGATCCAGGCAATTTGATCAGCATCCGCGATCGTGGTCTGCTCTATGGCGATGGCGTATTCCGCACCTTGCGTGCGTCGCAGGGGCATGCGGCTGGCTGGCCGCTCCACTTTGAAAAACTCCGGCATGATTGTGCCGCGCTGGGCATCACCTGCCCAGATTTCAACTTGCTGTCATCCGAGCTGGAGACGTTGCTTCTGAGTCATCCGGATGGGGTAGTCAAACTGATCGTCACGCGTGGATCCGGGGAGCGCGGTTATGCACCTGCTCTTACTCCACCGCCACCAACCCGTCTATGGGACATCTCGCCCACCCCTGTTTATCCTGCCGAATGGGCAAAGCTTGGAATCAAGGCTCGTGTATGTCAATTGCGTTTGGGACATCAGCCGCGTCTGGCAGGGGTCAAGCATCTAAATCGTCTGGAGAATGTGCTGGCGGCAGCGGAATCGAGCGATAGTGGGATCGGTGAGGGATTGTTGCTAGATGTGGAAGGCCATGTCATAGAGGGGACGCGCAGCAACCTGTTTCTGGTATCCGGCGGAGAGTTGATTACCCCCAGGTTGTCCGCCTGCGGTGTGGCGGGGGTGCAGCGCGACCGGGTAATGGACTGGGCGGCTCGACATGGGATGCAGGTGCGAGTCCGTGAAGTATTACTGGATGAGCTCCTGATGGCAGATGAGGTGTTTCTGGTTAACAGTATCATCGCGTTGTGGCCGATAAGGGAGCTTGAACAACGCCGCTGGACAACCTTCCCCGTTTCACATCGGATTCGCCAATATCTTGAAGGACACAATGAAACGCAATAAAAGAACGAGAAAGCTTGTTATATCGTTGCTGGTGCTGGCGATGTTCGCCTTGTCCGGCGCAGGCTATTATGCCTATCGTCCGATGCCGTTGCCCACCACACCATTCGAGTTCGAACTGAAGCGCGGTGACAATCTGAAAAGCGTGGCACGGCAACTACAACAGGCTGGTTTGCTTGATCAGGATTGGGCTTTTGTTTGGCTGACGCGCCTGCTGGGCAAGTCATCCCAGATCAAGGCTGGTTACTATGCCATCCAGCGTCCGGTTTCTCCGCTGGAATTGCTGGAGATTTTTCACAAGGGCGAGGTGATACAGAGGAAACTCAGCGTTATCGAGGGATGGACCTTCAGGCAGTTTCGCGATGAGCTCAATGCCAACCCCGACCTGATGCACGTGACGGCCAGCCTGACCGATGCCGAGATATTGCAGCGCATCGGCGCATCGGAAACGCATCCAGAAGGCCTGTTTTTTCCCGATACTTATCGTTTTGCAGCGGGAACCCGCGATCTGTTGATTTTCAAGCGTGCATATCAGAATATGCAGCACCGGTTGCAGTCCGAATGGAATAAACGTGATCCTGATCTGCCGTTGCAGACGCCATACCAGGCATTGATACTTGCCTCTATCGTCGAGAAGGAAACCGGCGCGCCTAGCGACCGTGCCATGATCGCCGCCGTGTTTGTGAACCGTTTGCGCAAAGGCATGAGACTGCAAACTGACCCAACCGTCATTTACGGTATGGGCGAGGCTTTCGACGGGAACCTGCGCAAGCGCGATTTGCTGGCAGATACTCCCTACAATACCTACACCCGTCATGGCTTACCGCCCACGCCGATTGCACTCCCGGGACAGGCAGCATTGCAGGCGGCCCTGCATCCGGCGCGGACGGGCGCGTTATACTTCGTGGCGAGCGGCAATGGCAACTCGCATTTTTCCAGCAGTCTGGTGGAACATAACCGAGCCGTAGACCAGTTCCAGAAGAAAATCAGAAACCCGGTTCGCCAATGAGCAAATTTATTACATTCGAGGGCGTGGATGGTGCAGGCAAGAGCACTCACCTGGCTTGGTTCGCCGATACGTTGCGGCAACGGGGAGTCGATGTGCTGGTCACGCGTGAGCCCGGCGGTACGACTCTAGGCGAGCAGCTGCGCGAGATGTTGCTCAATCAGGCGATGAGTATCGGAACCGAAGCGATGCTGATGTTTGCTGCCCGTATGGAGCATATCGAGCAAGTCATCAGGCCTGCTCTGCACGCTGGGAAATGGGTGGTGTCCGATCGCTTCAGCGATGCGAGTTTCGCCTATCAGGGCGGAGGACGGAAAATGGACTGGGACAGGTTGCGCCAGCTCGAACAATGGGTGCATCCCGATCTGCAACCGGACCTGACGCTGTTTTTCGATGTCCCGGTCGAGGTGGCGAGGCAACGTCTGGCAGGCAATGCCGCACTGGATCGCTTCGAGCAGGAGCAAGCGGATTTCTTCGAGCGGGTGAGGGCGGGGTATCATCGTCGCATACACGAGAATCCACAGCGTTATGCCGTCATCGATGGCGCGCAGACGCTGGACAGGGTCAAGCTGCAACTGGAAGAGATCATCGCGGTGCTATGACTGGAATATACCCCTGGCAGAAGGCCGATTGGCTGAGATTGCAAGAGCTGCGCAAGCGCCCTCCGCACGGCCTGCTGTTCAAGGGCGGCAAGGGGATAGGGAAATTCGATCTGGCGCTGAATTTTGCGCAATCGCTGCTGTGCGAGCGGCCGGATGCAGATGGTCTTTCGTGCGGGAATTGCTCTTCCTGCCACTGGTTTGGACAGGGTTCGCATCCGGACTTCCGTCTGGTTCAGCCCGAGGCGCTGGGCGCGGATAGCGGGGAGAGCGAATCCGGCAAGAAACCCAGCAAGCAGATTTCAGTCGATCAGATACGCGGATTGGCAGATTTTTTCGGCATGTCGGCCCATCAGGGCGGGCGGCGGGTGATTGTCGTCCATCCGGCGGAGACGATGAACACCAATGCCGCAAATGCGTTGCTGAAGAGCCTGGAGGAGCCTCCTGCAGGTCTTTTGTTCATACTCGTGACGCACAAGCCGCAGCAATTGTTGCCGACCATACTGAGCCGATGCCTGTCCTTTGCATTGCCTTCGCCGGATGCAGGAAGTGCCGTCCGCTGGCTGGGTGAACAGGGCGTGAAAAATCCTGCGGATGCACTGGCGTCATCCGGTTACGCACCGCTGCAGGCCGTTCATGAGCAATCAGGGGCGGAGGAGCGCGACAGGCTTTTGCGTGCAATGCGTGAACCTGCGGCAATGGACGTATTTGCGCTGGCTGAAGCATTGCAGAAGACCGAGCAGGTGCTGGTGGTTCAATGGTTGCAGCAATGGTGCTATGACCTGACCTCGATGAAGCTTGCCGGCAGGCTGCGTTACCACCCGGGCGAAGAGGTCGCGGTCGGCAAATTGATAGAGTCTGTTCCTCCATTGAATCTGGTGCGCCTGCAGAAATACCTGCAAACGTCCAAGCGCGAAGCTCAGCACACGCTCAACCCCAAACTGTTTTTTGAATCACTGTTGCTGGCATATCGCCAGCTGATACTCGAATAACCATGCCTTTCATCGATTCGCACTGTCACATCAACTTCCCTGAACTAATGGCCGGCATGGACAGCGTGTTCGCGAACATGAGGGACAACGATGTCGTCGGTGCATTATGCGTTTCGGTCAAGCTGGAGGACTTTCCCCAGATTCTGGGGCTTGCCGAACAGTACCCTCATGTTTTCGCATCGGTTGGCGTGCATCCGGACTATGAAGGGGTTGAAGATCCCGATGTCGCACGCCTGGTCGAGCTGGCGCGGCATCCCAGGGTCATTGCGATCGGCGAGACCGGACTGGATTATTTCCGGCTCAAGGGCGACCTTGAGTGGCAGCGCGAACGCTTCCGCAACCATATCCGGGCATCGCGTGAGAGCGGAAAGCCTCTCATCATTCATACTCGCGAAGCGGCGGCCGATACCTTGCGCATCATGGCCGAGGAGAAGGCAATGGAAACAGGTGGCGTGATGCACTGCTTTACGGAGACCTGGGAAGTGGCCGAGGCGGCATTGGCGATGGGTTTTTATATTTCATTCTCCGGGATCGTCACCTTCAAGAACGCAAAACAGATCAAGGAAGTGGCGCAGCGTGTACCGCTGGATCGCATGCTGATCGAAACCGATGCACCCTATCTGGCCCCCGTGCCTCATCGCGGAAAACTGAATCAGCCCGCTTTCGTCAAGCACGTCGCTGAGGAAATTGCCGCGTTGCGCGGTATCGGAATCGACGAGGTAGGGATGTGTACCACAGAGAATTTTTTGCGTCTATTCAAACAAAATGAAATTTCTTTGTAAATTTTCACGCGGAATTGTTGACAGGAATCCCGATATCTCTATAATGCGCAACTCGTTACGCGGGAGTAGCTCAGTTGGTAGAGCGCAACCTTGCCAAGGTTGAGGTCGAGAGTTCGAGACTCTTCTCCCGCTCCAATTCTGAGGGAAAGCATTCTGGCTTTCCCTCACTCATTTCAAAGAGTGTTTTTGCACTACGGCGAGATAGCAAAATGGTTATGCAGCGGATTGCAAATCCGCCTATCCCAGTTCGATTCTGGGTCTCGCCTCCAAAACCCGCCCGGGTGGTGAAATTGGTAGACACACCGGACTTAAAATCCGTCGAGGCTTAACCCCTCGTACCGGTTCGATTCCGGTCCCGGGCACCAACTTATTGTTTTAATTGGCATGCTTGTACCTGGTCATACTTTCGCATACTTTGGCATAACCTTAAATTTGCAATAAATTTACAGGATAGTTACAGGAATTTCAAGTCCCTGTAATTCTAT